>DASVEG010000140.1:0-6285 GCA_036380695.1 Acidimicrobiales bacterium
CCCCCGACGCCCCCCGGACTCGATTTCACATGGAAACCGTCCTCGTCTTTGGCGTCGTGTTGCTGGCGGCGGTGCTCATCTCCGACCTCGCCGACCGAAGCATCCTCTCGACCGCGGTCGTCTTCCTGGCCGCGGGGTTCGTCGCGGGCGAGGGTGTGCTCGGCATCATCGACGCCGGCGACGGCGCCGTCGTCGGGGCGTTCGCAGAGTTGGCGTTGTTCTCGGTGCTGTTCACCGACGGCATGCGCGTCGGAGTCAAAGACCTCATGGCGGCGTGGCGGCTTCCCGGACAGGTGCTCGCGCTCGGCCTGCCGCTGACCCTGCTCGCGACCGCGCTCTTCGGCGTCTTGTTGGCGGGCTTGGCGTTGCCCGAGGCGTTCCTGATCGGTGCGGCGTTGAGCCCCACCGATCCCGTCTTCGCCGCCGCGATCGTCGGCCGGGCCGAGATCCCGCACCGGGTCCGTCACCTGCTCAACGTCGAGAGCGGATTGAACGACGGGCTGGCGTTGCCGTTCGTCATCGTGCTGCTCGACGTCGTGACCTCGGAGCACACCCACTGGACCGGTCTTGGCACCGAAGTCGCGTTGGGCGTCGCGCTCGGTGTCGCCTTGCCGTGGGCTGCGATCCGCGTGGAGGCGAGCCGCTTCGTCCGCGCCGCAGGCGTCTACGAGCCGCTCCACGTCGTCGCGATCGGGGTGTTGTTGTTCGCGATCGCGTCCCTCACGCACGCGAACCTTTTCCTCGCCGCGTTCGCTGGCGGCGTGACGGTCGCGAGCACGAGCGAACGCGCGCGCGACACGTTCCGTGAGTTCGGCGAGCTCGTCGCCGAGCTCCTCAAGCTCGGTGCACTACTCCTGTTCGGCGCCTTGATCGCGCCCTCGTTCCTCCCGGAGATCGGTCTTGGCGGCTACCTGTTCGCCGTGGCCGCGATGTTCGTGGCGCGCCCCGCCGCGGTCTTCGTCTCGCTGCTCCGGAGCGGCCTACCGAGCCAGGAGCGGACGGTCGTCGCGTGGTTCGGGCCAAAGGGGTTCGCATCGGTCGTGTATGGGCTCCTGATCGTCGAGGCGGACTTCGCCCGCGGCGAGAAGCTGTTCCACTTGATCGCCATCGTCGTGGCGATGTCGATCGTCCTCCATTCTTCGACGGACGTGCTCGTCGCTCGGTGGTTCGAACGGAAGGCTCCGTGGCCGAAGCTGCGTCGGCCGCGGGCCGCGACGGGAGAGCACCAGTGAACGCGCTCGAGGTCCGTGGCCTCACCAAGGATTTCGGATCGATCCGCGCCCTCGACGGCCTGGATCTCGATGTCGAGCGCGGCGAAGTCTTCGGGTGGTTGGGACCGAACGGCGCGGGCAAGACGACGACCGTTCGGCTCCTGCTCGACTTCATCCGCCCGACGGCTGGGACCGCGACGATCCTGGGCTGCGCGACGTCGGACCCACGCGTGCGCGGACGCATCGGTTACCTGCCCGGTGACTTGCACCTCGACCCCTCGTACACGGGGGATGAGGTATTCCGGTTCTATGGCGCCTTGCGCGGCGGCGTGGACCTCGCGCGTCTCGACGAGTTGCTCGAGCGGTTCTCGCTCGACCCGACGCGGCGCATCGGAGAGCTGAGCACCGGCAACCGGCGCAAGGTCGGGATCGTCCAGGCATTCGTGCATCGACCCGACCTGTTGATCCTCGACGAGCCGACGTCTGGGCTCGACCCGCTGTTGCAGCACGAGTTCAACGACGTCGTGCGCGCGTCGGTTGCCGACGGGGCGACGGTGTTCCTCTCGAGCCATGTGTTGCCGGAGGTGGAGGCGCTCGCGACGCGGGTCGGGATCCTGCGCCGGGGGCGGCTCGTCGCGGTGGTGACGGTCGAGAGCCTTCGCCGGCAGGCGCGGCAACGTCTGTCGTTCGTGCTCGAGCGTCCGCCCGGTGCCTCGCCGCTGGCCTCGATTCCAGGTGTCGTCGACAGTCGGGTCGCCGACGTCGTGGTCGACGTGGTCGTGGAGGGGTCGGCCGCCGGAGTCGTCGCGACGCTCGCGCCGTTTGGCATCGCACGGGTCACGTCTCGCGACGACGACCTGGAGGACGTGTTCCTCGGCTATTACGAGACCCCAGAGGCCGGCGCGTGATCGTGGCGCGAAGAGCAATCGAGGACCGCAGGCGGTCGCTCGCGTGGTGGTCTGCGGGCATCGTGGGGTTGGTCGGCTTCACCGTTGCGCTGTATCCCTCGATCAAGGGCAACGCGAACTTCGACAGACTCGCGAAGGACCTCCCCGACGTCGTCAGATCGGCGTTCGCATTCGACGACGCGATCCCGATCACATCCGCTCCCGGCTACCTGCAGACTCGGCTGTTCGGGGCGTTGCTGCCATTGCTGCTCGTCGTGTTCGCGATAGGCGCTGGGGCGCGGGCGATTGCAGGGAACGAAGAAGCCGGCACGCTCGAACTGATCCTGATGCACCCCGTGTCGCGATCCCGAGTCGTCGTGGAGAGGTACGTCGCGATGGTGGCGATGGTCGTCGCGCTCGGGGCGGTGGCGATGGTTGCCGTGTTCGTGCTCGCCCCGATGTTCGGCGCGCTCGAGCGTGTCTCGACCGGCGGCCTGGTCGCGGCGTGCGCCGGGGCCACGCTGCTCGCCACGTTTCACGGCTCGCTGGCGTTCGCCCTCGGAGCGGCGACCGGCCGGCGCGCCACAGCAGCCGGCGGTGCGGCGGCGTTCGCGGTGTTCGGATACCTCGTGCACAGCCTCGGGGCGGTGTCGAGCGCGCTGGAGCCGCTTCGTGCCGTGTCGCCGTGGCACTGGTACCTCGCGCACAACATGCTCGCCGAAGGGCCCGCTCTGCGAGCTGTGCTTCCCGCGGCAACAGTCGCTGTCGCGATGTTGATCTTGTCTGGCCCGAGGTTCGCCCGCCGCGACCTCGGGTGACGGGCGGCGCCTTCTGCGTCACGCGTCCAGCGCAACCACGACCCAAGCCGGGTTGGGCGCGCTCCACTCCGCGTCGTTCAAGCGCTTGTACACCAGCTCCCGCGCGAGCTCGATCTCGACAGGATCGGAGAGGAGGCGGGCGCGGTATTCGGAGAGCTGCGTCTCGTCGCACGCACGGATGCGAACGACCGGGTGCGCGACGACGTTGCGTACCCAGTCCGCGCTCGCGCCGGCGTCCTCGATGAGATAGAGGGTGTCGCCCCAGGCGGCGTGGACTCCCCAGAACTTGCGCCGCCAGAGGCCGGTGCGGCGGCCGCGCGTCTCCAAGAACACGAAGGCGCAGCGGTCGAAGGACGAGAACACGCCTGCGGGCACCCGCGCCAGCCGCGCCGCGTCGTCCTTCCGCCGATCGTCAACCGCCCTCGCGAGCAGCTGCCGCAACGGGGTGGTGCCGGCGTCGCTCCCTGGGCCCACGTCATCACCATCGCAGATCGGGCGCGTTCTTCGAGACGTTGACGTCACGCTAAAGCGTTTGTACCATCTAACTAGATGGCACGACCTGAGAAGTCCGGACCACCGGACGAGAAGATCACGATCAACCTTGGGCCGGTCGACCTCGGCCGGATCGACCTGCTGGTGGAGGAGGGCTTCTACGGGAGCCGTACCGACTTCATCCGCGACGCGATCCGCCGGCTGCTCGACGACCACAAGGCCGCCTTGTCGGACGCCGCGGTGCGAAAGGAGGTCACCGTCGGCTTCGTCCGGCTGGCGCGCAGCGAGCTCGAACGCGCCGTCGCGAAGAAGCAGAAGCTCGACATTCGTGTCGTCGGGCGGCTCGAGATCGCCGACGACGTGACCCCGGCGCTGGCAGACAAGGTGATCGAGCGGGTGTCCGTGCGCGGGTCGCTGCAGGCACCGCGAGAGGTGCTGGACCGGCTCGGCGAACGAGTCGTCAAGGGAGGGAGGCGAGCATGAGCAACACGAGCATCCGGCTCGGGTGGTCGAGCCGGGACGAACGACGGCACCCGGGGATCGGCCGCCACCTCGGGCTGTTCCACATGGTGCGCGTCGGCAACGAAGGCGGCCGCAACATCTCGGTCGGCCGGCTGTCGTTCGACCGGACGGATCTCGAGCCATTTCGCGAGAAGGGGCTGCGACTGGACGTCACCGTCGTCGGCATGCTGCGCCTCTCCGACGACGTGAGCCCCGCGCTGGCCAAGGCGGTCTTGAAGACCCGCGTGCTCGGCTGGGTCGCCGCCGACCCTCGCACGAAGGCCGCGCTCGCGACCGACTGATCGCGCCGGTTGCGGGCTAGGCCGCCCCTCGGCGAGCCGCGCGCCACGACGAAGGGGCCTCGCCGCGGGCGCGCTTGAAGGCGCGGCTGAACGCTTCCTCGGAGTCGTATCCAACGCGGCGCGAGATCGCGAACACGGTGACGTCGGTCGTCGCGAGCAGGTCGGCGGCAAGGTGCATCCGCCACTCGGCGAGGTACCGGATCGGTGACCGGCCGAGCACCTGCCGGCAACGCGCGTCCAGCAGCGAACGCGACACCGACGCGTGCGCGGCGAGATCGGCGACGGTCCATTTGCGAGCCGGGTCGTTGTGCATGGCCGCGAGGGCGGGCGCGAGAACGGGGTCGCGCAGCGCGGCCAGCCAGCCGTGCTCGACGGCCGGCGCGGAAGCGAGGTGAAGGCGAAGGACCTCTGCCAGGAGGATCGCGGGGAGCCCCGTCGACACGGTCGAGGCCCGCAATGCGTACGCAATGTTCGCCTGCACCCATTGTGCGGCCGCCTCGTCGGGGCGCACGACGAACAGCGGCGGCAGCGCACGCAACGCGGGGTCGAACAACGGGTCGTCGGAATGGAGGAAGCCGCAGACCACGTCGGTGCGCGGACCCCCCGCTCCGTGACGGAGGACGGGGAACTCGGCCCACGGCGGCGGGTCCATGAACGTGGAGATCGGCACGCGCTCGGCAGCGTCGACCCCTCCCATGGAGTGCTGGTCGCCGTACGGGAGGACGATGACGTCGCCCGTCCGCGCCCAGTGCCTCTCACCGTCGGCGAGCGCGACCCAGACATCGCCGTTGGCGACGACGTGGAACAGCGTCACCCGTTCGGTGCCGGGTCGCAGGCACGCCGCGGTCGTCGGCCCGTCGAGCGACTCGTACGCCCACGCCTCGGTGTACTCGGCGCGGAGGAAGACCGCGCCTTCGAGGCGCAGTTGGTCGAGGAATGCGGTCGCGGTCATCTCGCCTGGTGTCGCGGTCATTCCCGTCACACCCGCATCCATGGATGCTGATCGTGTCACACCAACCAATCGCCCTGACGGGCGGAGAGGCGGTTCCGATGCCCAAGTACGTGATCGAGCGCCCGCTCCCCGGAGCCGGGAAGCTGAGCGCCGACGAGCTGCAGGCGATCGCGCAGAAGTCGGTCGAAGTACTCGACTCGATGGCGGGTCGCGCGCAGTGGCTGCACACCTTCGTCACCGACGACAAGCTCTTCTGCGTCTACATCGCGGACGACGAAGCGGCGGTGCGCGAACACGCCCAAGCCGGCGGCTTCCCGTGCACCGAGGTCAACCACGTCACCACGATCATCGACCCCACCACCGCCGAGGTCGCCGCGTAAGCACGCGGGTTCGTTGGGTGACCGGCCGCCGGCAGGCACGACTGCCGGCGGCCGCCCCGCGCCGCAGCGTTACCCTCGTGGCCACAGGGGGTTGCTGCTGATGATCACGGACGCGGGGCGGACGCGTCGGGCGCTGCCCGGACTGCTGACGGCGATCGCGCTGATACCCATCAGCGCGTACGCGGTGTTGGCGCCCGAGGGCTTCTTCGCAGGCTCGAGCGCGGTCTTCATGCTCGCGGGTGTCGTGTTCGCTCTCGTTGGTGGGTTCGTCGCGTGGCATCGACCGGAGAACCCGATCGGATGGTTGTTCTGCGCGTACGGGGTCATCACGGGCCTCGGTGGCGGCGCGTTCACCGTCAGCTACCTCACCCGCCCCGACGCGCCGGACTCGAGCGTCTGGACCTGGCTCGGGAGCGTGCCGATCAGCGCCAACATCGGCCTCGTCGTCCTGTCGTTCCTGTTGTTCCCGACGGGCGAGCTGCCCTCCCGAAGGTGGCGGCCGGTGGCGTGGGTGGCGTGCGTGCAGATGGTGCTCGGCATGGTTGCCGCGGTGCTGGGCGGTGGTTTCGCGGGAGTCGACGAGGAGGACTTCGTCGTCGTCACGCCGTTCCCCGATTCCGTCGAGCGGATCGGCGAGACGTTGGGCTTCGGCTTCTTCCCGTTGACGATGGCGCTGATCGTCTCGTCGCTCGCCTCGCTCGTCGTGCGGTACCGGCGTGCCGTCGCCGACGAGCGCGAGCAG
>DASVEG010000141.1:0-5524 GCA_036380695.1 Acidimicrobiales bacterium
CATCGAGTCGCGGCGGGCGCCCATCATCACGCGATCGCGGGCCTGCTCGAAGTGGCGGGCGTGGACCTCGTCGGCCCCCTCCCGCACGGCGAACAGCGCCGCCTCGTTGACGAGGTTGGACAGGTCGGCGCCGCTCATCCCGGGCGTGCCCCGGGAGATGACGTCGAGATCGACGTCGGAGCCGATGCGCTTGTCCTTGCAGTGGACGACGAGGATCTCGCGCCGCTCCGACTGCGTCGGCAGGGGAACGACGATCTGGCGGTCGAACCGGCCGGGCCGCAGCAACGCCGGGTCGAGGATGTCCGGCCGGTTCGTCGCCGCCATCATCACGATGCCCTCGGTCGTCTCGAACCCGTCCATCTCCGAGAGCATCTGGTTGAGGGTCTGCTCGCGCTCGTCGTGGCCACCGCCGAGGCCGGCGCCGCGCTTGCGGCCGATCGAGTCGATCTCGTCGACGAAGATGATCGCCCGGCCCATCTTGCGGGCGTTCTGGAACAGGTCGCGCACGCGTGAGGCGCCGACGCCGACGAACATCTCCATGAAGTCCGAACCGGTGACGGAGATGAACGGCACGCCCGCCTCGCCCGCGACCGCCCGCGCCAGCAGCGTCTTGCCGGTGCCGGGCGGGCCGACGAGGAGCACGCCCTTGGGGATGCGGGCGCCAATCTCCTTGAACTTCTGCGTCGACTTGAGGAAGTCGACGACCTCCTTGATCTCCTGCTTCACGCCGCTGTAGCCGGCGACGTCGTCGAACGTCGTCTTCGGCTTCTCGGTCGTGTACACCTTCGCCCGGCTCCGGCCGATCGACATGATCCCCGTCATCTGGCCCTGCGCCCGGCGCGCCATCCAGAGGTAGAAGCCGGCGATCAGCCCGAACAGCAAGAGGTAGGGCAGGAACGCGAGCAGCGGGTTCGACGTCGGCGTGTCGAAGCTGAGCTGGACGCCCTTCTCCCTGAAGCGTTGGATGTCGGACTCCGGCAACTCCGCCGGCCCGCTCGCGAGGTACTCGTCGCCGTTCGACAGCGCGCCGGTGATCCGCCCCGTCGAGTTGTCGACCTCTGCGCTCTTGACCCGTCCCGCGTCGACCTGCCCCACCAGCTCGCTGTAGCTCAGCTCGCGCCGGGCCGACTCGTTGAAGAACGGGGACAGGATCAGCGCGACGATCACGAGGCCGCCGAGGACGATCAGCAACCACCGCCAGCTCTGGTCGCTCCCGGTCGGTGTGCCCGGCACCCGCGGCGGGCCGCCGGGGCGATCTCCGGGCCGGCCGGGGCGCAAGTCCTGGGGCTGACGGCTCATGGTCCGCCCATCGTAGGGGCCACCCACCGCTACTCCCCGGCCCCCCACCGGCGCCCCAACCTCGTTCTGGGTGCAGAAATGCGCCCGTGGGGCCCGTGGGGCGCATTTCTGCACCCAGAACGCGTTGTTGCCGTGTCCTATCCGCGTCGAACGGGTGGCGCGAGGGTACGTTCGATGCCATGGAAGGTGCCCGTCTGTGCGTACGCCCGATGTGCGGCGCGTCTGCGGCGGCGACCCTCACCTATCACTACGGCAGCCGTGTGGCGTGGGTCGACAATCTCGACGAAGAACCCGACCCTCACGGCTACGACCTCTGCGAGCGCCACGCCGCCAAGGTGAACGTCCCCGTCGGGTGGGCGCTCGAAGACCGCCGCACGCCGATCATCCAGCTTCGCCCGCCGCTCGCCGTCTGACGCGGTGCGCCTAGCGTCCAGTCGGTGACCGCGCCGTCGCACCCCGACCGACCCGGGGGCACCGCCGAGCCCGGAGCCTCGGCACCCGATGGCGTCGCCGAACGCACGCCCACGTGGGGGATGGCCGAGCCGTTCGTCGCCATCCTCCTCGGCATCTTCGGCGGCGTGGCCGGTGCCGCGATCGCCGCGTTCGCCACGGGAGCCGACCTCGAGGACGACAGCCTCGCGGTGATCGCAGGCTCGCTGCTCGGGGTGTGGGCGATGTACGTCCTCGTCGTCGTGCCGACGGCGCGGGTCAAGGGCGCCAACGGGGTGCTTCGCGACCTCGGCCTCAAGGCGCCGCTCCGGGACGCCGGTGTCGGCTTCGCGTTCGGGCTCGCGGCGCGGTTCGCGCTCGTCCCGCTCATCTACGAGGTGATCGACGCCACCGGCCTCCTCCGCGACGACCAGCTCGACCGCCTCGGCGAGCCCGCGGAGCGCATCGCCGACCTCGCCGAGGGCCCGTCGTTCCTGCTCCTCGTGCTGTTCGTCGGGATCGGCGCGCCGATCTTCGAGGAGATCCTGTTTCGAGGGTTCCTGCAGCCGGCGGCGATCCGGCGCCTCGGCCCCGCGCTCGGCATCGGGTTGACGTCGCTCGTGTTTGGTGCGGTGCACCTCCAACTCCTCCAGTTCCCCGGGCTCGCCGCGTTCGGGGCGGTGCTGGGATTCGTCGCCTACCGGACGAACGCGCTCCTCGCGCCGATCACCGCGCACATGCTCTTCAACATCGTGACGCTCGTCGTTCTCGCCGCGTCGAGGTGACTCAAGCTTTCGCCCAAATGTGTCGAAGAAGGCACCGGATCTGTGGAGGGTCTGGAGACACTGGAGGAACGATGGGCTGCCCGAGGTGCCGTACGCGCCAGCTGGTGGAGATTGCCGTGAACTTGAGCGGCCGCACCGTGACACTGCACAACTGCTCGCGCTGCGACACGCGCTGGTGGGACGACGAGAGCGGCGAGGTCGTCGAGCTCGGCGACGTCATCGACCTCGCCACCGTTCGCCGCTGAACACGCGGTCGGGACCCTCCGTGGTTCCGATGTTTCCGGCGTGTACCCGTTTGCTCTGAAGATTCGCTGAACGGGCCACGTTCCGTGATGAACCCTGCTCACAACGCCTCATGTCCGGACATGCCCGGCCGATCTGGCATGCGGCGGACAGACCGCTTGTGTAGGGAGGCCGAGAACTCCGGGCTGGATTGGTCGCAGCGCCCGGAGGGAGCCAGAGCGAACCCGGCCCTGCATGCTTCGGAAGGAGTGTGTAGTGGCTCGCACCAGAACTCGGCGGCCGGGCGTTTCGATCCTCGCCGGGGTGCTGCTGCTCATGGGCGCGTTGGGTGTCGTCGCGACGGCCGAGGCCGCCCCCGGCGACAACCCCGCGGCGAACCTCGACCAGTGCGCGAACGGCAAGCCCGCGGCGCCGGTCCCCTGCACCGGCGCGGCATGGCAGAACGGCAACCTCAACAGCAACAACTCCCATTACGCCGAAGGTGAGAGCGTGCCGTTCCGGCTGCTCGTCACCGGCGTCACGCCAGGCGTCCAGACGTCGGTCGTCATCGAGTACGACAACACCGACTCGCACAAGCACGCGTACGACTACCTGACGTCGTTCGACTTCACCGAGTCCGACGCCAACCCGTGCACCGGCGTGACGCCGTGCGTCGGCCCGACGACGACCGCGATCGACACCGACACCACGCTCGCTGCCGCATCGCCGCCCGTGACCCAGGCCGCCGGCTCCATCGCGGTCTACAACGGCGTGGCCAACGACTTCGCGTACGTCTCCCAGCCCGCGGGCCCGGAGGGACAGCACAACCAGACGCAGGCCGAGATCACGTTCACGCCGACCAACTCGACCGTGCTGCTGGCGTGGGGAGGTCACATCTCCTCGCCCGAAGACTGGGGTGCGGGCGACGCGGCGAGCACCCTCGAGGGTTCGCCGTTCCACATGCGCCTGATCGAGCTCGACGGCGACACTGTCGGCAACCAGGACCGCTCGCTCAAGGCCAGCGCGGTGCTGCGCCACGACGCCGGCGTGCTCGCCATCACGAAGTCGGCGACGGAAACCAGCGTCGAGCACGGCGACACCATCCACTACACGATGCTCGTCACCTACACGCCAGGGGCGGACGGCTCGCCTGCCGACAACGTCGTGGTCACCGACCCGCGGTGCGCGGCGGCGCCTGCGTACCAGAGCGGCGACACGAACACCGACGGCCTGCTCCAGGGCACCGAGACGTGGACCTACACGTGCACGTACACCGTCGCATCGGCGCACGCGGCAGGCGAAGAGAACCCGATCTCGAACATCGCCGCGGTGAACGGCGACGACCTCGACGGCGACCCACTCGCAGAGGCGACCTCGAACGAGGTCCTCGTTCCCATCGTGCACGACGCGGGCACGCTCGAAATCGTCAAGTCGGCCGACAAGACGTCGGTCGAGCACGGCGACACCATCGGGTACTCGTTCACGGTGTCGTACACGCCGGCCGCCGACGGCGCACCGGCCGCGAGCGTCGTCGTCGAAGACGACAAGTGCACCGGCGGCGTCGCGACGTACGTCTCCGGCGACACCAACACCGACAGCCTGCTGCAGGGCACCGAAGAGTGGGTGTTCGAGTGCGACTACGTCGTGCCCGCGGCCCACAGCTCCGGCGAGGAAGACCCCGTCGTCAACCAGGCGGCGGCTTCGGCCGAGGACGTCGACGGTGACGCCATCGGGCCGGTGGACTCCAACGAGGTGTCGATCCCGCTCGTGCACGACGAAGGCGAGCTCTCGATCGTGAAGTCGGCCGACAAGACGTCGGTCGCCCACGGCGAGACGATCACCTACAGCTTCGCCGTCACCTACGACCCAGGCCCCGATGGCTCGCCAGCCGAAGCGGTCGTCGTCACCGACGACAAGTGCGACGGCGGTGAAGCCGACTACGTGTCGGGCGACACCAACGCCGACGACAAGCTGCAGGGCACCGAAGAGTGGGTGTTCGAGTGCGAGTACGACGTGCCCGCGGCGCACACCGCTGGCGAGGAGAACCCGGTTGTCAACCAGGCTGCGGTCGAGGCCGAGGACACCGATGGCGACCCCATCGGCCCCGAGGACTCGAACGAGGTCTCGATCCCGCTCGTGCACGCACCCGGCACGCTCGCCGTCGTCAAGGCCGCGGACAAGACGCAGGTCGCCCACGGCGGCACCGTGACCTACAGCTTCTCGGTCACCTACACGCCAGCTTCCGACGGCTCGCCGGCGGCAGACGTCGCCCTCCTCGACGAGCAGTGCTCCTCGGGTCCGACGTACGTGGGAGGCGACGCCAACAGCGACGGCCTCCTGCAGGGCGCCGAGACGTGGACCTACACGTGCACGTACGCGGTGCCGGCGGCCCATGCGGACAGCGAAGAGGACCCGATCCTGAACACGGCCACCGCGACGGGCAAGGACGTCGACGGTGACGTGCTCCCGACGGCGACCTCCAACACCGTCCGCGTCGACCTCGTGCACGCCGCGGTGCTCAACGTCGACAAGTCGGTGAACCAGGCGAGCTTCAATCCCGGCGACACGGCGACGTTCACCTACCTCGTCACCAACACCAGCGGCGATCCCATCTCCAACGTGGCGCTCACCGACGACAAGTGCTCCGGCATGACGTTCGTCGACGGCGACACGAACGGCGACGGCAAGCTGCAGGTCGGCGAGACGTGGAAGTACACGTGCAGCCACGTCGTGAGCGAGAGCGGCGACCTGACGAACATCGCCACCGCGACCGGCGTCGACATCCTCGG
>DASVEG010000142.1:0-8981 GCA_036380695.1 Acidimicrobiales bacterium
CCCGTCGCCTCCCCGCTGGAGTCCTGACCTGCCGCGCACGCGGCGGTCGTTACGGCATCGTCTTGTCGGTGCCTTCGCCCGAGCGGATTTCTGCCCGGATGCGGTCCTGCGTGTACCCCGCGGTGGCGCCGACGGCGGTGGCGTCGACCGGCATGGGCGTGGGCTCGTCGGCGGCCACGATCGTCTCGTCGCGCAGGTCGATTTCGCGGAGGCGGGTCGCCTTGGCCGACTCCATCTCCTGGCGCAGGCGCGGCGCCTCCTCGTCCCAGCGGCCGAGCGCCTTCTCCCAGCGCGTGCGCATCGGCTGGATGCCGCCGCCCCCGATGGCGACGATGGCCGAGCCGACGACGACGGCGAGGATCGCGTAGAAGAGCGCGTTCACGATCTCGGGCGCGATCTCGATCTGGTTGAGCGCCATGAACGCGCCGAGCACGAGGATGCTGACCGAGGCCGCAGTGGCGAGCGTGCGGCCGTACGACAGGCCGCCGAGGGCGTTGTCGACGATGTCCTTGACCGCGGCGGCGATGGCCGACGCCACCACGACGATCACGATGGCGGCGACGAGCTTCGGCAGGAACGCGACGACGCCAGCGATCAGATCGCTCACGGGGTTGGCGCCGAACACGCCGAAGGCGAGCTGGAGGACGAACAGCATCAGGCCGTAGAAGACGACCTTGCTCACGATGTCGCTCGCGTCGTAGCGCGAGGACGCGAGCGCCTTGCGGATGCCGCCGCGCTCGACGGCGCGATCGAAGCCGGTGCGCTCGAGCACGCGGTCGAGCACCTTGGCGACGGTCTTCACGACGAGGTATCCCACAGCGAGGATGACCAGGAAGCCGAGGAACTTGGGGACGAACGACGCGGTGCGTGACCACGCGTCCTCGATGCCGTTCGACCACTCGACGGCAGCAACAAGGGTGGGCATGCGCGTGGCGTACCCGCGCTCAAGGACGCTAAACCGGCGGGGGTGCGCATCCTGCTCACGTCCGTCGCCGCGGCCAGGGCCGCCGAACGCGTCCTCTCCGTCGCGCCCGACGCCGAGCTCGTGGAGATGGACGGCGAGGGTTCGCTGCACGACCGGGCGAGCGGTGTCGCGATCGCGTGGGACGGCGCCGCCATCGACGTGGCGTGGCCGACGTACGACCTGTTCGACCAGGGCGCGCCGTTACGCCCGTTCTTCGGGCTCCTGCTACGGGCGACCGGGCTGCGCTGGGTGCACTCCCCTGCCGCTGGTGTCGACGCCCCGGTCTTCGCGCAGCTCGTCGACAACGGCGTTCGGCTGACCACGACGCACGTGACCGACGTGCCCATCTCCGAGTACGTCCTCCGCGCCGTGCTCGACCACTATCAGCAGCCGCACGTGTGGCGAGCCGCGCAGGGACGCCGCGAGTGGGGCAGGCGCGAGTTCCGCGAAGTCGCAGGCACGGTCTGGCTCGTGGTGGGCATCGGCGCGATCGGGAGCGCGGTGGCGACCCGCGCCCGCGCGTTCGGCGCCACGGTGATCGGCGCGCGGAGGACACCGGACGGTCGCGAGCCAGCCGACCGCGTGATCCGCCCGGACGAGCTGCTGGCGGTCGTGCCGGAAGCCGACGTCGTCGTCCTCGCCGCACCGGCGACACCCGACACGACACGCCTGGTCGACGACGCGTTCCTGGGCGCGATGAAGGACGGCGCCCTGCTCGTCAACATCGCTCGCGGCGCGCTCGTCGACGAGGCTGCGTTGCTGACTGCGCTCGACCGGCCCGGCGGCATCGAAGCCGCGGTGCTTGACGTGACCGCCACCGAGCCGCTTCCGGACGACTCGCCGCTCTGGTCGCACCCCGCGATCACGATCACGCCCCACGGCTCCGCGGAGGGAAGAGGACGGCACGAGCGGCTTGTCGGCGTCTTCTGCGAGAACCTCCGGCGCTACCGCGCCGGCGAGCACCTCCTGCACGAGGTCACCGCCGCCGACCTCTGACGCGTCCACCCGTTCCGGAGGAACGCGGTCAGGAGTTGCGGGCGACGTCCTTCCACGGCAGGTCCTTCGACGCGTCGGGCTCGCGCGGGAGGCCGAGGACGCGGTCTCCGAGGATGTTCCGCATGACCTCGGACGTGCCGCCCTCGATGGTGTTGGCGCGTGACCGCAGGAAGCCGCGTATGCGGGCCGCCGTCTCGCCGTCGCCCTGCGACCACGCCATGCCCCGCGCGCCGAGGATGTCGACGGCGAGCTCTTGGAGGCGCTTGTTGTACTCGGCCTGGAACAGCTTGGTGATCGAGCCTTCCGGCCCCGGCTGGCGCCCGGCCTTCCGCTGCGCGGCGGCTCGGTAGTTGGTGATCTTGATGATGCGGCCCTCGACGATGGCGCGCACGATGCGGTCGCGCAGCACGGGGTCGTCCCACGCGCCCGTCGACTTGGCGAACGTGGCGAGGTCTTCGACGGGCCCGCCGCCGACGTTGCCTCCGCCGGCCGACCCCGCGCCCGACAGCGCCACCCGTTCGTTCATGAGCGTGGTCGTGGCCACCGCCCACCCTTCGCCTTCCGGGCCGAGGCGCCACGCGTCCGGGATGCGGACGTCGGTGAAGAACACCTCGTTGAACTCCGCGTCGCCCGTCATCTGCCGAAGGGGGCGGACCTCCACGCCCGGCGCCTTCATGTCGACGACGAAGTAGGTGAGGCCCTTGTGCTTCGGCTGGTCGGGGTCGGTGCGGGCGACGAGCATCCCGTACGACGCGATGTGGGCGAGCGTCGTCCAGACTTTCTGGCCGTTGACGATCCACTCGTCGCCGTCGCGGACCGCCCGCGTCGCGAGACCCGCGACGTCCGACCCGCTGCCGGGCTCGGAGAACAGCTGGCACCAGATCTCCTTGTTCTGGGCCATGGGCGGCAGGAACCTGCGCTTCATCTCCTCGCTGCCCCACTGCATGATCGTCGGCGCGCCCATGCCGAGGCCGATCACGTTGAACGAGCGGGGCACGCGGTAACGCGTCTTGACCTCCTCGACGAGGCGCGCCTGCGCAGGTTCCAGCCCCTTCCCGCCGTACTCGACCGGCCAGGTCGGCTGCGCCCAACCGGCCTCGCCGATCCGCTCCAGGAAGCCCTGGTAGTCGAGGCCCCGGCGCGCCTCGGAGAACGCGGACTCGTCGTTCGTGTCGATCGCCTCGACCCAGCCGGCGGGGAGGTGCTCGCGCAACCAAACCACGATCTGGTCCCGAACCTCGTCGTCGGAGAGGATGGCGCTCTGCTCGGTCGTCGACATGCCCGGAGGCTACGTCTCGCGACGTCTCTCGTCGGCGGCGTCGCCGCGGCGGCGCTCCTGCTCGCCGCCGCCTGCGACCCCGAGCCGGAGGCCGAGCGCGAGGCCGACGTCGACGTCGACCGCGTGGTGAAGCTGCGCGTCGACCAGGCGAGGCAAGTGGCCGCAGACGCCGGGCTGTCCGGCGAGGTGGCCGACGTGCTCGTGCTCGCCGCCGCGAGTGTCGGCGAGGCCTACACCGTCGTGTACGAGGTCGACGGCGCGGACGTCATCGTCATGAGCGATCCGCCCCGGCGCCGTGTCGACGTGTCGCAGCCAGGCGAGGCCGACATCCGGACGATCGAGACGCAGGAATCCTCGTTGCGCTGCACGAGGTCGGCGGCAGGTTGGAAGTGCGAGAGCCGGCCATTGAGCGAGGCACCTGGTGCGTTCCGCGCCGAGGCCCTCGTCGCGGTGGTCGATTCCCTCGTCACCCGCCCGCCGGACGGCACCGATCTCCGCGTCGAGCGCCGGGCCGTCGCCGGCGTCCGAGCGACGTGCCTCGTGACCTCCGACCGCACGTTCTGCGTGTCGAAGGAAGGCGTCGCGCTGCTGCTCGAGGGTTTCGGCAACGGCGACCTCGCCGCGGTCGACTACCGCGCAGACGTCGAAGACGACGCGTTCGACGCGCCTGCGGCGCCCGACGCCGACCGGTGAACGGCCCCCGGCACGTCGTGCACCACGGCAGCCGCTGCGGCCGGTAGCGAACCGGACGGGGTCGCGGGCGCGCCGCGATCGGCTGATCCCGACGCGGCCGTCACCGTCGCGACGACGAGGTTGGCGGCACGACCCCGCAGGCCGGCCTTCGTCCGCGTGCCCGCGCCCGCAGCGCGGACGGACGCGCGCGGCGACGGCAATGGCTCGACCGTGGCGGTCACGAGCATCGAGACCCCCGGCGCGGGCACGACGGGTTCGACGGTGGGCGACGCTGGCGCGGCGAAGGCCGGCGGGCCCACGAACGAGGCGGCGCCACCGCTCGCGACGACAAGCGTCGACGCAGGAGGCAGGCGACCCTGCCGGACCCCACCCCCTCGAACGCCGGTGCGCTCGCCGCCGATGCCGGCGACGACCGCGAACGGGAACGGGCCGCTCTCCGCGCCGCCCGACGACAGCGCCGGCGAACCCGTGCGACGGATGCCCGGGCGCACCTCGATCGCGACGTCGCCCACCCGGACGGGCGCGGCGACGTCGGCCGTCGCGTCACGTTCGGGCACCAGGGCGCGGCGTCCCGTCTGGAACTCGGACGTCGCCGGCGCCACGACGGCGGCGACGAGCAGCGCAGTCGCACCGACCATCCCCGCGACCGGCAGGAGGTCGAGCAACTTCGGGCGCGGCGAACGGCCGGAAGGCGCGTCCCTCGTCGTCGCTAGCAGTCGTCGCATCGGCGTCCATGAACACTGTAACCCACCGATTGTGGGCTGACCACCACTGTTTGTGGTCCGGAGACTCCCCATACAAACACGCGCTACACCGGCCGGAACGCGGTGACGACTTCGACGTGGGGCGTGTCGGGGAAGGCGTCGAGCACCCGAACGGCCGTCGCCGCGTAGCCCTCGCCCGCGAGGAGGCGGATGTCGCGTGCGAGCGACGCCGCGTCGCAACTCACCAGCGCGATGGACGCCGGCTTCGCCCTGACCACCGCGGCCACGCCCGGCTTTCCCAGCCCTGGCCGCGCGGGGTCGGCGACGACGGCGTCGAACGTGCCGTCCGGTGCCCACCGGCCGACCTCGCCCTGCACGACCACGGCGTCCAGGTCCGCGAGGTTGCGACGCGCGTCCGCGACCGACGGCGACGACTGCTCCACCGCGACGACCGACGCGCCCCACCGATCGCCGAGCACCGCGCCGAAGAGCCCGACGCCGGCGTACAGGTCTGCGAGGCGTGCCCCGCCGGGCATGAGGCCGAGCGCGTCGGCGACGGTTGCAACCAGCACCTCGGCCACAGCCGGGTTGGGCTGGAAGAACGAGCGCGCGGACACGCGGAAGGTCCGTCCGGCGACCACCTCGTCGATCGCCGCGATCTCGTCGGCGCGCTCGCCGACCACCACCACGTCGTCGGGGAACGACGCACCCCGTGGTGTCGGCCGCAGCATCGCGACCCGCTGCCCGGTCGCGATCGACGCGCGCAACACGGCCTCGGTCGCGTCGCCGAACGAACCGACCTCGAGGAGCTCGGCGAGCAACGGGTGGGCGACGAGGCACCCCGCGGCACCGACGAGGTCGTCGTGTGCCGCTCGCGGAGCACCTTCGCGGGAGCGGCCGCCGAAGGTCGCACCGGCGCGGTGGAACGCAGCGCGGCCGTCGCGGACCGCGACGCGCAGCGTCGTGCGCAGGTCGCCGCCAGGCACGGCGACGATCGCGACGTCGTCGATCGCGCCCGCGTCTCCTGCGATCCGCCGCAATGCATCCCGCACGACGTCGACCTTGAGGCGCGGCTGCGCGCCGCGTGTGACGTGTTGCCACGCGCACCCGCCGCAGCCCGCGGCGAGGTTGGCGCACGGCGGCGCGACGCGATCGGGCGACGCGTCGAGGACGTCGACGACGATCGCCCGGCGGAAGTCCTTGCGCTCGTGCACGACCTCGGCCACGACACGCTCGCCCGGCAGCGCGCCTGCGACGAACACGACCCGGCCGTCGGCGTCGCGCGCGATCGCGTCGCCGCCCGCGACGACCCCGCCCGCCTCGACCTCGACCGTGTCCACGGGCCCTACTGTGCCCGGTGTGACGGACCCGGTTGCGATCCCGCTCCCCGGCGGCGGCGCGCTTCGTGGCGCGGTTGCGGTGCCGGACGGCGACGGGCCGTTCCCTGGCGTCGTCGTGCTCCACGAAACGTTCGGGCTGAACGACGACATGCGGCGCATCGCGGAGCGGTTTGCGGCGAACGGCTACGTCGCGCTCGCGCCCGACCTCTTCTCCCACGGCAACAAGGCGCTCTGCTTGTCGCGGTTGCTTCTCGCCGGTGCGTCGAGCGACGCGATGGAGACGACGCTGGCCGACGTCGAGGCGGCGCGGGGTGCGCTCGCCGCGCGCGACGACGTCGACGGCGACAGGCTCGCCGTCGCCGGGTTCTGCATGGGGGGCGGCTTCGCGCTCGTGTTCGGAACGAGGGGCGGCGTTCGTGCGGCCGGCGTCCACTACGGCGCGGTGCCGAAGTCGACGGACGCACTGCGCGAGGTGTGCCCGGTCGTGGCCAGCTACGGCGGGCGCGACCGCATCTTCCTCGACGACGCGAAGCGGCTGAAGGCGCGGTTGGCGGAGGTGGGCGTCGCGCACGACGTGCACGTGTACGACGGCGTCGGGCACTCGTTCATGAGTTACGACAACGGGCCGGCGTGGACGCTGAGGATCCCGTCGCCGATGCACGTGGGGTACTCGGAGCCAGAGGCGGAGGACGCGTGGCGGCGCATGCTCGCGTTCTTCGACACCCACGTCGTCGCCGCGTGATCAACGCCGCGCTCTACGACGGGTCTGGTCGGGCGGTGCCGGTCGCGCCGCCCGACATCTCGGAGGTCGTCGGCAAGCCCAATACCGTGCTGTGGGTCGACGCCGCGGAGCCGACGGCGGAAGACCTCGAGTGCATCAGGACCGAGTTCCAGCTGCACCACCTGGCGATAGAGGACGCCAGCAAGCACGGCCAGCGACCGAAGCTCGAGCAGTACCCGACGCACGCCTTCGTGGTGGCCTACGGAGGCAACCTCGCCGAGGTCGACCTGTTCGTCGGCGAAGGCTGGGTCGTCACGGTCCGCGACGTCGGCGAGGACGGCCAGGCGTGGGACCCCGAGCCGGCACGGCGGCGGTTCGAACGGAGCGGGCCCGAGGAGGCGACTGCGGGCTTCCTCCTCTACATGCTCCTCGACACGATGGTCGACGAGTACTTCACGCGCGCCGACGCGTTCGAGGAGCGCATCGAGAAGCTCGAGGAGGGCATCTTCGAAGAGGACGCTCGCGACGAGGCGCGCGTCCAGAACGAGATCTACGCGCTGCGGAGCGACCTGCTCGCGTTCCGGAGACGCGTGCAGCCGCTTCGCGACGTCGTGACGTCGTTGCTCCGCCACGACGTCGAGTGGGTCGACGCGCTGGCCACGACGCACCTGCAGGACGTGTTCGACCACGTGCTCCGGGCGCTCGACCAGCTCGACAGCCAGCGCGAGCTTCTCGGCAACGCGGTGGACGCCCACCTCGCGATCATCTCGAACCGCATGAACGAGGTCATGAAGAAGATGACGTCGTGGGGCGCCATCCTGCTCGGCGCCACGCTCGTCGCGGGCATCTACGGCATGAACTTCCAGCACATGCCCGAGCTCGGTTGGCGCTGGGGCTACGCCTGGGCCCTCGGCCTCATGGCGACGATCACCCTCGCCGGCTGGTCGTACTTCCGCCGCAAGGACTGGCTCTAGATCGTTTTGTGCACCGATGGCGGCATGTATGCCGCCATAGGTGCACAAAACGCATCTGAGCTACGGATCGTGGCCGGGGTCGATGTCCCTGACCGACTGGAAGCCGAGGTCGGGGCGGAGGTCGTCGTCGTCCGGCAGCCACGCCGCGATCGGCTCGACGAGGTAGCCGACGTGGTCGCCGGTGTGCGGCAGCCGGTCGGCGATGCGCGCCGCGAACCAACCGGCGGTGCCGGCGACGACGGGAACGCGATCCGGGCCTTCGCTCCACTCGCACTCGGAGAACTTGTCGACCTCGTCGCCCGTCTCCGATCCGAAGAGCCGGGCGAGGTCGCGGTTCCCGCGGTGCAACGCGTGGACCGCGAGGACGTCGGCGCGCTCGACCACGCGGCAGGTGTGGTTCTTCTCGGACACCCAGACGACGTGGCGGGCCGGATGGATGCTGCACTGGATCACGAAGCCGGCGAGGCATCCGGAGCGTTCGCCGTCGTCGGCCGCGACCGTCGTGACGACGTACATCGGGTAGTCGAGCCGCGCCACGAGGCGCTGGAACGTGCGCAGCGGGTCTGCGGCGCCCGCGTCGTCCGTCACGACGACGCGGGGACGAGGTTCTCCTCGCCGGTCTCCTCGTCCTCGAGCAAGCGGTACCCGCACACCTGGGCGAGGAGCGCATGCCCTTCGTCCGGACCCGTGGCGATGAGCTCGTCGCCGGCGTCGAGCCGCATCTCGCCGCGCGGCCGGTAGAAGTAGCGGCCGCCGCGACGCACCGCGAGCAGGTAGAAGCCCGTCTCCGTCTCGAGCCGCAGGTCGTCGAGCAACTGCCCCGCAGCCGCCGAGCCCGCGGCGACCGGCACGCGCACGACGACCTCGTCGGCACCGCCGAGCGCGACCGCGAGGATCGGGTGCAGCTCCTCGTCCTCCTCGATGAGCCACACCATCTGCTTCGCCGCGTCGCCGATCTCGGCGGCCGACTCCGCGAGGTGCAGGAGGCCGCGAAGCGGCGAAGGGTCGGCGTGCTCGCCCGCCGCCCGCAGCACCCACGACTCCAGCCGCTCGCGCATCTGGTCGAGCCGGTCCTCGAGGTGGCTGACCTCCGCGGCGAGGCCACGGTCGCGCAGCACGAGCGCGGAGTACGCGAGGCCGACCGCGACCTCGCTCACGTTCTTCATCTCCACGAGGATGTCGATGGCGCGGTCGAGCTCGGTCAACGTCCCCTCGGCCGGCGTAGCCGCGGGGGGCTCCCACTCCGGCGCGTTCGTCAGCGAGCGCAGCACGGGGATCCCCTCGCGAGCGCCTTGCAGGAAGAGCACGTC
>DASVEG010000143.1:0-2373 GCA_036380695.1 Acidimicrobiales bacterium
TCGACCCACGTGGTTCGCAACATCACGTCCCAGTCACCGTCGGGTGCCGCGAGGGGGTGGGTGACGTCGAGCGTCGTCCTCCTGCCCTGCACCTTGCCCGCCAGCCGCCGAGCCTCCGCCAGGGTCTCGGCGACGACCCAACCGCCGTCCGGCGACGGCACGGCGACGAGCGCGTCTCGCGGCGCGGTGTCGTCCGCGAACCCCGCCTGGCCGAGCGCGACGTCCGGCCCGACGCGCTGGGGCACGCCTCCCTCGATGGCGGCCCGCCGGCTCGCGGCGTCGAGATCACGGTCGGGCGCGGGCGGGGCGGGCTCGGCCGCAGCGGCGGCCGCTGCGGGCTCGGCCGCAGCGGCGGCCGCTTCGCGGATCGTCTGCCAGCCCGTGCACCGGCACAGGTGAGCGAGCAGCGCCTGGTCGACCCGTTCGGGCGTCGGGTCGGCCAGCGATACCAGCCGCACGATGATCCCCGGCGTGCAGAACCCGCACTGGCTCGCGCCGCACGCGGAGAACGCCGCCGCCCAGCGATCGCGCTCGTGCGCATCGAACCCGTCGAGCGTCGTCACCACGCGACCGGCGACGCGGCGAGCGGGCGTGACGCACGCGACCCTCGGCTTGCCGTCGACGAGCACGGTGCAGCACCCGCATTGGCCCTGCGGGCTGCACCCGTCTTTCGGCGAGCGCACCCCAAGGCGGTCGCGGAGCACTTCGAGGAGGGACGACCCGTCGTCGTCGACTTCGACGGGCCGGCCGTCGACCGTGAACGCGAGAGCCATGGGTCGCCGAGGCTAGGAGACGCGCCGGCGGAGCAATTCGAAGCAGACGACGCCCGCCGCGACCGCGACGTTGAGCGACTCGACGTCGCCCGCCATGGGGATCGAGACGTGTTCGTCGACCTCGACCGTGAGGCCCGCGTGCTCGCCGCCGAGCACCAACGCGCTGTGCGACGCGAAGCCGGCTGGGTCGAAGAGCGTGCGGTCCCCGTCCGCGGCCAGGCCGTAGATGCGGAACCCCAGCGAGCGCAGCACCGCGACCGCGTCGGATGCGTGCCGCGACCGGAGGATCGGCGCCTGGAACGCCACACCGGCGGACGCCTTGACGACGAGCGGCCCGAGGTCGGCGACGCCCGCGGTCGGGACCACGATGCCGTCGACGCCCGCCGCCGTCGCGGTTCGCAGGATCATGCCGACGTTCTGCGGGTTCGTGATGCCGTCGAGCACGACCACGACGACCGCCCCGTCGCCGTCGACGCCGTCGCGCGAAGGCGGGGTCCATTCGTCCAGCGAACGCATGGCGGGAGCGACGACGTCGGCGGCGACGCCCTGGTCCTGCCGGCCGTTGCGAGAGAGACGCGTCACGTCGTGCTGCGGGACGCGGCGCAGCTCGACGGCGCGTGCCTTCGCGGCGCGAACGATGCCGTCGATCTCCGGCCCGCGCGCGGAGTCGGCGACGAGCACCTTGTCGACCTGCATGCGTTCGTCGGCCAGCGCCTCGAGCACCGGCCGCCGGCCGTAGACGGTGAGGAACCGGTCGCGCGGCGACGTCACGCCGCGACCCAGACGCGTTCCGGAGGCAATAGGAGCGGTTGTGCCGCCTCTATTGCCTCCGGAACGAAGGAGATGGGGATCAGCTGAAGGACTGGCCGCAGCCGCAGGTGCGCTGCGCGTTGGGGTTGTTGATGGCGAACCCGCCGCCCTGCAGGGAGTCCTTGTAGTCGAGGGACGCGCCCGTGAGCAGCTTGTTGCTGGCGGGGTCGATCCACACGTTCACGTCGCCGAAGGTGAGGACGACGTCGTCGTCGGCCTTCTCCGAGTCGAAGAACATCTCGTAGCTGAAGCCCGAGCAGCCGCCGGGGCGGACGGCAACGCGGAGCGCGAGGTCGGCTTGGCCCTCTTGGGCGAGCAGCTCCGCAACCTTCGCCACGGCCGGCTCGGTCAGGGTGATGGTTTCGGTCGGGGTCGAGATGCTCACAGGTCCTCCTCAGCGCGAACGAGACAAGGGTACCGGCAGTACCGAACTACTGAACAGCTAGTGCGCCGCCAGCTCGACGTGGCACGGATCGCGATCGGCGAGCGTCCGGAAGTCGACGACCTCGGCGCCGCCCAACTCGTCGACGAAGCCCTCGATGAACCCGCGGTGCAGGTTGCACACGAGGTCGGGATACGCCTCGGCGAGATCGCGGAACGGGCAGTTGGTGAAGGCGATGGACGTGATGCCCGCGTCTTCGCCGCTCGCGGGGTCGAAGCCGAGCTCGGTCAGCGACTCGATCAGCGCCTCGACGCACGGGCGGGAGCGCCGGCGATCGGCGGCCGCGCGCCCCTGGTCGGTGCCCATGGCGACGACGTCGACACACTCGGGAACCATGAACGCGGCGAC
>DASVEG010000144.1:0-7648 GCA_036380695.1 Acidimicrobiales bacterium
CGGCGCCGGCACCAGCGCCAGCCTCATGGTCCCCTGCCCCTGGGCGCGCGACGCCGCCGCCCGCTACCGCGGCGAGGACGTCGGCGTGCACCTCACCCTCAACGCCGAGCACGACCTCTACCGCTGGGGCCCCATCACCCAGGCCCCCTCGCTGCTCGACGGCGACGGCGGCTTCCCCCGCACGACCGCCGACCTCTGGGACCACGCCGACCTCGACGAGGTCCGCCGCGAGTGCCGGGCCCAGGTCGAGCGGGCCATCTACTGGGGCTTCGACGTCAGCCACCTCGACTCCCACATGGCCGCCCTCGAGCTGCGCCCGGAGCTCTCGGCGCACCTCGTCGAGGTCGGCGTGGTCCCACAGGTCGTCGGGCGTGCGCGGGAACCCTCCGTCGCCGTCGAGCAGCGACGGCGCGTGGGTGATCGGCCCCCAGCGGTACAGGTCGTACTCCGCGTTCAACGTCAGATGCACGCCCACGTCCTCGCCGCGGTACCGCGACGCCGCCTCCCGTGCCCACGGGCACGGCACCATCAGCGTCGAGCTCGTGGCGATGCCTCGCCGCAACGCTTCGTAGATGCCGACGTTCGCGGCGTGGCTCGAGCCGAGGTCGTCGCAGTTGATGATCAGCAGCTTGGCCTCGGGCGCGTGCCCGAGGCGTTCTGCGAGCGACGTCACGGAGGCGAGGGTACTGGCGTGTCCGCACCTCCACATGAGCTCCACAACCCCCGGTTGCCGGCCCGTGCTGTCGCCGCCGCCCGCCGGAACGCGTCGCTGTGGGCGACGTTCGGCGGGAACGTGAGCGGCACCGCGT
This sequence comes from Acidimicrobiales bacterium, assembly GCA_036380695.1. Classification (GTDB taxonomy): domain Bacteria; phylum Actinomycetota; class Acidimicrobiia; order Acidimicrobiales; family CADCTF01; genus DASVEG01. The sequence goes on from DASVEG010000144.1 coordinate 810, forward strand.
ATCCTTCCTCGACCAGGCGGAGGTTCACGAACGAGCCGCTCTCGTCGTAGACGTACGCGAGGAGCCGCCCGTAGCGATCCCTCGCCTCGACGTCGCGGACGAGGCTCACGGACGAACCGGCTGGCAACAATGCCTGCGTGCGAGCAGTCGCCTCCTTCCCGAAGCATTCGCGGAGGCCGCCCTGGCCGTGCGTCTCCGGCGTGTCGATGCCGATCAGGCGGACGGGCTCTTCCCGCCCACCGATGTGTACGCGGACCGTGTCGCCGTCGACCACGCGAACGACCGTCCCCCTGCCGTCGCGCACCGTCGCGGCGCCCGCCCCACCCCCGGCGCCGCGCCCGCACGCGCCGAGCACACCACCCGCGAGGGTGGCGACCACGGCGACGACGGCGAGCACGGTCCTGCGCACGCCGTCATCTTCGCGGAGGGGTGTGACAGATTTTCGGGCGTGGTCGCCCGCCCCGCCCTCGTCGTGCTCTTCGCCGTCGTGATCGCGGCCGGTAGTGCGTGCGGAGACGGTGGCGCCGAGGACACCGTCCAGGCGCCGGCGACGGCGGAGGCGGCGGTCACCGTCGGCCAGCTCTGCCGGGCTGCCGGCGTCGCGTCGTCGGGCGACGCCGTCACCGCGGCGGCCGCCTTCCAGGACGCCCACGCCGGCGTCCATGCCATCGCCGACACGCTGGCCAAGGCCGACGATCGGGACGCGGCAGCGGATGTCCTTCGCACCAAGCAACAGGTCGAGGCGACCGCGACGCACGCCGCGGCAAATCCCGCGTCTGCGACGACGCTCGCCACCGACCTCCGCGCGCTGGCCAGGTCGATCGGGCTCGCCACGGGCGTTCGCGTTACCTGCGCGTGATCGGGAAGACTCGCGGGATGCCCCTTCGCCCGCGTCGCCGCCGCGCGCTCGTCGCACTCGCTGCCGCGCTCGCCTTCGTCGCCGGCGCGTGCGGCGGTGGGGGAGGCGACGATCCCGAGACGAAGAGCGAGCCGGACGACGCCGCCGACGAGACGCCACAGTTCGTCGCGCAGGTGGCGAGCTACGAGCTGGTCGCCGGCCGGCCGCAGCGATTCATGACGGGCCTCGTCGCCAACGGAACGGGGTCGGTCGTCAGCTTCGGCACCATCGACCTCGAGTTCTTCTACCTGGGCACCAAGGAGGAACCCGTCGAGCCGCCCGTGGCGAAGGGCACCGCGAAGGCGACGTTCCTTCCGGTCGGCGACCACGATGCGGCGGGAGACGCGCCACGCGAGGTGCGCCCGTCCGAGGGCCTTGGCGTGTACGAAGCGCGCGACGTCACCTTCGACACCGCGGGGTTCTGGGGGGTCCGCATCGTGGCGACGATCGACGGCGAGGAGGTCGAGCTCGACCGGGCGTTCGAGGTGATCGCCGAGCCGCGCCTCCCGTTCCCGGGATCGCCCGCGCCACGAACCGCGAACCCGACCATCGCATCGGCCGGCGCGGAGAGCCCGGTCGTCGACTCCCGGGCCGGCCCCGGCAAGCCCGTTCCGGACGCCGAGCTGCACAGCAGCACGGTCGCCGAGGCGCTCGCCGCCGGCCGCCCCGTTGTCGTCGTCGTCTCGACGCCGGTCTACTGCGTCAGCCGCTTCTGCGGGCCGATCACCGACCGCGTCGCGTCGCTGGCCAAGATGCACGGCGACCGCGCCGCGTTCGTGCACATCGAGGTGTGGGAGAACTTCGAGGACAAGATCGTCAACCCCGCAGCGCTCGAGTGGATCCGCCCGAAGGGGGGCGGTGACATCCAGGAGCCGTGGGTGTACCTCGTCGGCGGCGACGGGATCGTCAAGGAGCGCTTCGACAACATCGCGAGCGACCAGCAGCTCACGGAGGCCGTCGACCGGCTCGTCGGTGGCTGACTCGGACGCCGGCTCCGGGGGCTCGTTGGGCTCGGCGGGCCCCGCGCCGACCGTCGATCAGGCGCGCGCCGCGAGCTCGTTCTGGGTGCGCCGGGAGAAATGGCCGCACCTGCCGCACTACGAGCACGCCGGCGAGGTGATCGGCGAAGACGAGTGCGGAACGTGGCTCGTCCTCAATCGGGGCGCACCGGTGTTCAAGGGTGGCGAGTTCATCTCGTTCGGCAGCGTCGGCGGGCTGATGTGCGTCGCCGCCGATCGGTGGTGGACGGCGTGGTTCACTCCGCACGACAAGCACTTCACCGTCTACTGCGACATCGTCACGCCGCTCGAGGTGAGGTCCGACGGCACCTGCGGCGTCGACCTCGACCTCGACGTCATCCAGTGGCGGGACGGACGGGTGGAGATCGTCGACCAGGACGAGTTCGAGGAGAATCGCACCCGTTTCGGCTATCCGGAGGACGTCGTTGCCGGCGCGCTCGCGGCAGCCGACGAGGTGGCGGCGATGATCGCGGCCGGCGACCCTCCGTTCGACGGGCGGGCCGACGAGTGGTGGGCCGTCGCTCGAGCGATGGTCGACGATGGGGTCGAGTAGCACCGCAGTGTGAGCCTCGAAGGGGGCCGCACGAGGAACCGACCGACCGATTCCGCGCGACATCAGCCGCGAGTACCACGGCTGAGACGCGCACGTCTCGCCGATCCCCAGGAGGACCGCGTCGCCGTAGGGTCTCGCGATGGGCAAGCCGAGGAAGGTGCCGCGGTCGTTCACGATGCCGTGGGGCGGCGGCAATGTCGTCGACGAAGTTGGCGTCGACACCGAGCACAACGAGCTCGTGATCCAACTGCTCCGCTACGACGATTACCCGAAGGAGAGCATCCGGTTCTGCCAGTACTGGCTCGACGGCCGCTTCCAGCGCCAGCCGATGATGCTCTCGGAGGAGCACATCCCCGCGCTCCGCGAGGCGATCAAGGCGTCGCCGCGCATCCGCGAACTGTTGCGCGCGCTCGTCGCCGACTGAGCGCAGCGGCGGCGGAGCGAGGGCGGGCGCGCGCCACGGACGGCGACGCTCGCGGTCGACGGCGTCCTGTGCTGTCCGGAGCCGTGTGCGGGCCCGGTGCGTCTACGCGGTGCGCTCGATGATCGTGCCGGTGCCGAGCCCGCCGCCGCAGCACATCGACACGAGGGCGCGGTGTCCGTCGATGCGCTCGAGCTCGTGGAGCGCCGTCGTGATCAGGCGGGCACCGGTGCACCCGACCGGGTGACCGAGAGCGATGGCACCACCGTTCACGTTCACCCTTTCCATGTCGGGCTTGCACTCGCGTTCCCATGCGAGCACGACCGAGGCGAACGCCTCGTTGACCTCGAACGCGTCGAAGTCGTCGATGCCGAGGCCCGATCGGTCGAGCAGCTTGGTCGTCGCGTCGATCGGGCCGGTCAGCATGAGGACGGGGTCGACGCCGACGAGGCACTGGTGCGTGATGCGGGCTCGCGGACGGAGCCCGAGCGCGGTCGCCTTCTCCTCGGTCATGAGGAGGACCGCGGCGGCGCCGTCGGAGATCTGGCTCGACGTGCCTGCAGTGTGGACGCCGTTCTCGCGCGCGACGGGCTTCAGCGTCGCGAGCTTCTCGAGGCTCGTCTCGCGGAGGCCTTCGTCGCGCGCCACCGTGTACGTCTCACCGGTGGGCTTGCCCTCGTCGTCGACGTGGGGCGCGGTGATCGGTTGGATCTCGCGCTCGTAGCGCGCCTCGTCCCACGCCCTCTTGGCGCGCTCCTGGCTCTGCAGGCCGAACCGGTCGGTGTCGTCGCGGGTGATGCCCCACTTCTCGGCGATCCGCTCCGCACCCTCGAACTGGCTCGTGAACTCGTACTTGCCGAAGTACGACTTCGGGATGGCGCGCCCGGGACCGTTCTTCGTGTTGGCGCCGAGCGGGATCCGGCTCATCGACTCGACCCCGCACGCGATGGCGATGTCGATCGCGCCGCTCGCCACCAGCCCCGCGGCGAGGTTCGTCGCCTGCTGGCTCGACCCGCACTGGCTGTCGACGGTCGTCGCCGCCACCGTCATGGGCAGGCCCGCGGTCAGCCACGCCGTGCGCGCGATGTTGAACGACTGCTCGCCGACGGCCGTCACGCATCCGCCGATCACCTGATCGACCAGCGCGGGATCGATGCCGGCGCGCTCGATCAGTGCGGCCTGCACCTGCGCGAGCAGGTCTGCGGGGTGGAGGGTCGACAGGCCACCACCGCGGCGCCCGATCGGGCTCCGGACGGCTTCGACGATCACGACGTCACTCATGAGCCGAGCCTATGTCGGCGGCTCGTCGAACTTGTCGGGGCTGGTCGGGGCTCGTCAGGCTGCCAGGCGGCGAACCGAAGCGGACGGCCGTCAGGACTTCGGGCTACGGCCGCCGACAAGGAGCAGGAGGAGCGCGGCGCCGAGCGCGCTCATCACGACCGACCGGAGGCTCAGGTCGGTGATGCGCCCGTCGTAGCCCGCGAGGTTCGCCAGCGCGCCGCCGATGAGCGCGCCCAGCACCCCGATCACCGTCGTCGTAAGGCAGCCCTGCCCACGCCGACCCGTGACCAGGCCGGCCAACCAGCCGGCAAGCAGGCCGAGGACGACCCACCCGACGATGCCCATCAGCCCGCGGGCGGAGGAGTCGGGACGCTGACGGGACGAGCCATGCGAGCAAGCGTAGGAGGACCGTCATGCCGCGGGCTGCGAGGGTCGTGCGCCACCGTCGGCGTCGCGAGCGGCTTCCTGTGCCCGGCGGAGGATCTCGCGGGCGTGCTCCACGCCCCGCCGGCCGATCTCGCGGGTGCGGTCGTCGAGCCGCCAATCGGCGCCTGTGCTCTCGAGGAGGACCAGCTGACGTGCCATGGGAGCAGTATGCGAAGGGGGTGAGACAGAAATTCGAGCCGTCGTGCTGCGGCGCCGCGGGCTGGCGCGGGCGGGCTGGCGCGGCGGCCGGGGGTACGGGTGCGCTTGTGGTCAGTAAACGGCGTAGGAACGGTGTGAAGTGGCCAAAAGCAGTCTCGCCGGCCGGCGGCGGGCCGCGGGCGTAAGGTCCGGCCATGGAGCGGTTTGGGATCACGATTCCCTTCGACGGCGTCCCTCTGGCCGACCAGCGCGACTGGTTCCGCGAGTGCGCGGACCTCGGGTACACCGACCTCTGGTCGAGCGAGGCCAACGGCACCGACGCGTTCACGCCGCTCGCCCTGGCGGCGGCGTGGGTGCCGGACGTCCGCCTCGGCACGGCGATCGTCCCCGCGTTCACCCGCGGCCCTGCGCTCCTCGCCCAGTCGGTCGCCGCCATGGCCGAAGCCGCGCCGGGCCGCTTCGCGTTCGGCATCGGGACGAGCAGCGACGTCATCGTCGAACGGTGGAACGGCATCCCGTTCGACGAGCCCTACAAGCGCACCCGCGACATGGTCCGCTTCCTCAAGCAGGCGATGACGGGCGAGAAGGTCGACCAGGAGTTCGACACCATCACGTCCAAGGGCTTCAAGCTCGGCCGCACCCCGCCGGTCGCACCGGAGGTGCTCGTCGCCGCGCTGCGCCCCGGCATGCTGCGCCTCGCCGGCCGCGAGAGCGACGGCGCGATCATCAACTGGCTCTCGGCCGACGACGTCAAGCAGGTCGCGCCCGAGGTGGGCGAGGGCAAGGAGATCGTGGCCCGCCTGTTCGTCTGCCCGAGCGAGGACGCGGACACCGTCCGCAACTACGGCAAGTTCGCGATCAACGCCTACCTCAACGTGCCCGTGTACGCCGCCTTCCACGAGTGGCTCGGCCGAGGCGACCGGCTCGGGCCGATGTGGGACGCGTGGAAGGGCGGCGACCGCAAGGCCGCGCTGGCCGCCATCCCGGACGACGTCGTCGACGAGCTGATCATCCACGGCTCACCGCAGGCGTGCATCGAGCACGTGCAGCGTTACGTCGACAACGGCGTGACGACTCCCGTGCTGGCGATCATGCCGTTCGGGATCGAGACCCGCGACGCCGTCAGGATGCTCGCACCAGCGAACGTCTCCTGACGGTCCGCGACGCCTCCACCAGCACGAGCCCGCCGACGATCAGGAGCGCGCCGGTGGCGAGGCCGGCGAGCAGGGCGGCACCCGTTGTCGGCAATGTCGCCGGCGCCGCGGCCTGACCCGCTGCGACGGAAGGATCGCCTGCCGCCCGACCGTCCGGCGAGCCACCGGACTCGCTCGTTCCCGCGCCACCAGGAGCGCCTGCGGTTGCCGCAGCCGCCGGGCCCGCGCTCTGCGCCGACACCTCGTTCGCGCGGATCACGGTCGCCTCGGCGTCGAGGTCGTCGGACGGGTCGGCGTCGGCCTCGTTGCTGGTCACGCTGGCGGTGTTCTCGAGCGACCCGGCCTCGCGCGGCGTCACGCCGACGCGGACGGTCGCGACCGCGCCGGACGCGAGGTTGCCGAGCGCGCAGGTGAGCGCGGAGCCGGTCACGGTGCACGTGCCTTGCGACGCGGTTGCCGCGCCTGGTGTGAGCGAGTCCGGAAGCGTGTCGGAGACGACGACCCCCGTGGCGCCGAGCGGCCCGTCGTTCGTGACCGTGAAGACGTACTCGTACGGTGTGCCGACAGCCACCGGGTCGGCGGTGTCGACCTTGTGCAGGGAGAGGTTCGACGGCTCGGGATCGGACACGGTGAGGTTGCGCCGGTTGGTGAACGACACGACTTCGTCGCCGTCGACGACGAAGGTCTGTGTCGTCGCCGTCGTCGCGGTCCACCCCTCGGGCACGTCTTCGGTGACCGTGCACGACGTGCCGGTCGGGATGTTCGCGATCGGGCCCGCGGTGCCCGACCCCGCTGTCGTCTCGACGACGACGTCGGCGTCGAACTGCGTCCCGTCGCAGTTGATGGTGACGGGGAACGACCCGTCGCCGAGCTGTGTGCTCTTCCGTACCGCGAGGCTGCCGAACGTGGGTGTGGCCGACCCGCCCGC
>DASVEG010000145.1:0-16995 GCA_036380695.1 Acidimicrobiales bacterium
GAGGACGAGCTGGAGCATGTCGTCGCCCTGGCGCGAGCTCATACCGGCACCGCCACGTGTACGAGAACCCCGCGGGGCTCCGACTTCCGGACGTCGACGCGGCCTCCGAGCTCGTCGACGCGGTTCGCGATGTGCCGGAGACCCGCGAACACGCCAGGGCCGACCCCGCCGTCGCGCTGGAGCAGGTTCACGCCGTCGTCGCGGACCCAGAGGTCGATGCAGTCGCGCGAGAAGCCGAGGCGAATCCGCACGCCGCTCGCGCGACCGTTCGTCTCGAGCCTGCGCAGCACGTCGTGGACGATGCGGATCATCGCCTGCTCGACGGCCAACGGGAGTGGGCGAACCGTGCCCCTGACCTCGACGTTGGCGGCGACGCCGAGCGAATCCGCGAGCGTGGCGACGACGTGGTCGAGCGTGGCCGAGAACCCCTCTGGCTGGTACTCGAGCGCGCCGAGCGAGTCTGCGGTCTGCCGGAGGCCGAGATGGCCAGCCTCGGCAATCCGCGCGATGCCTTCGGCGCGCCGCGCGATCGCCTGCGATGTCGACGCTCGCGCCAGGTCGGCCGCGGCCGCGGCGATCGTCGCCAGCACCGTGCCGACGGTCGCGTGCAGCTCTTCGGCGACACGGCTGCGTTCGTCGGCCAGCGCCAGCTCGCGGTCGCGACGCTCGGCCCGCACGCGGAGCAGCTCGATCTCGGCGCGGTCGCCGATCGCGGTGGCCAACGCTTCCAGGAGGTTGCGCTCGTGGGTCTCGAGGGTCTCGCCGACGGGTCTCGCCCGGAGGATCCCGAGGACGCGGCCCGCCGCCCAGATGGGTGCGTAGATCCCGTCGGCAGCCTCTTCAGGTTCGGGCCGCGTGCGGCGGGAGCGCCACTTCCTCCACAGCGCCCGCTCGGTGGAGCGGTCGGCCCCAACCTTGCGGTCGTGGTCGAGCGCGAGCCACACCCCGATCACTTCGAACCCGACGGCCCGCGGCACCGCGTCCCGCAGCACGTCGACGAGGTCGCCGCGATCGCCGAGGCGCCAGCCGTCGAGCGACAGGAGCGTGCACGCGACCTGCGCGGCCAGCGCCACCCGTTCGTCGAGACGGGCGCGATGGACGGCGAACGCGACATGCGCGGCGATCGCCTTCGCGAGCTCGAGCGTGGCCGCCGACGGGACGTCGCCGGGCGCGAGGCCGGCGACCGCGAACCCGCTGATCTGGTCGTCGGGGCGGATGAGCGGCAGCACGAGGATCGCGTCGATCGACGAAGGCACCCGCGTGCCGGGCGACGCGAAGCGGTCGAGCCGCTCGAGGAGAACCGGCTTGGGAGAACGGCGCCACTGCCGGGTGACGTACGACGTGGCCGCAGGCAGCGCGTCGCGCACGTCACCCGCGACACCAGGGATCGGCACCCCCACCTGAGCGACCATCTCGCACGACTCGTCGTCGTCTTCGATCACGTGCACCGAGACGTGCCGCGCGTGCAAGGCCTTGGCGAGCACCTTTGCGACCCGCGCCGCGACCTCGTTCACCGGGCGGGGCGAGCCGAGCGCGCGAGTCGCGTCCAACAGGCTCTGCAGCGACGCGGCCCGATCGGCCAACGCGTCGGTGAGCACAGCATTGCCCACGGCCAGCGCGCTGACCTTCGCGATGTCGCCGACCAGGCGGACGAGCTCCTCGGGCAGCTCGCGGTGCTTGCGAAAGTCGACCACGAGCATGCCGAGCACCCGATCGGGGGTGGCTACGGGAGCAAGCACGAGCGACGCGAGGTCGAACAACGCGGCCCAGTCATGAGGGATGTAGACGGAGTCAGCGGCGTCGGCGACGGCCACCGCGTGCGCGCCGAAGATCACCTCTCGAAGCGCCGGCTGCGCGTCGAGGCGGATCGGCGGCAGCGAGACGCCGAGCTGCCAGAGGCCTGCGTTCTCGGGCCCGGCGGCCGCCCACAACCGCGCCGACGCGTCGCCGTCGTCGAGCAGGAAGAACGAGACGCGGTCGCCGCCAGTCGCCTCCAGCGTGAGTTGCGAGAGCCGGTCGAGGAGCGTCGACAGGTCGACGCCGGTCGCCGTCGCCGTCGCGACCCGGGCCAGCGCGTCCGCGGCGGCGCGCACGTACGTCGTGGGGCGCGGCTGCGGGCGGAACGCGTCTTCTGCGGGGGAAGCGGAGATACCCGTAAATACGACTGGCGCGTACTCCCGTGTCACATCCCAGGCAGGATTAGGCACCCGCGCGTCGAACTGAACGACGTCAGGGTCGCGGGGGACCCACACGCCAGGGAGGGGGTTCGGGTTGGCTGTTGCCGTACGAGTCTTCGTCGAGCCGATGCCCTCGGGCGCTTGGGACGACGAACTGCGCGACGCGTCGTTCGCGCAGATGTACTCGCGATGCCACCCGATGCTCGTCTCGCTGTGCCGGCGGCTGTTGAACGGCCGCGGCGATCCAGAGGCCATCGCCCAGGAGGCGTTCCTCAAGGCCTGGTCGGCGTTGGGCACGTTCTCGGGAGCCCGCCCGTTCTGGCCATGGGTCGCGACGATCGCGCGGCGCCTGTGCGTCGACGAGATGCGGCGCATCACCCGCGACTCGCAGCGCGCCCACGTGAAGATGCAGGTCTGCGGCGCGTCGTCGACGCCCGACCCCATCGACCTCGTCATTGCCTCCGAAGAGGAGCACGCCGCCGTCGACGCGCTCAACGCGCTGCCGCCGCGCGAGCGCCGGTTGATCGGGTTCCGCGACCTTGACGGGTGGTCGTACGAACAGATCGCCCACTTCGAGGGGATCACCGTCGAAGCGGTGCGAGGGTCGCTCAAGCGGGCTCGTGCTGCGCTCCGCCGTGCCTACGAGACGTCGTCGCGTGGCGTCGCCGCGTTGCTGGCCGTCGGCCCGCTCCGCCGCCTGCGCGACCGGATGACCAGGACGGCGGTGCCCGACACGTCGATCGCGTCCGCTCACGCCGGGTACGTCGGCGAGGCGCTCGCCGCCACGTTGATCGTGCTGTTCGGGGCCGGGGTTGCCGCACCGGCGCCCTCGTCGCACGTCGTCGCAGCCAGCGCGGGCTCCGGCACCTCGATCGGCTCGGTCATCGACGCCGCCGCCGAGGCGGCCGGCACCCCGGTCGCGTCGCGCGATGCGGGCACCGGGACGCCAGCCGGTACGCCCGCCCAGCTCGCGACGGCACCCACCGGGCAGCCGACCGCTGGCCCGCTCGATGCACCGACCGATCTTTTACCCGGTGTCCCCGTCGCGACGGCGGGCCCGCAGCACCCCGACCAGGCCCGCATCGACTCCGTCGTCATGAGCCCCGCCGGCGACGGCACGGTCTTCGCGGCAGGACGGTCTACCGCGTCGTGCGACCAGGCGTTCTGCCCCGTGTTGTTCCGATCGGACGACTGGGGCAAGTCGTGGCGTCGCCTCCCCGCACTCGGGTTTGCGGGCGGCTCGCTGCTTCTACCGCCCACCTTCCCGACGGACAATCGACTGTTCCTGGTGGGCCAACTCTCGTTTCTGGTCTCCGACGACGACGGCGCGTCATTCGAGGAGATCGCCCCGGTCGGCGGCGGAGCGGCCATCTCCCCCACCTTCGGCGGAGGCGACCCGCGGATCTTCCTCGGCAACCTGCCGCGTTGGGCGTACGACGACCGGGTGAAGGCGGTCGTGCCTGCGGGCCTTGCGGTGCCGTCGAGCAGCCTCACCGCGACGTTCGCCTTCAGCCCCCGCTACGCCGCGGACAACACGGTGTACGTCGGCGGGACCACGATCACCGGAGGGTCCGTTGGTCCAATGCCGAGCGCGGTGTACGCCTGCAAGGGCGGGATCTGCACCGAGTCGCTGCTGCCGGATGCAAAGACCACCCCCGGCGTAGCGACCGCTGCTGACGGGTCGGTCTGGGCCTGGACGGGATCGAAGCTGTTCCGCTCGGTCGACGGCGTGGCGCCATACCAGCGGGTTGCCCTGCCGGTTCGTGGCGCGGTGCGGACGATCGTCTCGGCTCCAGGGCGCGTCTACGTGTCGGTGGTGAACGGATCCGACATCGAGAACGGCGGCGGCGTTCTCTCTACCCACGACGGCGGCCACTCCTGGCAGCGGATCGGCGCCGGCACCGCGCTCGCCGCTGGCGCAGCAACGCTCACCGTGTCGGGCACGCGTGTCGTCGCTGCACCCGCGACGGCGGCTGGGCTGCTCTGCGCCGCGGACGGCACGAACTTCGGCCCCTGCTCGTAATCTTCGGGTAACCAGCGGAAACCCGTGACACGGCGACGGACCGTCGTCGTACATACCACAGCCACTCTCTTCGTCACACCACTCCCTGCTCCCGAGAGAGAGAGCTTCATGAGACGAGTCCTGACCTTCCTGGTCGCCGCTGCGGTGCTTCCTGCCGTCTGGCCGGCGACACCGGCGGGCGCGGTCGCGATGTGGTCGGGTGAATGCTCGGTGACCGCGTCGGTGCGGTACTCCCCCGCGGTCGGCACGACGCAACTTCAAGGCGCGACCGCCGCGATCGAACTCGCCGGCAGCTGCGTATTGAACTCCGGAGCGGACGAGACGGTCACGCTGCGCAGCTACATCCCAATGACTGCGGTATTCGGTGCTGGCCTGAGCTGCGTGGCAGGTGGCGCGATCAACGGCTTCGCCCTCGTCGACATCCCGACGGATCCGAACTTCCCGGGCCGCGACGTCTCGCTGCGGATGGCGAACGTCGGCGGGACGCTGACACTCGTCGCCGAACAGGAGGTCGCGTTCGACGGGGTCGCCGAGCTCGTGCCGAGCAGCGACACCGTGAACCAGTGTGCGAGCGGCGGCGTGTCCGTCGGCACCTACACCGGCCAGCTCGTGTTCCAGGACCCGACGTTCTGAGCGCGGCGGGCCAGCGCTACGCATCGTCTGTAGACGCATAGTGATCCACCGCTGAGACTGCCGGCCATGCCGGGAAACACGTTCCTGCGGGTCGAGTTCGGCAAGCGACTGAACTCGATTCGCGAAGAGCGAGGCCTGACGCAGGAGAAGCTGGCGGCGCTCGCCGGCATGCATCGCACGTATTACGGCGCGGTGGAGCGGGGCGAGCGCAACGTGTCGATCGACAACATCGGCAAGCTCGCGTACGCGTTGGACGTGTCATTGAGCGAGCTGTTCGAGGGAGTTGCCGCCCAGCCGCCGCGCCGCGGCGGCGCTCGTCGCTGAGTACTGGCGCCCCGGGCTGCCACGTGCGGAGCCCAACTCGCGCCGCTGACCTCGAGAGGAGGACGTCGTCCTCGGAGCGGGGACCGCGCACATCTCGGTCCGCCCGCCGCGCTTTTTCGCAGTAATTGGCGTTCCGGCGCGAACAACTGCCAAAAAGCGTGCATCGCGGGGCCCTTCCCGGCAGTTCGGTGCCCTATAGGGTCCGTGATCGGCGGAAAGCCCGACTTGGCCGCGGGCGCGCGGGCGGCCGGCCGCGGCCTGCTGCCACGGGGTTGGCCGTCTCCTTCACGGAAGTTGGCGAGGGCCGGTCCACGTGCCGAAGCACGCCACGGACGGGACCGTCAACTCGTCGCGCGGCTTCCCTCCGATAGGGCTACGTCGCTCCTCGGAGCGGGATCGCGCATGCGAGAAACTCGTCGTCGTCTCCGGCGTCGCCGTCGGCGTCCGTGGCCGTAGAAGCGCACCATCCACCGAGCCTCCGGTTCAGGGCCAGCATCGGATGGTTGTCGCGGTGCACGCGGCTGATGACCGCGTCTGCGCCGGCATCGCGGGCCTTCGAGAGAACCGCGTACTTGAGTCGGAGCGCCTGCTTCCGCCGCCGGTACGCGTGGTCGGTCGCGAGAAGATGGACTCGCCACCATGCCGTGCCGGGAGCCGCGGAGAACGCGATCACCGCGCCCAACCGGTCGCCGTCCCACGACCCGAGCGCGTGAACGATGCCTCGTTCGAGAGCGCCTGCGAGATCGGACCGAATCTCTTGTTCGACCTCGAGCGTGAACGGTTGTCCGGTCGTCGCGCAGCGGAACGCCGCGAGATGATGCCGGTGCTCTCCGAGCACCGGTCGAACCTCCACCCCGTCGCCCGCTCAACCGAGAGAGCGACGCGCGAGGTGCTCGAGTGAAGCCGTGATCTCGAACGGGTCGAGGACCGAGTGCGCCCCGTGCATCCGCCTGCGAGCGTCCGCCGCGGCTCGTTCCTCCTCGGTGGCGTCCCACACCTCGTCGCGACGTCGAGCAGGGTCGAGCCCATGGGTCGTGAACCACGAGCGGATGGCGTCGAGCGAGATCTCGTCCCGCCCCACGTCGGACTCGGGCCGCGAGCCACGGGCCTGGTGCCACGGGCTGCCCGCCTTCTTGACGTGGCTCGTGAGGTTCCGGCCGGTCCACGTGCCGAAGTGCCGAAGCACGGTACGGACGGTATCGACGAGTTCGTGCGACAACCGCGATGCGTCGCCACCCAGCGGTTGGTCGACATCGGCGTCCCCGAAGGCCTCTCGATAGCTCCGTTCGACGCTTGCAACCACCGGACCGTGCTGAAACGCAAGGATCGGCTCACGGAATGCCCGCTCGCCCCAGAACGCGACGTGGGCACCCTGGACGAGGTACAGCAGCTTCTGAAGCTGCAGCTTGTCGATGGTCCGTCCCGCCGCGGTCTGCTCCTCGATGAGCATCGCGGCAACGTCGTGAGCCGTCGGGACCGTCACCTCGCCTCCCACCGTACCGAACGTGCACCCGCCGGAATCGGATGCTGCCAGACGAACTGGTGTTCGGTCAAGGCCGTGCGGGAATCGGGGTCGCCCCCGCGACGAGCGCACGGCATCAGCGTGGGAGGCGCGACGGATGCTACCGATCGGCTGTAGACGCATTGGCATCTTCGACGCAGCCTTCGCTTATGCCGCCGGACACGACGCCCTTGCGACTCGCGCTGGGTGCGCGCGTGCGAGCGCGCCGCGCCGAGCTCGACCTCACACAGGAGGAACTCGCGTTCGCGGCAGGGCTGAACCGCACCCAGATCGGCGAGATCGAGCGCGGGATCCTCAACACCGGCGTCGACAACCTGGCGCGGCTCGCGGGCGGCCTCGGCCTCGATCTCGGCGCGCTGCTCGCAGACCTCGGCTCGGATCACGACGGCGGCTCATAGACGACCAGCCGGGCCGCGCGCACCGCCCACCCGGCGACGGGCACGCCGTGATCGTCGTGGATGAGCACCGCCGGCCCGGGCTCGGCGACGTCGTCGACCGCGTCGGCGACGCCGATGTGGACCGCGATGTTGCCGCCGCGCACCAGCTCGAGGCTCGGCCCCGTTGGATGCAGCACGAGCGCGACGCGCTCGTTGCCGTCGGGGTCGTACAACCACACGCCGACCGATTCCTCCGCGCGGGGAACGCCGACTCCGACGGCGGCGCGCACGCGCCCCCCGTCGTCGACGATTTCGATCCGCCGCGCCCGCACCACGCCATTGCCGCTGTCATCAGTGGTCATCGCCGAACCCCGCGCTGGATGAGGGTGCATCCGGCCGCGTGAGCGGCTAGGCCGCGCGGTCGGGCGCGGGACCGTGGCGGCGATCCGCCTGGGGAGACGGCCGTGCGGGCCGGGCTCCCGAGAATGACAGCAGTGTAATTCATAGGTGTGACACGGGCCAGGGGTGGTCCGCTACTCATTGTCATCACCTACTAATACGCACGACCCGTGGATTTCGTGTCAGTGGGGCGTCGAAAAATTTTTTCGGCCAGGACCGACCCGTTTTCGACGGAACGCCGTACCTAGTCATGAACCAAGGGGCGACGCGCCCCGCCGGCCGGGAGTCCGGTGTTCTGAGACTGGGAGTTCGTCATGGAGCCACAGCTCCGCGGGCGCGCCGCGTATGCGGTCCAGCCCGCCGATGTCGGTCGGGCCGGCCAACCGCTACCCGACATGACCTGGGCCGCCACGCGGCCCTCACCGGTTTCGCCCCCGGCGACGCGACACCCCTGGCGTGCCGCCCCAGTCCGGCCGTCGGGACTCCCACACCGCTCCTCCCCGCTGGGGCGAGCGGCACGTCGTCGGGGGCGAATCAACCACAGCAGTGCGGGCGTCTGCCTGCAAAACACCACGGGCGTCCGCCCGGGCCACACCACGCAGGAATCAGGAGGAACGACGTGCTGAGACGCCCGAAGGAGGCGCCGGCAACCGCCGTCGCCCAGACCAACGACGAGGCAACGCCGACCGCAGCGCCGCCCGGGCTCGCCAAGCGGATGCTCTCCGTTCTCGGCAAGCTGCCGTGGGCGAAGCTCCGCCCGCGCGTGCCTTCGCTGAAGAAGGTCTTCGCACCGTTCCTCCTGGTGATCCTGATCACCCTGCTCACCTGGGAAGCGTCGATCGTCCTCACGATGATCCGTGGCTCCGAGAAGAGCGGCAAGGAGATCTCGATCACCAGGCTGTACGAGGAGGCCGCGAACAAGCGCGTCAAGCGCGCGGTCTTCAAGGAGCAGGACGCCAACCTCCTCCTGCGCATCGAGGACCCGCCGATTTCGAAGCCCGCACCCGCACCCGAGGTCGCGCCGCCCGCCGACCCGAACGCGCCACCCGCGTCGACGCCGCCCGCACCGCCCGCGGCCGCCGTCACCGACCCCAACGCGCCGCCCGCGCCGCCGCCCACGATCCTCGTGCCGGGCAAGGTGAAGAGCTACTGGACCGCGTACCCCGCGAGCGACGCGCAGACCGGCGACCTGACGGAGAAGCTGATCGAGTCGGGCGCGGAGATCACGCACGACCACCAGAGCGGCAAGCGCGGCATCCGTTACCTGGGCCAGTTCCTGCTGCCCCTGCTGATCCTCGCCGCCGGCTTCGGCTTGATCTTCCTGGTCATCACGGGTCAGGGAGGCGGCTCCGACTTCCTCGGCTTCAGCAAGTTCGCGTCGAAGGTCCAGCGCCGGAAGAAGGGCACGAAGGGCGCCATCACCTTCGCCGACGTCGCCGGCAACGAGGAGTCGCTGACCGAGCTGAAGGAGGTCGTCGACTACCTCATGAACCCGCAGCAGTTCGCGGAGCTCGGCGCCCGCGCGCCGAAGGGCGTGCTGCTCGCCGGCCCGCCAGGCACCGGCAAGACGCTGCTCGCGAAGGCCGTGGCCGGCGAGGCCGCCGTCCCCTTCATCCAGTTGTCGGGTTCGGAGTTCGTGGAGTCGCTGGTCGGCGTCGGCGCCGCACGTGTCCGCGACCTGTTCAAGCAGGCCCGTGAGCTGGCCCCCTGCATCATCTTCATCGACGAGCTCGACGCAGCAGGCCGCCAGCGCGGCGCGGGCGTCGGCGGCGGCAACGACGAGCGTGAGCAGACGCTGAACCAGCTGCTCGTCGAGATGGACGGCTTCGCCGGGTCGCTCGGCATCGCAGTGCTCGGTGCCACGAACCGCCCCGACATCCTCGACCCCGCCCTCCTGCGCCCTGGCCGGTTCGACCGCCAGATCGTCATCGACGTGCCCGACGTGAAGGGTCGCACCGCGATCCTGCAGATCCACACGAAGAAGCGCCCCCTGGCCGACGACGTCGACCTCGAGCAGATCTCCAAGCAGGTGCCGGGCTTCACCGGTGCCGAGCTGGCCAACGTCATCAACGAAGCCGCGTTGCTCACGGTGCGCGGCCACCGCCACGAGATCAGCCAGCAGGACCTCGAAGAGGCCGTCGACCGCGTGCTGGCCGGCCCCGAGCGCCGGAGCCACATTCTCACCCAGGACGAAAAGCTGCTGATCGCCTACCACGAGGCTGGCCACGCGGTCGTGGCACGAGGGTGCGGCCAGACCACCGGCGTGCTCAAGCTGTCGATCGTCGCCCGCGGCCTGCAGCTCGGCCACGCGTCGACGTACAGCTCGGCCGACCGCCTCGTGCAGCTCGAGACCGAGCTGCAGGCGCAGCTGACCACCTTCCTCGGCGGACTCGCCGCGGAGAAGCTCGTCTTCGGTCAGATGTCGACCGGCAACGCGGGCGACCTGGAGAAGGCCACCACGCTCGCCCGCAAGATGGTCGCCACCTGGGGCATGAGCCCGGAGGTCGGGCGCGTGCAGGTGCTCAACGAGGGCGCCGTGTTCATGGGCCGCGACTTCGCGGCTGCCTCCCACACGTCGGCCAACGCGCTCAACAAGGTCGACGCCGAAGTGCGGCGCGTGCTCGACGAGGCCGAGCAGGACGCCGTTCGCATCTGCCGCATGAACCGCAAGATCCTCGACACCATCGTCGGCGAGCTGCTGCAGCGCGAGACGATGGTCGGCCCCGAGCTCGAGCCCTTGCTCGAGCAGGTGAAGGCACTCAAGCCCGCGACCTCCGCGCTCGCGCTGCTCCAGCGGCCGAGCAACGGCGGCGGCAAGCCCAGGAGCCGTGGGCCGCGCGTCGCGGCCGTGACCGTGCAGACGGATGCGCACGAGGGCGACAACCACGACAACGGCGAGGCCCGCACCGGCACCATCGTCCTCGACGCCGCGGACGTGATCGACTCGCTCAAGCGCTCCGGCGACCCGCTCGACCTCGACGGGGACGACACATGAGCCGGCGAAGGGCGAGCGTCGTCGCGCTCGCGCTCGCCGCGGTCCTCGTGATCGTGACGGGCGCGTGCGGAGGCAAGGACGGCGACCGCGACGCGGCGTCGGCGAAGAAAGCCGGCGCAGGCGCCGAGGCAGACGCCGATGCGAAGGTCGGTGCCGCCAGCGCCGAGGCAGACGCGGACGCGAAGGCGGACTCGTCGACCAAGCCCAAGAGCGGGGCGTCGGCGACCGACAGCAAGGGCGACGTCGCGCCGATCCCCGGCTCGGCGTCCGGCGACGGCGCGACCACGGCCACGACCAACCCGCCGATCTCGACCGACGCCCTGAAGAACGACTTCATCTTCGGCTCGCCGGCCCACCGCAACGCGGACGACCCGAGGCCGCCCAACTGCCTGTTCAAGGTGGGCGAAGCGTGCCGGTTCCGCGTCCACGGCACCTACGGGCTCAAGTCGCAGGACGTGGCGTCCATCCACGTCGGCGCGTACGACGACGGCGCCAGCGAGGCCGCGTTCTCGGTGTCGCTCCCGAACGCCCGCAAGGGCGGCAGCCAGTGGTTCGTCGACAAGTTCTTCTACCAGGCGCGCCCCGGCACCAAGTACACGGAAGTGCTCGTCAAGCTCATCGACGGCGACGGCAAGGTCCTCGCCACCGGCCAGCCCACGCGGTTCGACATCCAGGCCTGATCGATCCGATGGCCAGCCCGCGCTCCCTCCTCCCCCGCCGGTCGCTCCGGCGCGGCGCCGCGCTCGTGGCTGCCATCGGCGCGTTCGCGATGTCGCTGCTCGCCGGCGTCGTCGCGGGTGAGATGCCCCCGGTTCCGACCGGGTCTCTCGGTGCCGCGGGCTTCGACGGGTTCGCGACCAACCGTGTCGAGTCCGTCGACACGCCGGCGCGCATCGCTCGCGTCGCGGTCGTCCCGGGATCCGGCGGGTCGGAAGTCTGGGGCTTCGGCGACGCCACGTCGGCCCAGGCCGGGTGGAACCCGGCCGAGCAGGTCGTGTTCCTCCGGCGGCAGCCGGCCGGCGGTTGGGAGATCGACGGCCCGCCCCTCATCTCGCGCCCCGGCGCGCCCGACGAGCCCCAGAATCCGAACCTGACGGCGATGGCCATGGCCGCGACCGGCGAGGGATGGGCCGTCGGCACCGGCGGCATGCTGGTGCACCGCAAGCCTGGCGACCGGTGGCGCGTCGAGTCGCTGTGCCCCAACGTCACCTGCTCCGACCTGTACAACGTGACGGTGTCGCCCGCAGGCGACCGCGGGTTCATCGTGGGCAGGGACGGCAAGGTCCTGCGCCTGGCCGACGGCGCGTGGAAGGTCGACGACCGGCCCGTGGCGGTGCCGACCGGCGGCAACCAGCCGTCGCTCGTCGACGTCGCGCTCGGTGCCGGCGACGAGGCGTGGGCCATCGCGTCGAGCGCCGCCGTGCCCGCCTCGCGCCGGCTCGAGATCTACCAACGCACGGCGTCGAACTGGGCGCCGGTCGCGACCGGCAAGAACTACCTCGACGATGCGGGCCCCGTCGTCATCGGCGGCAGCCAGGTTCGTTTCACGGTCAAGGGCATGTCGGTGGAGTCGACGCCAGACGGCAGCACGGTGTGGTTCGGCGGCAGCCTCAGCCCCGCCGATCCGGCGAACCCGACGGGCGACCCGTCGACCGCGGGCTCCTCCGACCGCCCGTTCGCCCTGCGCCGGATCGGTGGCGCGTGGAGGGCCTACTGCCCGCCCGTGTACACCACGTCCGGTGAGCAGGCGGCGGAGACGCAAGTCTGCGACGCGCCGATGCCGACGTCGACCTACGGCGTCCAGTCGTTGTCCATCGCCGGCACCGACGTGTTCGCCGGCGGCTTCGGTCTGTACCACTACCGGGCCGAGGGCGACGTGTGGTTCCGCGAGCCCAACCCCGTCGGGCGCGTGGGTTCGGTGTCCTTCGCGTCGGCCACCGAAGGGTGGTTCGCCTCTGCGGCCAGCTCGATCACGCACATCGCCGAGTCGCGGACCACGGCGGTGGGCCACTACACGAACAAGCCGCTGCCCGCGCGCTCGCGGCTTGCCCGCTGGCCGATTCCCACGACGAACGTGGTGTACGGCGCGGCGATCTCGCCGACCAACTCCGGACCACCTATCGCCGTCGGGCAGTCGGGCACGCTGCTCGCCCACGGCCCCCTCGGGTGGCAGCAACGCGAGAACGCCGGACCTCGCACCCTCCTCGCCGCGGCGTACATCCCCGGCACGAATCAGGCGTGGGCGGTCGGCGAAGCCGGTCGGGTCGCGCAGATCGTCGACGGCGACCCGGGCGAGACCTACGAGGTACCGAACCGCGGCGCCAGGCGCGAGCACTTCTACGCCGTCGCGTTCTCGTCCACCGGCATCGGCTGGGCTGTCGGCGCCAACGGCGCCATGGCCTACTGGGACGGCGGTAAATGGGCGCAGCGCGGAACCTCGGGGGTGACCACGCACCTGTACTCGATCGACGTGACGCCCGCCGGCGGGTTCATCGCCGCGGGCGCAGGCGGCACGGTGATCCACAACTCGGGCGGTGGGTGGGATCGCGTCGACTCGGTCGACGCGATCTACAAGGACGTCGACCCGAAGCCGGCGCTCTACGCGATCGATGCGTTCCCCGGCGGTTTCGCCGCGGGCGGAAGCGACAGCGCGCTCCTGATCGGCGACGCCAGCGCCAACTTCACGCTCAGCGCCTCGCCTCCCGGCGGCACGATCCTCGCCCTCCAAGGGCGCAAGGACGGCGAGATCGTGAATCTCGTCGCCTCGGTCACGCCGCACGGGGTCGCCAAGTACAGCAACGCGCGATCCGACGTGACGCGTGGCTGGCTCGCGACCTTCGACGGCCGCCGCTGGCACGACGAGCAGAACTCGAACACGACCAAGTTGCATCCGTCGCTCGACGAAGGCATCACCCGTGACCCGATCCTCACCATCGTCGCGGAGCCGGGCGGCCGGTCGGGTTGGGCCGTCGGCGGGCGCCCCTTCGGCGTCAGCCACGAGACCGACATGTCCGACCTGCCGACCGGGTCGATCTACCGGTTCGACCTCGTTGGCGACGCGAGGCCGCCGAAGACCGAGGCCGAGATCGCGCCAGACCCGCCGCCGGCCGGGGGCATGAGCTTCGCGTTCTTCTCGGACACGAGTTGCGGCTCGACCCTGTGCAGCCTGTCGATCGGCACGGGCACGACCGCAGACCAAGTGGCGCTGCGCATACGCGACGACATCAACGCCATGGTCGACAAGGCCCGCCTCGACCCCACCAAGGAGGAGGGCGCGCCGAAGTTCGTCCTCTTCGGGGGCTCGGCCCGCGGCGCCGGCACGAGGGAAGAGATCGCCGCCTTCGCCGGCTACGTCGCGGGGTTCAAGATCCCCGTCTACGGCGCCGTCGGAACGCGCGACCTCACGCTGCCTGCGGCCGCGGCCGACCCCGAGCTGCCGTCGCTCGGCTACAACCTCGCGTACCCCGTCGACGTCGAGAGCCAGACGAGATCGACCGGCAGCAACCGCTTCTGGGGCGAAGAGCTCAGGCACATGCCACGGCCATGGGGGCACACCAATCCCGACCCTGCGTGGGGGATCCGCCCCGTGCCCAACGCCGTATCGCCGTCCACGACCCGCGCGCTCACCCACTACGCGTTCGACTACGCGCCCGGCGGCAGGACGCTGGGGCGGTTCGTGATCCTCGACACCAGCACCCGATCGCTCGCGACCACCGGCCAGAACCCGCAGGAAGCCCAGACCGCGTTCCTTTCGAGCGTGATGGTGAACGCGGGCGCGCCGACCTTCGTCGTCATGAACGTGCCGCCGCGCGATCCGATGAGCGTCGGCAACACCGCGCTCTATCCGGGCGCCGAATCGAACACGCTCGAGCAGTCGTTGTTCGGCTACGGCACCAGCGCCGTCTTCACCGGCGGCATCCGCACGAATGCGAGCTACAACGCTCCCGAAGGGTTGCGCGGCGGCGTGCCGATCTACGTCGCTGGGTCAGGCGGCGCGCCGATGACGGGCTCGAAGTGGCCAACCGACGGCCACTACCACTCGTGGCTGCACGTCACCACGGGCGCGCCCGTCGCCGACGGCGTGAGCACCCGTGCCCCCGTGACCGTCCGCCCCATCCCGGTGCTCGACTCGATCTCCCTGTCGGCGCCCAACCTCGTCGTCTCCGGCGGTTCGGGCGCGCGGTTCGACGCGCTGGCCCGTGCGATCGACGGCGGGGCGCCGGCGAAGGACGGGAGTGCGGCCTTCCGGACGTACATGAACTTCCCGGTCCTCGGCCGCTGCGACGGCGACGGCGAGAAGGGGGTGGGCCCGACGAGCTGCTTCAACCGGCGCGCCCTCATCCCCGACTTCCGGTTCGTCAGCGAAGACCCGACGATCGCGGACTTCGTGCGCGCCCAGGACAACAGCCGGAGCAGCCCGCTGCTCGTGAACGGCCGCGTCGTTCCCGACCCGCGATCCGGCTTCCTCTGCACGTACAAGACCGGCCAGGTGTGGGTCCGTATCGAGTCGGGCGGCCGCCAGGCCCGGCTCCCGGTGACCGTGATCCCCGGCAAGGGCCGCTGCGTCGACGACCCCGTCAACGAGCCCCCGGACATTCCCCTCGACAACGTGGAGCCCAAGGACGAGCCGGTCCCGAACGTGCCCCCCGGGAGGGTGAAGCCGGCCAAGGTCGTCTCTCCGGCACCGCCCGCCAAACCGGCGCCGCCCGCGCCCCCGCCGCCCGCGGTGATCGAGCCGGCGCCGCCGGCGAAGCCGATACCGAAGCCGTTCGTTCCCCCGTCGCCGCTCGGCGAGCTCGCCGCCGCGCTCGTGCCGCCTGCGCCGAGCCTGATCCCGTCGCCAGCTCCCCCGGCGTCCGCCAGTGCCGCTGGCGCGGAGAAGCAGGACGAGAAGGAAGTCGAGCACGAGTCCGCGGGCCAGGAAGGCGGCGACTTCACCGCGATCCAGCACGACAGGGCATCCCAGTACGACGCCATGTCGGGGCTGATGCTCGCCGCCGCTGCCGCGATGTTCGGCGTCTTCGGCGCGGCCATCGCGTCCACGGTCAAGAGCGGGGCTCGCGCCGCCTACCAGCCCGTGACCTATCCAAAGGACCTCCGATGAGACGACTCGCTCGCGTGGCGATCACGGTCGCCGTTCTCGCCGGCGCGCTGGCCACGGCGCCGGCCCGCGCCGACCACATGACCCTGTTCTGCGCCGCGGGCGAGGTGTACGGCCAGGGCGCGGTCGAGCACCGCGTGCTGCAGAACGAGTTGTACATCCCCGAGCACGAGAACGAGTGCGTCGACGTCGCGGGCTCGATCACCTTCGACGCCGCGCCGCAGGCCGACGCGGTCCTCGACTTCCAGAACCGCAGGACGATGTTCCTCGGCACGACCGAGCCGTTGAAGCGCGACGAGTGGGCGTGGGCGGTCACCTCGCGCAACAACCCGCTCGTCCGCCTGTCGACCCTCCACCACCTCCCGCTGTTCATCGGTGGCTTCGCGGTGACCGCCAACACCGGCGCCTGCTCGTCGATGGTGCCGGGCGGCGTGAAGCTCGGCCCGGTATCGCTGTCGGCGATCTACTCCGGCGTCGCGACGACGTGGGGCGACGCGACGATCGTGAAGGACAACCCGAGCCTCGCGCTTTGCACAGAGCGGATCGAGGTCAGCGTGCGCGACGGTGCCACGTGGTCGACGGCGACACTGAAGGACTACATCGCAAAGGGCAGTCCCGCTTTCTCGCCGTACAAGGAGCGTGAGCTGCTCGCTTCCTGGCCGCCAACGCTCGGGGTGTCGTGCCGTGCGTTCGACGACCTCGGCATGCGGACGTGCGGCCTGCACGCGGGCGCCATCTCGTACATGCCGTACAAGATCGCGAAGGCGGCTGGCCTCCCGATCGCGCTCATGGAGACGAGCAGCCGCCCGCCGCAGTGGAAGCACCCGGCCGAGGATCCCGTCAACCACTCGTGGCCGAGCAACTGCCCGGACGCAGTGCCGACGGGGCTGAACTACCCGCAGACGCTCGGGGACTGGAGCACGTTCTCGATGACCTACAGCGCTGCCGGCTACCCGATCTGCGCGTTCGGCTACACCCTCGCCTTTCAAACGCCGTATGCAGCGAACAACGCGTGGTCGACGTTCCAAACCCGCAACCTCAAGGACCACTTGAGGGTGATGTTCAGCTCGCGAATGCAGGACGCGCTGCCGGCTCGCGGTTACGCACCCCTGCCCGATCACGCGTACTCCTCGTCGAGTGGAGCCGTGGAAAGCATCGTCATCCCAACCTGAATCAGTCATTTGCGTGATTTACGTGTTTTGCGCAACGCCCGACCCGATTTGGCGTTCGCGACGTACCTAACCAGTGGAACCGCTCGAGTTCTCCGCTCCACCCGGGTTCCACGAAAGGAGTAACGACGTGCGCAGCACCCTGTCCCGAACCAGTGCGAGACAGTCGGCGATCGTTCTTGCCTTGCTCGCGGTGATCGCGGCGTGCCTCGTGACGATCGTGGTCGACACGCCCGCCCGCGCGACGCACGGCACCCGCACGCTGCAGGTGTCGC
>DASVEG010000146.1:0-11753 GCA_036380695.1 Acidimicrobiales bacterium
CACGGCCTCGAACATCGGCATCGTCCCGTCCGGCGTCGCCACCTGGACCGTGC
Organism: Acidimicrobiales bacterium; assembly: GCA_036380695.1. Lineage (GTDB taxonomy): Bacteria > Actinomycetota > Acidimicrobiia > Acidimicrobiales > CADCTF01 > DASVEG01. Next base: position 54 of record DASVEG010000146.1, read on the forward strand.
GCGTCTCCATGCCGGCGAATCTAGGTCAGGGGCTTCGCAACAAGACGTGGGCGAAGTCGCCCGACGCCAGCGCCGTCGTGGTGGCGACGCGCCAGCCGGCGCGACCGGCGAGGATCGCGACCTCCTCGCGCGTCCGCTCGCGCCCACCAGGGGCCAGCGCCATCATGAGCAAGTCGGACCGGGTCGCGATCTCGTCGATGGGCGGCGTGCGGGGCTCGCCTTCCACGATCACGACGCGGGCGCGGCTCGGGGCGTTCGCGGCAACGGTCGACAGCAGGCGCACGGCGTCGTCGTCGCCCCAGTCGTGCACGACGTTGACGAACAGGTAGGTGTCGCAGTCGGACGGCACGGTCGCGAACGCGTCGCCTGCGACCGCGGCCATGCGCGGGTGCGAGCGGGCCCGCTCGACGACCGGCGGCAGGTCGAACAGCACGCCGGTGAGCGTGGGGACGGCGTCGAGCAGCGTGCCGAGGAGCGCGCCCGTCCCGCCGCCGACGTCGCACACGCGGCGGGCGTCCGACCAGTCGAGCGCCTGCGCGAGCACGATGCCGTGCATCGCGCCGCCGGCCGCCATCGCCCCGTCGAACGCCGCGCCCCGCTCGGGGTGCAACGCCATCCACTCGAAGAAGGGCGCTCCGTTCGCCGCTTCGAACGCGTCGCTGCCATCGCGAACCGCGGAGGCGAGGTGAGCGAGCGCGCGGTTGACGTCGGCACCCGTCGTGAAGTCGACCCAGGCGCGCCAGCCTCCCGGATGGTCGCGGCGGAGGAACGTCGTCGTCGCGTTCGGCGCGACACCGCCGCGGCGGTCGACCTGCAGCCAGCCGCGTGCGCTCGCGTACCGCACGAGCCGTTCGAGCTCGGGGCGGCTCGTCGCGGTCACGGACGCCAGCTCGTCGACCGTCATGCGGCGGTCGAGCGCGTCGACGATCCCGCACTCGCAGAGCGCCCCGAGCGCGGCCGCGTCGAGCGCCCCGAGCAACGACTCGAGGATTTGGACGGGCGGCGGCGCCGCCGAGCGATGCGCGCGTCCGACCAGCGCCCGCACGCGGTTCGCGCGTGACGTGACCCAGCCGGGAGGGAGCATCGGCACGCCGAGCAGGTCACGCGGTCCAAGCGCGGGTTGCGTCATCGGCGCATTCTGGTTCCGGGTGGGGCGTGCGACCTAGCCGCGGGGTCCTCGCGGGCGGTGACACCCGATCGTCCTCAACGGGACGCCAACGGGCGCCGATGTATGGGGATGGCCTTGCTGACCGTCGACCGCTCGTCTGCGCCCCGCTCCGTCCCTTCGCCCGCACCCGTAGGCGTGCTGCAGGGGCTCCTCATGGTGGTGCTGTTCCTGCTCGCGGTCGCGTCGTTCGCCGCCGGCTACATCGGCAGCTGACCGGCATCGGCAGACGAGCCCGCGCTACTCGAGCGCGGGGTCCTCGCAGTTGTCGACGCCACCACCACCGCCGGCGGGCGTCTCGCGCGGGTAGGGCTCGACGAACCCGCTGCCGGGGTCCTTCGTCGTGAGGAAGCGGACGATCGCCCTGGCGACCGCCTCGCCCTCGACCTTCTGCACCTCGGGCTTGGCGTACAACGCCTCCTCCGGAGGGTTCGAGATGAACCCGAGCTCGGCGAGCACACCGGGCGTGCCCTGCGTGCGCCGGATGATCCCGTAGTAGTCGTTGCCGGTCGAGCTCTTGCGGTACTTCGCACCCGCGTCGTTGTCGGCCACCCACGCGACGCCCTGGTACGGCGACAGCGCCTTGACCGCCTCCTCGTAGATCAGGCCCGCCAGCCGCTTCGACTCCGCCGCGCTCGATCCGACGGTCTGGTAGTAGGTCTCGACGCCCGGGGTCGGGCGCGGGCCATCGGGCTCGGCGTTGTGGTGGATGGAGACGAACGCCCGCGGCTTGAGGGCGGTGACGATGTTGCCCCTCGCTCCGAGGCTGATGCGGTAGTCCTTGGTGCGGGTCAGGACGACGCCGTGGCCGGCGGCCTCGAGCGCGGCCTTGGCGTAGTCGGTGACCGCCATGTTCAGCGCCTTCTCGGTGAGCCCTGCCGGCCCGACCGCACCCGGCTCGCGGCCCCCGTGGCCGGCGTCGAGCACGACCGTGCCCGTCAGCGGCGTGCCCTTCGTCATCGTCGCCTCGCGCCCGCACGGGGTGCCGACGACGACCGCGTCTCCTTGCTTGCGGATGATGGGGACGACGATCCCGGTCGGCGACAACGCGACCTTCGCATCGGTGGCCGCGAGCCCAGTCGGAGGCGCGACGGTCGTCGGGGCCGCGGTGGTCGTCGGCGGGATCGTCGTAGTGGTCGGCGGCTCGGTCGTGGTTTCGGGGACCGTCGTCGACGTGGTCGCCGGCTCCTCGGGCGGCGGCTTCGCCGACTCACCCCCGCCACCACCGCACGCGCCTGCGACCAGCGTGAAGACGAGGGCGAGGGCGGCCGTTCGCCACCGGTTGTCGGTCACGCCGGGAACCTACCCAGGCGCGGCGGTGCCGCAGACCCAGGGCACCGCGCTCGGCCGTCTCCGCCGAAATAGCGCGCTCGCGCTATTCCCGCGCGATGCGAAGACTGTCACAGTCGCGACTGGCGGAATGGCGGAATCTCTGGAGGTCGGGATGGGTATTTCAGCGCGCCACGCGCGGCATCGGCTGCTGGCATTTGCTTCGGCGGTGGCGCTTCTAGGGGTCACCGTTTTCGTCGGTGAGGCCGACGCAGGACCGGACACCGCGGGACCGGAGCCCTGCGTAGTGCCTGGCGACGCGTCGCTCCGAGCGGCCAGCCGACCGACCGAAGCCGGTCACTTCCCGCACGAGGAATGGATCGCGGCCGCCGCGCCACAGCGCGCCGTTGCCGAAGTCAACGCCGCGCTGGTTGCCGAGTTCGGGCAACCGACCAAGGAAGACCCCTCGCGGTGGCTGAGGGCCGGTCTCATCGGCGCCACCGTCGATCACCACACCAAGCGTCTCGTCGTCGTCGCCGACGGAGCGCGGGTCGACACCGGCGCATTGCGCGGTCGGCTCGCGGCGGCCAGCGACCGCGCCGACGCGACCGCGCGAGTCGCCGTAGGCGTCCAGGGCGGGTGCTTCTCGGCGAGCGACCTCCTCGACGCACAGCGCGTACTCGACCGTCGCGCCTGGCATCCCGGCGCAAAGCGGGCGTCGTATTCGTTCTATCTCGACGCATCCGACTCCCGTTTTCACATCACGTTCTCCTCGTCCGACGCCCCCGTCGCCGAGGCGCTGGGTCGCGTGATCGGCGACCGAGTCGTGATCGATTACGGCACGCCCGAGCGACGCATCGGGGACCGGCTGGCCGACGCCGGACCGCATTTCGCATCGGCGGGCATCGGGCCGAGTGCGAACAACAACGACTGCACGTCGACCTTTACCGCCATCCTGCCGGGCGGCGCGCGTGGATCGATCACCGCGGACCACTGCTACGGAGATGCACAAGACGTCTGGTCGGGGCCGCATTACTATGGGCGCACCCAGGAGGTCGCGGGCTTCCCGACGTGGGACATGATGCGGATCGCACCGAACGGCCAGCGGTTCACGTCGAATATCCACGTCGATCCCTGCTGCCCCTCCGTACGCACGGTTACCGGTCGGGGCGATCCGGCGCTGAACGAGTACATCTGCCACAGCGGCATGGTGACCAGAGCCAGCTGCGGGATCCGTGTCGACAACCTCAGCGCGACGATGTGCACCGAAACCCATTGCACGCCGGGTGTGATGCACGCGGTCAAGCCGGGAGCCGTCATCGGACGCCCTGGTGACTCCGGCGGCACGATGTACGTGCGTCCGACCCTCACCACCGCCCACATCCGCGGGCTGCACATCGGTGGGGCAACCGACGACGAGATCTACGCGGAGCACATCAGCCAGGTCGAGTCGCACCTCGGCGTGTCCGTCTTCACGTCCGGCCCGGTGCTCGGCACGAACGCGACGCTCCAGGTCGAGGATCGCCTGGTGTCCACCGATGGCCGCTTCCACGCGGTGATGCAAGGCGACGGCAACTTCGTTCTCTACCAGAACGGTGTCGGCGCGTTGTGGTCCACCGGCACCCAGAACAACCCCGGCGCGCGCATTGTGATGCAGGGCGATGGCAACCTGGTCGTCTACCGGACGAACGGCACCGCGGCATGGGCAAGCAGCACCTTTGGGAGTGGTCACGCGTTGGTGATGCAAACCGACGGCAACCTCGTGATGTACCGGGCGGCGGGAGGCGCCGTCTGGGCATCGAACACCTGCTGCCGCTGAGGCGTCGGGTGATCGGCGTCGTCGCCGCCACGGTGTTCGCGGTGTCCCTCGCCGGCTGTTCAGCGGGAGAGGACGACGTCGTGGATACCGGCGGCACGTCGACGCCGACGTCGACGACTGAGGCTGGCGGCGCCAGCCCGGAGACGAAACCGGTCACGCCGCTCGGCACCACCGACACATGCCCAGAGGCCGACGTGCGCGAGCTCGAGCGGGTGCTCGCGTACGTCGAGGGGCGGTCGTGGACGACGCGGGACACGATCGGATACGCCGTGCTTCCCGACACCACGCGCTGCCGCGTCGTCATCCGTACCGACGAGCTCAACGCCGACGAGGAGGCCGCCCTTCGGCGCGAGGGCGGCGCGTTCGTCGAGATCGAACGCGTGCCCGCCCCGGAGCGCCGCTGAGTTGCTAGGTCAGAACGTGGCGACGATGTCGGCGATCAGCTCGCCGACCTCGGTCGGGTTGAGGCCGACCTGCACGCCTGCCTCGCGGAGGGCGTCCATCTTCGCCTGGGCGGTGCCCTTGGAGCCCGAGATGATCGCCCCGGCGTGGCCCATCTTCTTCCCGGGAGGCGCGGTGACGCCGGCGACGTAGGCGGCCACGGGCTTGTCCATCTTCGTTGCGATGAACTCGGCGGCTTCCTCCTCGGCCGACCCGCCGATCTCGCCGAACATGGCGACGGCCTTCGTCTCCGGGTCGTTCTGGAACGCCTCGAGGCAGTCGATGAACGACGTCCCTGGCACGGGGTCGCCACCGATGCCGACGCAGGTGGTGACGCCGATGTCCTTGAGCTTGAGCTCGTTGAGCGCCTGGTAGGTCAACGTGCCGGAGCGGCTGACGATCCCGACCGGCCCGCCGCCGAGCGCGATCTCGCCCGGCGTGATCCCGATGTTGCACTCCCCTGGCGTGATGATGCCGGGGCAGTTCGGGCCGAGCAGGCGCGAGCCGGGGAAGTCGCGGAGCAGCGTGTTGTACGTCTTCGCCTCGTCGTGGGCCGGGATGCCCTCGGTGATGCAGACGATGAACGGCACGCCCGCGGCCGCAGCCTCAAGGATCGCGCCAGGAGCGCCGGACGGAGGTACGGCGACGAACGACGCGTCGGCGCCCGTCGCCTCGACCGCCTCGGCGACGCTGGCGAAGACGGGGACGCCCTCGATCTCCTGACCGGCGCGGTTGGGGTTCACACCGCCGACGACCTGCGTGCCGTACGCCTTGTTGCGCAGCCCATGGAAGCCGCCCTGGCTGTTCGGGCTGAACCCCTGGATCAGCACCTTGGTTGCCTTGTTGACGAAGATCGACATGGCTAGGCCGCGCCTCCGGTGGTGCCCTCCGCGAGGGCGACGGCCTCGCGAGCGGCTTCGAGCATGGTGGGCTTGGAACGGAGGCGGTCGGACAGGTGGGGCTCGAGGATGGCCCTGCCCTCCTCGGCATTGGTGCCGTCGAGGCGGATGACGATCGGCGCGTCGATCTGCACGCGGCCAAGCGCCTGGACGATGCCGTTCGCGACCTCCTCGCCGCGGGTGATGCCGCCGAAGATGTTGATGAAGATCGACTTCACCGCCTCGTCGGAGTTGATGACCTCGAGCGCATTGGCCATGACCTCTGCCGATGCGCCGCCACCGATGTCGAGGAAGTTCGCCGGAGCGCCGCCGACCTGGTTGACGACGTCGCACGTCGACATGGCGAGGCCGGCGCCGTTGGCGATGATGCCGACGTCGCCCGACAAGCCGACGTACTGCAGGCCCTTCTCCTTGGCGAGCGCCTCGCGAGCGTCGAGTTGGGCGAGGCCCGCGAACTCCTCCCAGTCGGGATGGCGGAACGCGGCGTTGTCGTCGAGCGTGACCTTGGCGTCGAGCGCGTGCACCCGCCCGTCGGGCGTCAGGATCAGCGGGTTGATCTCGGTGAGGTCGCAGTCGCCAGCGGTGTACGCCTCGTACAGCTTCATGAGGATGTCGACCGCGCCGTCGGTGGCCTTCGGGTTCAACTTCGCGGCCTCCACCCAGCGGCGCGCCGCCTCTTCGGTGAGCCCCTCTGCCGGGTCGACGTGGATGCGTGCGATGGCGCCAGGGTTCTCCTCGGCGACGGTCTCGATCTCGACGCCGCCCTCGGCCGACAGCATGCCGAGGTGCTTCTTGGCGGAACGATCGAGCGTGAAGCTGGCGTAGTACTCCTCGTCGATGTCGGACGCGTGTTCGATCCAGAGGCGGCGGACGACATGGCCGCGGATGTCCATCCCGAGGATGTTGCCTGCGTGGGTGCGGACCTCGTCCGGATCGTTCGCGAGCTTGATGCCGCCCGCCTTGCCGCGGCCGCCGACCTGCACCTGCGCCTTCACGACGACCGGATAGCCGACGTCGTCGGCGACCTTGACCGCGGTGTCGACGTCGTCCGCCACGCCCCCTGCCGACACCGGGATGCCGAAGCGCGCGAAGTACTGCTTGCCTTGGTACTCGAACAGATCCACTAGCTGGGAGTTCCTTCTCGTTCTCTCTCGTCGAGCGCCGTCTCCAGCCACTCGCTGATCGACGCGATCGACGCGCCGGGCGTGAACACCTTCGCGACGCCCAGCTCGGAGAGCTTCGGGATGTCGTCGTCGGGGATGATGCCGCCACCGAAGACCATGACGTCGTCGGCGCCGCGCTCCTTCAGCAGGTCGATGACCCGCGGGAACAGGGTCATGTGCGCGCCGGAGAGCAGCGACAGCCCGATGGCGTCCGCGTCCTCCTGGATGACCGTCTCCACCACCTGTTCGGGCGTCTGGTGGAGGCCGGTGTAGATGACCTCGAAGCCGGCGTCGCGCAGGGCCATCGAGATGACCTTGGCACCGCGGTCGTGACCGTCGAGGCCTGGCTTGGCCACCACGACGCGATAGGGGCGGATCACGGGCGTGGATACTAGGCGGCGCATGCTGCACCCCCTCCAAGCGGAGTGGGACGCCGACCTCCTGGCGGGCGATCCCCTGTCGTTCCCCGACTACGCGCCACCGGGCGAGGAGTCGGTGCGCACGGGGCTGTCGGCCGCGGGCTACGTCGCCGTCCACGGGCGCTTCGACGTGCTGGGCGGGTCGATGGGCGCGGCGCACGGCGAACGGGTGGTGCGGGCGTACCGGCGGGCCCGCGACCTCCGGCTGCCGGTGGTGGTGACGTCCGCGTCCGGCGGCGCTCGGATGCAGGAGGGGATGGTGGCGCTGCTGCAGCTGGCGCGCACCGCCGCCGCGGCGCGTGACCACGCCGCGGCCGGCCTGCTGCAGGTCGCCGTCCTCCGGGGGCCGACGACGGGCGGCGTGTTCGCGTCGTACGTCTCGCTCGCCGATGTCATCGCCGCCGAACCAGGGGTCACCATCGGCTTCGCCGGCCCGCGCGTCGTCGAGATGACGACCGGTGAGCGCCTCGGCGACGGTTCCCACACCGCCGAGTCGGCCTACCGCCACGGCCTCGTCGACGCCCTGGTCGCCCGCGCCGACCAACCGGCGTTCGTCGAGACCGCCCTCGGCCTGTCCTCGTCGCTCACGGGTTTTTGGGCGCGCTCAGTCCGGAATACCGGCGTGAGCGCGCCCAAAAACCCAACGGGGCCCGTTGGCAGCGCGTGGGACGAGGTGCTGGCGGCACGTGACCCGGGGCGGCCGAGCGGCGATTGGTGGGCGGAGACGTTGTGCAGCTCGTGGGTGCCGTTGCGGGCGGCACCACCCGACCCATGCATCACCGCGGGCCTCGCGACGATCGACGGGCGGCGCGCCGTCGTCGTGGCCATGAACCGCGCGCGCCCACAGCCGTCCGGCTACCGCCTCGCGCAACGCGCCGCCGCGCTCGCCGGCCGCGTTGGGCTCCCCGTCGTCACGCTCGTAGACACGCCGGGCGCCGACCCGAGCCCCGCCTCCGAGGCAGGCGGCATCGCACGCGAGATCGCCAGGACGTTCGCCGCGCTCGACGCGCTGCCGACGGTCAGCGTCGCGGTGTGCGTCGGCGAGGGCGGCAGCGGCGGCGCGCTCGCGCTGGCCCACTGCGACCGCCTCCTGCTCCTCGACCACGCCATCTTCTCGGTGATCGCGCCCGAGGGCGCGGCCGCGATACTCGACCGCGATGCGTCGACGGCACCTGAACGAGCGCAGCAGTTGCGGTTGACCGCGCCCGACCTCCTCGAGCTGGGCATCGTCGACGAAGTGCTGCGGGAGGACGAGGCGGCGGTGCGCAAGGCGATCCTCCGCGCCCTCGACGACGCCACTCCCGACGATCGGCGCCGGCGCGCCGACGCGGCAACGGGAAGATGGTTGCGATGAGCGAGCCCTACCGTCCACCGCGCCGCCGCAGCGAACGCAACAAGGCCGTCGTCATCGGCTCGCTCGTGCTCGTCGCCATCTCGAGCGTCCTCACGTGGTTGGTCGTCGACTACGCGGCGGAGAACCCCGGCGAGGTGAACCTGCCAGGCGGCGATCGGTTCGTGGTCGGCGAGGCGGAGCGCTTCGCCGAGCGCATTCGCGAGCAGCGCACCCCGCTGTTCTTCAAGGACCCGCTGACCGCCGGCCCTGGCCGCGAGATCTGGGTCCTCCACGACGGCGACCAGGTCGACGCCGGTTGGTACGCCGTTCGCGCCTACGCCCCAGACGACCCCCACGAGCTGCGGTGCGCGCTCGAGTGGGTCACGGTCGACCGGGTGTTTCGCTCGCCGTGCTCTGGCCGCACCTACCAACGCGACGACGACGCGCTCACGCGCTACCCGGCCGAGGTCAACGCGGACGGGAAGGTCGAGGTCAACCTCCGCCGGTGAACAGGGCGCGCACGTCGTCCTTCTTCACCTTCTCGGTGCCGGTCCGCGGCAGGGTGTCGACGATGCGCACTTCGGCGGGGACCTTGTAGGACGACAGCCGGTCGCGGCACCACGCGATCAGCTCGTCCTCGTTCGTCGCCGCGCCGGGCAGGAGGCGGACGGCGGCGACCACGCGCTCGCCCATCCGCTCGTCGGGGACGCCGACGACCGCGGCTTCGGCCACCGACCGGTGCGCCTCGAGGGCGTCCTGCACCTCGAGTGCGTAGACGGAGTACCCGCCCGCCTTGACGACGTCCTTGCCGCGGCCTGCGAACGACACGAGCCCGAGCGGCCCGCGGCGCACGAGGTCGCCCGTGCGCAACCAACCGTCGTCGGTGAGGACCGCCTTCGTCGCGTCCGGGTCGCCGTGGTAGCCCTGCAACACGCCGGGGCCCTTGACGTGCAGCTCGCCGACCTGGCCGTGCGCCACCTCCCGGCCGTCTTCGCCGACGACGCGGAACCGGTAGGGAGGGATCGGGATGCCGAGCACGTCGCCGACCATCCGTCCGATCCCCGGAGGGAGAAGCTTGGCCGCGACCCCCCCGCCGACCTCGACCATGCCGTAGCCCTCCACGAACATGGCCTCGCCGACGCTCGCACCGACGACGGGGAGCGTCGCCGTCGCACCCATGCGCTGGAAGCGGCGGGCGAGCTGGGACGGCATCACGTCCGCGCCCGATCCCCACACACGGATCGACCGCAGGTCGCGCTCCTCGGCACCCGCCTCCAGCAGCAGGCGATACATCGCAGGCACGCCGACGAACATGGTTGCCCGGCGCGTCTCGATGGCGTCGAGCGCGTCGTCTGGGCGGAAGCGCGGGAGGAAGTAGACGGGGATGCCCGCGACCGCGAGGCTGACCACGACGGCGAACCCCATGATGTGCGCGATGGGCAGGCCGATCACCGCCTCGTCGCGCCGGAGGGCCGACGGGTACAGCGACCCCGCGCGCGACTGCGCGAGTAGGGCGCGGTGCGTGAGGCGGGCGCCCTTCGGCTTCCCCGTCGTGCCCGACGAGTAGAAGATCGCCGCGACGTCGGACGGGTCGGCCGCGACGGCCTGTTCCAGCTCGTCGCCGCCCGCGAGGTCGGCCGCGTCGCGAACCACGAGCGTCGCGCCGGAGTCGTCGATGAGGTGGTCGACCTCGCCCTGCGACATCTGCGGGTTGACGGGGACGGCGAGCGCGCCTGCCCTGCTGGCGGCGAGGCAGCAGAACAACATCTCGTAGGAGTTGGGCGTGGCGACGACGACGCGGTCGCCCGGCTCGACCTGCTTCGCAATCGACGCCGCGTACTGGCGCACGATCGCCGCACCCTCGCGGTGGGTCCACGTTGGCCCGCCGGCTTGTTCGACGAGGCGGCGGTCGCCGTGGATCGAGGCGAGGCGGTCGAGCAGCACACCGAGCGTGCCACCCCGCCCGGCGAGCAGGCTGGCCCGATCGAGCCATTTCATCAACCACCCCTCCTTTCTGCTCTAGCCGACCGCACCATGCATCGAAGATCGAGATGGTGCTCGTGCTACCGACCCCGGTGCGTCCCCGAACCTACGTGGCCCACGCGCGGGAACTGGCCGCCACCGTCCGGTGCGCCGTGCTGTACCCCTTCGGCGTGGCCGAGCGAGCATTCGGTTGCGGCCGGCCCGCCGGCGACGCGGTGCACGACACGCCGGTCCTCCTCGTGCACGGCTACGGCCACAACCGCTCGGGTTGGTTCGACCTCGAGCGCCAGCTCCGGCGGGCGGGGTTCACGAGCGTGCACACGATGAACTACACCGCCTACGGGCGGGACGGCGTACCCGCGCTGGCTGCCCGGCTCGCGGCGCGCGTCGACGAGCTGCGCGCCCTGACCGGCGCGAGCAAGGTCCACATCGTCGGCCACAGCCTCGGCGGGGTGCTCGCCCGCTGGTACGTGCAGGAGCTGGGCGGCGACGAGTTCGTCGACACCGCCGTGACCGTCGCGTCGCCGCACGAAGGCACGCTCGCCGCGTTCGCCGGCGTGGGCCCGTGCGCGCGCGACCTGCGACCCGGGTCGAGGGTGGTTCGCCGGTTGGCCGCTGGCGCGCGACCCTCGCCCGTGCGTTGGGTGACGTTCTCGTCCGAAGCCGACGTCGTGGTGCGGCCCGCGGTGTCGGGCATGCTGCGTACGAAGGCGCTGGCGGCGACGAACGTGACCGTCTGCGGCGAGGGGCACGTCGGCATCATGTCGTCGCCAGCCGTGCTCGCAGGCGTGGCCGCCGCGTTGTCTCACGTGCCCGCAGCGGGGGCGGAGGCCGAGGCTGAGGCCGCGGCCGAGGCCGAGGCCGCGTAGGAATCAGTCGAGCTCGACCGACAGCACGTCTTCGCGGTCGGCAATGGCGGCGACCAACGCGCTGAGGTCGCCCGTGCCCGGCGCGGACGCGGCGCGCAGGTTGATCGTGTTGCCAGCGTCGCTCGACTCGACGTGCAACGCGGCGATGCGAATGCCTTCGATCGCACACACCGCTGCGACGACGGGCGACGACGGGAGCCCCGGCGCCACCCGGACGATCACCGTGTCGCGGTCCTTCGTCAGCCGGGTCTCGATCCACCGCTTCGGGAGCTTGAGGATGACGAGGCTGAGCAGCACGGCCGTCGTCGTCACCAGCGCGATTGCATAGCTGCCGACCGCG
>DASVEG010000147.1:0-8901 GCA_036380695.1 Acidimicrobiales bacterium
GGGTGAACGGACCGTCGCCGCGCGCGTCGATGGTGAGCCGGCCCGGCGAGGCGACGGCGTCGACCGGTCCCTCGTGACGGACGCGCAACCAGCCGCCCGGCCAATGCGCGGTCGCGGGGTGGTACTGGCCGCGAGCGGGGAACGCACCGCCCGCCTCGCCGCCGGCCATGCCCTCGGGCGAGAGCCAACCCGTCGCCACCCGTTCGTCGGTGACCCGTTGCTCGACCACGCGCTCGCCGCCCTCGAACGCAGCCAACGTGCGCTCGACCGACGCGGGCACCGAGCGCCCGACGTAGGCGACCATCGGGGCGAACGTCGTGTCGTGGCTGTGGTCGAACGGTTCGTCGAGGTCGGGGTAGGCCTCCGGCCCGATCCAGAGCCCGAGCAACGCTGCGTACGACTGCATGTCCATCCCGTAGCTGCGGCTCCACGGCCCGCACAGGTTGCGCAGACCGGCGTGCCACCACCTGGCGACGTCGCCCCACACCGCGGCCTCGATGCGGAGCCCGTGCTCGGTCAACGCCGCTGACGACGAACGCCGCGCCCACAACCCGAGCGCGTACAGGTCGATGCCGTAGTAGGTCGGCGAGTTGTACTCTTCGAACGCGCCGTGGCGGTCGAACAACGCGACGACCTCACGGGCGTAGGCCTCGGCCGCAGCGCGCCTCTCCGCGTCGCCGTGCTCGACCTCGAGCCACGCGCGCATCAGCGCGATGTTCGAGTACGACGGCGGCACCCGGCCGGCTGGCTCGCCCGCCACGGCCAGCGCGATGGCGGCGCGCATGCGCTCGGCCGTCGCGCCCGGCAGGCTCGCCGCACCGGCGTGGTCCGCCAGCACGAGCGAGAACGTCGTGCCGAGGAACTGGCGCCAGTTGGGGTCGTAGTCGACCCACTCGATCGCGCCAGGGCGGGGGTGTGGCGACTCGGCGAACCGCGCGAACGTGCCGTGCCACACGGTGCCCGGCTCGTCGTACTGCAGCGAGCACAACCGCTCGAACACCGCCGCGGCGCGCGCTCGATCACCGGTGCCATCGCGGCGCAGCAACCCCGCGGCGTACCACCCCGACTGCGGGACGAGGTGCAGCGACCGGGGCGGCGCGAGCTCGTCGTACGACCCCTCGGGGTTCCACAACAACGACGCGTCGTCGTCGAACCACCGGTCGCACCACGCCAGCGCATCGTCCTCGAACGTCATCCGACCCACGCCCGCCACGCGGCGCCTGCCTCCTCCGCGCCCCACCGCCCGTCGTGCACGACCACGCGGTACCGCAACCTCAGCTCGTCGCCCGCCTCCAGCGTCATCGGCTCGTGGAAGAGCAACGCGGCGTTGAGGAAGTTCGACCACCCCTCGCCGTAGACGCGCGATCGCGAGGCGCCGTACCAGGGGACTGGGTGCCGCGGGTTGCTCGGATGGTCGAGGATGGTGATGCCCGCGGCGTCGTTCGACAGGTCGGCCCACGGCGACGGCACGCCCTCCGGGCGCCGGTGCTCGGAGCCGTCGGCGAGCAGCACGCGCGTGCCCTCCCAGTCGGCCGCGCCCCGGATCGTCAACCCGCCATAGCCGCCCCACGTCGTGTACGGCGTGCGGTCGAGGAGGACGGCGCCTCCACGGGCATCGGGCGGCGGCGAAAGGCGCGTCGTCCAGTCGAGCGCGTACGCGGCGGATGACACGCCGACCCCGTCGACGTAGTCGACGTGACGCTCCTCGTGCAGCGCGACCGACCCGTCTGGCCGGACCCAGTCGATGCGCGTCGGACCGATCTGCCGCTGCACGCCGTGGCCCGCCGGGTCCTCCTCCCAGAAGTTGTCGCCGTCGACGAACTTGATCGCGAACCACAAGCCCCGGTGCCACTCGTGGTCGGGCGGAGAGACGCGCGTGAGCGTGAGGCCCTGCGGCGTGGTGAGGGGGTGCACGTACGGCTTCGGGGCGCCCTCGTGGACGTACTGCCACCGGTTCTCCCGCATCGCCGGGAGCCTACGGTCGTCCGGCCACCCCGCCCGTTACGACGACGAGCTGAGGCCGGAACCGAGTCCGGCGGCGCCTGCGAGCTCGAGGTGGACCGACGACGTGCCGCTCGCGATCGTCGTGCGCACCTTCCCGCGATCGGGGCTGAGCTCGAGGACGAGCTCGCGGTTGTCGTCGGCCCACTCGGTGAGCAGCTCCTCGACGCGGCCGGCGAACCACCCGGTGTCGGGGCAGCGCACCCGAAGGGTGAAGGGGAGCCCGACGGGCGGGTCGACGTTCGCGGGGAGGCGGCCGTCGACGCGCACGAGCGTGCAGTCGAGCGTGATCGCGTCGGCGCTCCGGCGGGCGAAGAGCAGGCGCGACGCCAACCGGACGCGGTCCGGTGCAGGGAGGGGAGGCGACGACGGCGACGGGGGCGACGGGGCGAAGGACACCGGACGCGCTGGAGGTGGCGGGACGCGCATGGCGAGCGCGGCCAGCACGAGCGCGGCGGCAAGAGCCAACGCGAGGAGGACCACGCCGAGAACGATCGCCACGATGCCCCTGTACCCACGCAACGGGGGATCCACCACCCCGTTGGCGAGGGGAACGTATGTTCGATACGTTGGGGTGCAATGGGCTTCAACAACCCCCGGATGACGTGGCGGGAGTTGGAGAAGCGGTTGTCCGACGGCACCGGCCGCGCCACCAACGTGCCCGACTGGGCCAACGGTGGCGACAGCCCTGCATGGTCGCGCAAGCGCCAGCCGTACGAGCCGCCCGCGCGAGGCAGGCGGGCGAGCGCCGTCCCGTACGCGGAGCTGCACTGCCACTCGAACTTCTCGTTCCTCGACGGCGCGTCGCACCCAGAGGAGCTGGTCGAGGAGGCCGCCCGTCTCGGGTTGGAGGCGCTCGCGATCACCGACCACGACGGCATGTACGGCATCGTCCGGTTCGCAGAGGCCGCGGCCGCGGTCGGCATGCCGACGGTGTTCGGCGCCGAGCTGAGCCTCGGCCTCACCAAACCGCAGAACGGCGTTCCCGACCCCGAGGGCACGCACCTCCTCGTGCTCGCCCGGAACCCGCTCGGCTACGCCCGGTTGTGCCGCGCCATCACGAGCGCGCACCTCGCCGGGCGAGAGAAGGGCAAGCCGGTGTTCTCCCTCGCGGAGCTGGCGCAGGCCGCGGGCAACCAGTGGCTCGTGCTCACCGGTTGCCGCAAGGGCCAGGTGCCGCACGCGCTCGTCAACGACGGGCCGGCCGCGGCGGCGCGCCGCCTCGCCGACCTCGTGCAGGCCTTCGGGAGGGACAACGTGGTCGTCGAGCTGTGGGACCACGGCGACCCGCTCGACTCCGCCCGCAACGACGCGCTCGCCGACCTCGCGGTGCGGGCGTCGATCGACGTCGTCGCCACCAACAACGTCCACTACGCGACGCCGTCGCGGCGCGCGCTGGCCACCGCGCTCGCGGCCGTGCGGGCGCGCCGCAGCCTCGACGAGATCGACGGGTGGCTCCCGCCTGCCGCGACCGCCCACCTGCGTTCCGGCGCCGAACAGGCGCGCCGCTTCGCCCGGTATCCGGGCGTGGTCGAGCGGGCGGCCGAGCTGGCGCGTGCGTGCGCGTTCGACCTCAAGCTCGTCGCGCCGAACCTGCCCGACTACCCCGTGCCGGAAGGCCACACCGAGATGTCGTGGCTACGCGAGCTCACCTACCAGGGCGCGTCGCGCCGGTACGGGCCGCGTGAGGCGAGCCGCGTGCCCCGTGCGTACGAGCAGATCGACCACGAGTTGCGCATCATCGAGAAGCTCGGGTTTCCCGGCTACTTCCTGATCGTCTACGACATCGTCGAGTTCTGCCGGCAGCGCGACATCTTCTGCCAGGGAAGGGGCTCGGCCGCGAACAGCGCGGCGTGTTACGCGCTCGGCATCACCAACGCGGATGCGGTGAGCCTCGGCCTGCTGTTCGAACGCTTCCTGTCGCCAGAGCGCGACGGGCCGCCCGACATCGACATCGACATCGAGAGCGACCGGCGGGAGGAAGTCATCCAGTACGTCTACGAGCGCTACGGGCGGGAGAACGCCGCGCAGGTCGCGAACGTCATTACGTACCGCGCCAAGTCGTCGATCCGCGACATGGCCAAGGCGCTCGGGTTCGCGACCGGCCAGCAGGACGCGTGGTCGAAGCAGGCCGACCCATGGGGGCCGTTGAAGGCGACGGTCACCCAAGGCGACCACGACATCCCCGCGCCGGTGCTCGAGCTTGCCGCGCAGGTGCAGAACTTCCCGCGGCACCTCGGCATCCACTCGGGCGGCATGGTGATCTGCGACCGACCAGTGAGCGAGGTCGTCCCCGTCGAGTGGGGGCGCTTCCTCGTGAGGGGCGAGCCGGCGCGCACGGTGCTGCAGTGGGACAAGGACGACTGCGCCGCGGTCGGCCTCGTGAAGTTCGACCTGCTCGGGCTCGGGATGCTGTCCGCGCTGCACTACGCGGTCGACCTCGTGCGCGACGCGTATGGCATCGAGGTCGAGCTGGCGACGATCCCGCAGGAGGACGAGGTCTACGACATGCTCTGCGAGGCGGACTCGGTCGGCGTGTTCCAGGTCGAGTCGCGCGCGCAGATGGCGACGCTGCCGCGCTTGAGGCCGCGCACGTTCTACGACCTCGTCGTCGAGGTCGCGCTCATCCGCCCCGGCCCCATCCAGGGCGGGTCGGTGCACCCGTACATCCGCAGGCGCAACGGCAAGGAGCCCGTCACCTACCTGCACCCGTTGCTCGAGCCGGCACTGAAGAAGACGCTCGGCGTGCCCCTGTTCCAGGAGCAGCTCATGCAGATGGCGATCGACGTCGCCGGGTTCTCGCCGGGCGAAGCCGACGAGCTGCGCCAGGCGATGGGGTCGAAGCGCAGCCGCGAGCGGATGGAGCGGTTACGCGATCGGCTGTACGAAGGGATGGCCGAGCGGGGGATCACGGGCGAGACCGCGGATCGCATCTACGACAAGCTCGCCGCGTTCGCGAACTTCGGCTTCCCCGAGAGCCACTCCGTCTCGTTCGCCTACCTCGTCTACGCGAGCGCGTGGTTCAAGCTCCACTACCCGGACGCGTTCTGCGCCGCGTTGCTCAACGCCCAACCGATGGGTTTCTACTCGCCCCAGTCGCTCGTGGCCGACGCCCGCCGCCACGGCGTCACCGTCCTCGAACCCGACGTCAACGCCAGCGCCGCCGGGGCCGTTTTGTGTGCGAATGGCGCATCATCGTGCGCCACTCGCACACAAAAGCCGTTCGCGGTGCGGCTGGGGTTGAAGGAGGTGCGGCACATCGGGGAGGAGCTGGCCGAGAAGATCGCGGCGGGCAGGCCGTACGAGTCGATGGAAGACGTGGTGCGGCGCAACGGGTTGAGCGAGCCGCAGGTGGAGGCGCTCGCGACGGCAGGTGCCTTCGCCTGCTTCACCGACGACCGGCGCACCGCGTTGTGGGCCGCGGGAGCGGTCACGCAGGCGAAGGCCGACCGCCTCCCCGGCGTCGTCATTGGCGCCGACGCGCCGACCCTGCCGGGGATGACGCAGGTGGAGACCGCGGCGTTCGACCTGTGGTCGACGGCGATCTCGCCGACGAGCTACCCGACCGAATTCATCCGCGCCCACCTCGACGAGCTCGGCGCGGTCACGTCCGCGGGCCTCGCCGACCCTGCGCTTGAGGACGGGTCGCGCGTGCTCGTTGGCGGCATCGTCACCCACCGCCAGCGGCCCGCGACCGCGCAGGGGACGACGTTCGTGAACCTCGAGGACGAGACCGGCCTGATCAACGTCGTGTGCTCGAAGGGGCTGTGGGCGAAGTACCGGCGCGTCGCCCGTTCGTCGCCCGCGCTGCTGATCCGCGGCAGGGTGGAAAAGGTCGAAGGCGTCGTCAACGTCGTGGCCGATCGCATCGAGCCCTTGTCGCTCGCGGTCTCCGGCCCGAGGAGCCGCGACTTCCGCTAGCCCCCCTCACGTTCTGGGTGGATGAGCCCGGACACAGGACGGGCTGGTCCACCCAGAAGCGTGCGGTGGTGGGAGGCGGCGGGGGTAGGTTCCGGCGATGCCGAGGTTCAAGGTCGGGGTCCAGCTCCACCCCCAGCACTGCACGGTCGACGACCTGCGCGAGGCGTGGCAGGCGGCGGACGCGATGGGCGTGGACTCCATCTGGACGTGGGACCACTTCTTCCCGCTGTACGGCAAGCCCGACGGCGAGCACTACGAAGGCTGGTCGCTCCTCGCGGCGATGGCCGTCACGACCGAGAGCGCCCGCTTCGGCATGCTCGTCACGTGCAACAGCTACCGCAACCCCGAGCTGCTCGCCGACATGGCGCGCACGGTCGACCAGTTGTCGCACGGCCGCCTCATCCTCGGGCTGGGCGCCGGGTGGTTCGAGCGTGACTACGACGAGTACGGCTACGAGTTCGGCACCGCCCCCGACCGCCTCCGCGCCCTGAAGGGGGCGCTGCCCCGCATCGAGCAGCGCCTCGCCCGTCTCAACCCCGGGCCGGCCGGCGACCTCCCGATCCTCATCGGGGGCGGCGGCGAGCAGGTGACGCTCCGCCTCGTGGCGCAGCACGCGCAGATGTGGAACGGGTTCGGTCCGCCCGAGCGGTTCGCGCACAAGAGCGCGGTGATCGACCAGTGGTGCGCCAAGGTCGGCCGCGACCCCGCCGAAATCGAGCGCACCGCCGCGGCCAACGACCCCAAGGACGTCGAAGACGTGCAGGCGTGGCTCGACGCCGGTGCGCAGCACATCATCCTCGGCCTCGGCGCGCCCTTCGATCTCGCGCCCGTGCAGCGACTGCTCGACGCGGCGCGCGGCTGAGATCAGGTCGTCGGGCGGAGGACCGACCGCTCGCGTTCGAGGAACCGTCCCGCGAGCACGAGCAAGACGACCGTCCAGGCGATGGTGGCGAGCGCGACGACGACCGCGGGCACTCCCGCCACGATGCCGGCACCGACGTCGCGCACCAACAGTGCGGGGCCGACGGCGGGCAGCAGTGCGAACGCGATGGTGGTGCGCACCCCGGCGAAGAACTGCAGCGACACCGCGAGCAGGATCACGGGCATCGTCACGAACGGCAGCATGGAAGCCATCTCCGTGCTCGTCCTGCTCGCCGCGCCGGCGAACGAGCCGAGCGCGACCAGGAACGCGAGGAGCAACACCGCGATCGCGGTGACCGCGGCGATCGTGTCGATGCCGAGGGCGACGGTGCGGCCGGAGCCACCGACAGGGAACACGCGGCCGATGAACAGAGGGAGCACGACGGCGGGCAGCGTCACCGCGCCGAGCACGAGGCCCGACACTGCCTTGCCCGCGAGCACCGTCGTCCTCGACACGGGGAGCACGAGCAACGGCTCGATGACGCGCTGGTCCTTGCCCCCGCTGATGCGCTGCGCCGCGATCGCCACGGCTCCCGTGAGCGGCAGGAGCATGAGCAGCGGGAGCAGCAGCGAGAACTGGAGCTGCGCGCCGCGTCGTGTGTCCGCGAGGTCGACCGGCGTGACGTCCAGCGGGCGCGCGACGCGCGCCGGCAGGTTGCGGTCGTCGATCCGCTCGCGGGCTACGGACGTACGGAGGGCGTCGAGCACGCCGACGAGTCGACCGAACGCGAGGTTGGCCGACCGCCTCGTCGACAACGCGATGACCTTGGCCTTCGCCTGCCCCTCGCCCTCGAGCGCCGCCGCCGCGCCCGGTTCGAGCACGAGACCTACGTGCGCGTCCCGTGACTTGACCGCCGCGGTCGCGTCCTCCGACTCCTGCACGGTGAACCGCGCCCCCTCCAGGAGCGGTCGCAGCGACGCGACGTCTGCGGTCTCGCCTTCTGCGGCGACGACGTAGCGCACCGTGTCCTGCTGGTTCTGCTCGCGCTCGCTGAGGAAGCCGGGGACCAGCACGAGCAACGACACGTTGATGACCGGGAACATCAACAGCGACAGCCACGTACCCCGTTGCCGCGCCAGATCGAGCAGGTCGTGGCGGGCGACGAGCCAGATGCGACGTGCGGCGCGGATCACGACGAGGTCCGGAGGACGTTGCGGTCGCGGTCGAGCCCCGCGGTTGCGACGCGCAGCAGCGCGGCGGCGACGGCCAACTGGGTACCGACGAGCACCAACAGCGACCCGGCCGCGGTCCCGCTGGCCACCCCCTCGCGGACGAACAGCATCGGCCCGAGCACCGGCGCCGCGAGGATCGGGCCCTCGGCGGCGACGTCTCCGAAGAACGGCGCGGCGACGACGACGGCGAACACCGCCACCTGCACGAGCGCGGCGAAGATCGACCCTTCACTGCCGGAGCCGGCGCGCGCGCCGAGCATCAGGCCGAGGCACGTGAACACCGCCGTGAGCGTGACGGCACCGGCGAGCAACGACGTCGCAATGGCGATGGGCCCGGACGCGGAGCGGGCAAGGCTTGCGACCGCGCTTGTCAACGCCACCGTCATCGGCACGAACACGAGGAGCGACGAGACCGCCCCGACGACCATGGTCGCGGCGCCGACGCCGACGAGGATGTCGCGCCGCTTGACGGGGAGCACGAGCAACGGCTCGAGCACGCGGCGGTCCTTCGCGCCGGCGAGCCGTTCCTGCGCGAGGTTGACGAGGCCGAAGAGCTGGATGACGAGGAGAACGGGCAACGCCTGCGCCAACCCGAAGCGGATCCCTTCCGTCGAGGTCGTGGCGACGTCGACGATGTCGACGGCGAGGGGCGACGCGAGCGTCGGCGGCGCGTCGGCGGCGCGCAGCATCCGCTCGGACTCGCTCCTCCGCAGCTCGGCGAGCCTCCGGTCGAGTGCGGGCCCTGCGACCTCCGACACGTCTGATGTCGAGAACAGCAACGCGCGCAGCGGCACGGTCTCGCCGCGCGCCACGAGCTCGCCCGCGTCGTCCGGCACGACGATCGCGACCTCCGCCGTCTCGCCAACGACGGCGCGCGCCGCGTCG
>DASVEG010000148.1:0-4592 GCA_036380695.1 Acidimicrobiales bacterium
TTCGACCTCGAGAACACGTTGATCGCGTCGAACGTCGTCGAGTCGTACTCGTGGCTGGCGACGCGTCGCCTGCCGGAACACGACCGGGTTCGCTTCACCATGCAGATGCTGCGCGAGGCGCCGTCGCTGCTCGCGCTCGACCGCCGCGATCGCGGCGACTTCCTCCGCCACTTCTACCGTCGCTACGAAGGCGCACCGGTCGCACGCGTCGAGGCCGACGCGTGGGAACTGTTCTCCCGCCTCATCCTGATGAAGTCGTTTCCCGCGGGTATCCGCCGCGTCCGCGAGCACCGCGCGCTCGGCCACCGCACGGTCCTCATCACCGGCGCGCTCGATTTCGTCGTCGAGCCGTTGCGGCCGTTGTTCGACGAAGTGGTCTGCGCCTCGCTCGGCCGCACGCCCGACGGCACGTTCACCGGCGAGCTGACTGACGCACCCCCGACCGGCGAGGCGCGAGCGCTCACGATGCTTCGTTACGCGGAGGCCGAAGGGCTCTCGCTCGAAGAGTCGGTGGCCTACGCCGACTCCGCGTCCGACCTCCCCATGTTGGAAATCGTCGGCCACCCGGTCGCGGTGAACCCCGAGCCGAAGCTGGCGACGATCGCGCGCAAGCGCGGCTGGCACGTCGAGCACTGGGACAAGGCGAGCCAGTCGCCGAAGCCGTTCCTCCCCATCGGCCCGCGATGGCGCGGCGCCGGTGCCCGAGCCGTCGGAGCCGGACGATGAAGGCGCTGCTGTTCGAGCGCAAGGAGGCGCGGTTCGCGGCGGCGCGCGTCGCGAGCGTCCTCGCGGGCCCGGGGCGGGGCGTGCGAGTGGGGCCGTTGCGCATCGCCGACGTCGACGAGCCCGAGCTGCCTGGCCCTGACTGGGTGCGCGTTCGCCCGCGGCTCGCGGGGATCTGCGGGTCCGACCTCGCGACGATCGACGCTCGCTCGTCGCGCTACTTCGAGCCCATCGTGAGCTTCCCGTTCGTGCCAGGCCACGAGGTCGTCGGTGAGCTCGACGACGGCACGCGCGTCGTCGTCCAGCCGACGCTCACGTGCGCGGCCCGCGGTATCGAGCCGGCGTGCGAGCAGTGCGTCAACGGGGTGACAAACCTCTGCGAGCGCACCGCGTTCGGTCACCTCGAGCCGGGGCTGCAGACGGGCTACTGCGAGTCGACCGGCGGCGGCTGGGGCACCGCGCTCGTCGCCCACGAGAGCCAACTGCATCGGGTACCCGATGGCATGACCGACGAGCAGGCGGTGATGGTCGAGCCGGCCGCGTGCGCGGTGCACGCCGCATCGCTGATCCCCGGCGGCGACACCGTCGTGATCGGAGCGGGAACGCTGGGTCTGCTCACGATCGCCGCGCTGCGCCACGTGGAGGAGATCGGCGGCACGATCATCGCCACCGCCAAGTACGAGGAGCAGCGCCGGTGGGCGAAGGAACTCGGCGCGGACGTCGTCGTCGAGCCGGACGCCCTCGAGCGCGCCGTGCGAGCCGGCTCGCATTCGATGCGGATCGGGGGGCAGTTGACGTCGGGGGTCGAGCTCGTGATCGACTGCGTCGGGAGCGAGGCCAGCCTGCGTCAGGCGCTGCAGGTCGTGAAGCCCGGCTGCGACGTCGTCGTCGTCGGCATGCCGGGCACGACCACCCTCGACCTCACGCCCCTGTGGCATCGCGAGGTGGTGCTGCGCGGCAGCTACGCCTATGACCGGCAGGACTTCGCGCTCGCGTTCGAGCTCGTGTCGAAGCTCGATCTCGGCCGGCTCGTGAGCGCGACCTACACGCTCGACCAGTACAACGAGGCGATCCAGCACGCCGCCGAAGCGGGTCGCCGCGGCGCCGTCAAGATCGCGTTCGACCTTCGCAACGAGAGGAACCGCTGATGCCGAGGCCAGGCTTCGTCCTCGAGGTGGACAAGTCGACCCCGCCCACCTTGTTCTGGCACGGCGAGGGGTTCCGCCTCGAACGGCTGCCGGCAGGGAGCCGCGTGATCTACGCGCCGGAGCCGCTCGCCGCGCTCAAGGACCCCGACGAGGCCATCCGCCACGCGCTGCTCAACCCGATGGGCGACTCCAAGCCGCTCCCCGAGCTGCTGTTCCCCGGGATGAAGCTGACCATCTGCTTCGACGACATCTCGTTGCCCCTCCCTCCCATGCGGAGGCCCGACGTGCGCCAGCGGGTGATCGAGGCGGTGCTCGACCTGGCCGCGGAGCAGGGCGTCGACGACGTCGTGCTGGTCGCCGCGCTCGCGCTGCACCGGCGCATGACCGACGAGGAGCTGCGCCACGCGCTCGGCGACCGCGTCTTCGACGCGTTCAACCCGTTCGGGCTCCTGCAGCAGCACGATGCGGAAGACCCCGACAACCTCATTCACCTCGGCACGACCGACCAGGGTGAAGACGTCGAGATCAACAAGCGCGCCGCGACGAGCGACCTGGTCGTCTACGTCAACATCAACCTCGTGGCGATGGACGGGGGCTGGAAGTCGACCGCGACGGGCCTCGCGTCGTACAAGTCGCTCCGGCACCACCACAACGTGCGGACCATGCAGCACAGCAAGTCGTTCATGGACCAGCACCGCAGCGAGCTGCACTCGTCGAACTGGCGGATGGGGAAGGTGCTGCGCGACGGAGGCGTGAAGGTCTTCCAGATCGAGACGACGCTCAACAACGACACGTTCCCCGACCAGTTCTCGTTCCTGCAGAAACGAGAGTGGGAGTGGTCTGCTCGCGACCGCGCCGGCTTCCTCGCGGTGTCGAAGTCGCTCGAGCGCACGCCCGACCGGTTGAGGCGCTCGATCTTCCAGTCGATCAAGTCGCCCCACGACATCACGTCGGTGCAAGCGGGCGAAGTCGAGGCCGTGCACGAGGTGACGACGGCGAACGTCTACCGCCAGCAGCTCGTCGAGGTCGAAGGCCAGACCGACGTGCTCACGATGGGGCTGCCGTACATCTGCCCCTACAACGTGAACTCGGTGATGAACCCGATCCTCGTGATGTGCCTCGGGCTCGGCTACTTCTTCAACATGTACCGCGGCAAGCCGCTCGTGCGCGAGGGCGGCGTCGTGATCATGAGCCACCCGACGCCGTGGGCGTTCCACCCCGTGCACCACCCGAGCTACATCGACTTCTTCGAGCAGGTGTTGTCGGACACGACCGATCCCGCAGAGCTCGAGGCGAAGTACGAGGAGCAGTTCGCGACCGATCCCTGGTACATCCACCTGTACCGGACGAGCTACGCCTACCACGGCGTTCACCCGTTCTACATGTGGTACTGGGGTGCGCACGCGCTGCAACACCTGGGCGGCGTGATCATCGTTGGCGGCGACCCGAAGGCGGTCAGGCGGCTCGGGTTCAAGCCGGCGTCGACGCTTCGCGACGCGCTCGAGATGGCGGAAGACGTCGTCGGTCGCGACCCGTCGATCACCCACCTCCACAACCCGCCGATCCTCATGGCGGACGTGCGGTGAAGCTGCCGGTGCCGATGGTGCGCCGGCCCTTCCCCTGGACCGCGCCGACGTGGCCGTCGACCGTCGACCGCCCGCCTGCGGAACGCACGACGGGCGTCGACTTCGACACCGAGTGGGCGCGGCGTTACCCGACGCGCCTCGCCCGCGCGCTGGTCGTCGACTGGGCGGGCCGGGCGATCGTCGGCGCGCTCGCATCGCCCCGCGTCAACGGCGAAGACCGGTTGGCCGGTGTCGAGGGCCCCGTGCTGTTCGCCGCGAACCACGCGAGCCACCTCGACACCCCGCTGCTGCTCACCGCGCTGCCCGACCGCTTCCGTCACCGGACGGTCGTCGCCGCCGGTGCGGACTACTTCTTCGACCGGAGGTGGAAGGGCTACCTCTGGGCGTTCGCGATCAACGCGATTCCCATCGAGCGCACGCGCCCGAGTGTGCGGTCGATGCGCCTGGCCATCCAGGTGCTGCGCGACGGGTGGAGCCTCGTGATCTTCCCCGAGGGCGGGCGCAGCCCCCATGGCTGGGCGCAGGAGCACCGCAGCGGCGCTGCCTACCTCGCGATCCGCGAGGGATTGCCGGTCGTGCCGGTGCACCTCGAGGGGACGAGGCGCGTCCTGCGCAAGGGAAGCGGTCGCGTCCGCCCGTCGACGACGACCGTCACGTTCGGCGGCCCGATGCGACCACTCGACGGCGAAGACCCGCGGGACTTCGCGGTTCGTATCGAGCGCGAGGTCGCGGTGCTCGCCGACGAGCAGGCGACCGACTGGTGGTCGGCGCGCCGCCGCGCCGCCGCCGGCGCGACCCCTCCCCTCACCGGCCCAGACGCGGCCATGTGGCGCCGCTACTGGTCGCTCGGCGAAGGCCGCCGCCCGCGCCGCCCCCGCACCCCCTCCTGGCCCAAGCTCTGATCCGTTTTGTGTGCGAATGGCGCATCATCGTGCGCCATTCGCACACAAAAACGATGAAGGGTGTGGGGTCGGTACACTGGCCGCACTCGCCACCCGGGTAGGGGCAATGGGGCCCCGCACGAAGCCCCCACCACCCCCACGATCCCAGGAAGAGCCATGCGCCACGAACGTGACGCCTGTGGCATCGGCTTCGTCGCCGACGCCTCCGGCCGCCCCTCCCCGTCGATCCTCGC
>DASVEG010000149.1:0-6663 GCA_036380695.1 Acidimicrobiales bacterium
ATCGACCCGCTGCGCGTCTTGCGCGACACCGCCGCGACGACTCCGAACGCACCCAGGTTCGAGAAGGCGTAGATCAACAGGTAGATCACGACCGCCTTCAATGCCGAGGGCCCGGCGTCGCCAGAGGCCATCACGGCGAGCGGCATCAGGATGAAGCCGCCTTGGCTCACGCTCGAGTAGGCGAGCATCCGCACGATGTTGGTCTGGCGGAGGGCGATGACGTTGCCGACCGTCATCGTGAGGGCGGCGAGCACCCAGATGAACGGTTGGTACACGCCGTCGGCCGCCGGGAAGGCGATGAAGATCAACGGCACCAGCGCCACGAAGCCGGCCGCCTTGGCGGCGACCGACAAGAACGCGGTGACCGGCGTCGGCGCACCCTCGTAGGTGTCGGGCGCCCAGGTGTGGAACGGCACCGCCGAGATCTTGAACCCGAAGCCGGCGATCACGAACACGACGCCGATCACCTGCAGCCCGGTCAGCTCGCCGTCGGACAGGGAGGCACCGATGTCGACGAGGCGCGTGGAGCCGGCGATGCCGTAGAGGAAGCTCATCCCGTACAGCAGCACCGCCGACGCGAACACGCCGAGCAGGTAGTACTTCATCGACGCTTCGTTGCTCTTGAGGTCGCGCTTGCGCCACCCGGCGAGGAGGTACGCGGGGATCGAGAGCAGCTCGAGGGCGACGAAGATGCTGACGAGGTCGCGGGCCGAAGCCATGACGACCATGCCGAGCAGCGACGACAGCAGCAGGAAGTAGTACTCGCCCTGGTGGTAGTCGCCCTCCTCGATGTACCGGTTCGACATGAGGAGCACGAGGTAGCCCGCGCCGAGGAAGAGCCCCTTCATGACGAGGGCGTAGGGGTCGGAGACGTACGCGCCGCCGAACATGGTGCGTACGTCGTCGCCCTCGAGCGCGAGGGAGACGAGCGGGAGCATCGCGCCGAGCACCCCGAAGGCGGCGATGCTCGGGATCAGGAACTTGCGGGTCTCGTCGGCGAACAGGTCGAAGAGCAGCACGGCGACGAGGACGCCGGTGAGGATGATCTCCGGCGCGAGCGCGTGGTAGTCGAGCCGGGGCGCGACGAACTCCACTGCTTCCGACGTGGCCTGCGCCGCCTGCGTCGCAGCCGCGACGGCGGCGGCGACGACCGCACCGACGGCGTCGACGGCTCCGAGGATCAACGTGCCCATCCGCTAGTGGTCGTGGCCGGCGCCGGCGAGGTCGCCTGCGGAGCGGAAGACGTTGGCGACGCCCTGGACGGCGTCGTCGGTGACGTCGAAGAGCAGGAAGGGAGCGACGCCGAGCACGACGATCAGCACGAGCATCGGCGCCCACGAGAGCCACTCGGGCATGTGGACGTCGTGGATGTGGGCGTTCTCGAACTCCTTCGTCGGCACGCCGAACGCGACCCGCTGGTACATCCAGAGGAGGTAACCCGCGGCGAGGACGGTGCCGATCGCGGCGACGACCATGTAGACGCGGAAGACGCTCTCGTTGAGGCTCGACGCCGGGTTGTAGGCCGACAGGATCGCCGGGAACTCACCCCAGAAGCCAGCGAGGCCGGGGAGGCCGAGCGAGGCGAAGGCGGTGAAGCCCAGGATCCAACCGAGGTGCGGCGCCTGCTTGAGCAGGCCGCCGAGGCGGTCCATGTCGCGGGTGTGGAAACGCTCGTGGATCGAGCCGGCGAGGAAGAAGAGCATCCCGGTGATGAGGCCGTGGGCGACCATTCCGAAGATCGCGGCGTTGATGCCGTAGTCGGTGAGCGTCGAGATGCCGAGCATCACGAAGCCCATGTGCGCGACGGACGAGAACGCGATGAGCCGCTTCATGTCCTTCTGCGCGAGGCAGCCGAGCGCGCCGTAGATGATGCCGATCACCGCGAGCAGGCCGATCCACGGCGCCCATGCCTCCGCGCCCTCCGGGAGGATCGGCAACGCGATCCGGATGAAGCCGTAGGTGCCGAGCTTCAGCAGGATGGCGGCGAGCAGCACGGAGCCGACGGTGGGCGCTTCGGTGTGCGCGTCCGGCAGCCACGTGTGGAACGGGAACATCGGCACCTTGATCGCGAAACCCATGAACAGGCCGGCGAAGATCAGGGTCTGGGTCCCGCTGGTGAGCTTCGGCGCCTCGGCCATGAGCCCGGGGATGTCGAACGTGTTCCCCGCCTTGAAGTAGAGCGCGAGGAAGCTGAGGATCATCAGCGCCGAGCCGAAGAGCGTGTACAGGAAGAACTTGATCGAGGCGTACTGCCGGTTCTCGCCACCCCAGACGCCGATCATGAAGTACATCGGCAGCAGCACCAGCTCGAAGAACACGAAGAAGAGGATGAGGTCCTCGGCGATGAACGTGCCGTTCATGCCCGTCTCGAGGACGAGCATGAGGATGAGGAACGCCTTCGGGTTGTGCGGCTCGGGGAAGTGGTCCCAGCTGTAGATGACGCACAGGACCGTCACGAATGCGGACAGCACGAGGAGCGGCAGCGACATCCCGTCGATGAAGACGTGGTAGCGGCTGTTGATCACCTCGATCCACGTGCGGTCGACCTCGAACTGCGGCGTGCCTGAGTGGTCGAAGTCGAAGTTGGCGCAGATGCCGATGGTCACGGCGAAGGTGGCGAGCGTCGTCACGAGCGCGATCGCCTTGTGGGTCGCCTCGCTGTCCTTGGGCACGAGGGCCATGAACGCGACGCCCACCAGCGGCAGGAACACCGCGAGCGTCAGCGCCCAGTCGTCGAACCAATCCATCAGCGGAAGATCCTTTGGTCGGGGGCCACGTTGGTCAGCGTTGTCATCAGCGGTGTCATACGAAGGCCCACAGGAGGCCGGCGAACGCGAGCGTGCCGACGAGCATCAGCGCGGCGTACTGCTGCACCTTGCCGGTCTGCATGGTGCGGAGGCCGGCGCCCGCGCCCTCGGAGGCCAGGCCCGTGCCGTTGACGACGCCGTCGACGACGCGCTGGTCGAGCACCTCGTACACGAACCTCGCCAGGCCGCGGGCGGCGATCCCAGCGCCGTTCACGACGCCGTCGATGATCTTCTGGTTGAACCAGTAGGCGCCGCGGGCGATGGGCTCGCGGATGCCGCGCACGATGACGCCTTCGTACAGGTGGTCGAGGTAGTACTTGTTGCCGAGGAACCGGTAGACGACGCCGGTGGGGCCACGGTCGTATTTCGCGGCGCCGACGCGCACGCCGCGCCAGTAGTAGGCGTAGGCGGTGGCGATGCCGCCGGACGCGATGGCGAGCGACAGCAGCGCCGCGGCGATCGAGAACTCGTGGTGCTCGACCCCCGCGCCGAGGACCGTGGCGTTGCTCGTCCACTCGCTGAACTTCTCGATGCCGGGCGCGTTCAGCAGGCCGGCGACGATCGACAACACCCCGAGGATCTGCAGCGGCACCACGATCGAAGGCGGCGACTCGTGCGGATGGTGGTGGGCCGCGGCGCCCCGCGGCTCGCCGAAGAACGTGAGGTACACGCAACGGAACATGTAGGCCGCGGTCATGAACGCGCCGACCAGGCCGACGATCATGAACGCGACGTAGCCGTTCTCACCCGCGCCGAGCAGGATCTCGTCCTTCGACCAGAAGCCGGCGAACGGGAAGATGCCGGCGAGTGCGATGGTCGCCACGAGGAACGTGCGGTACGTCCACGGCATGTACTTCCGGAGCCCACCCATGTCGTCGACCATGTCGAAGCTGTGGTGCGAGCCCGAGTGGCTGACCGACCCGGCGCCCAGGAAGAGACATGCCTTGAAGAACGCGTGCGTGAAGAGATGGAAGATGCCGGCCGTCCAGGCGCCGACGCCGAGCGCCATCACCATGTAGCCGAGCTGGCTGACGGTCGAGTACGCCAGCACCTTCTTGATGTCGCGTTGCACGAACGCCAGCGCGGCCGCGATCAGCAGGGTGACCCCGCCGGTCATGGCCACGGGGTTGTAGCCGCCGGCCTCGATGTCGAACGCCTGCCAGAACACGCCGTAGAGACGCGCGACGAGGTACACCCCGGCTACGACCATGGTCGCCGCGTGGATGAGCGCGGACACCGGCGTCGGGCCCGCCATCGCATCGGGCAGCCAGGTGTGCAGGGGGAACTGCGCGCTCTTGCCGATCACCGCGACGAGCAGCGCGGCGGCGGCGCCGAGCAGCACGCCCTTGGGGATGTCGCCGGCGAGCGCGGCGTGGTTCGTGGTCGCGATGTCGAACGTCTCCCCCGCGGCGAAGAAGAGGATCGAGATGCCGACGAGCAGACCGACGTCGCCCGTGCGCGTCGTGAAGAACGCCTTGAGCGCGGCATTCGAGTTCTTGCTGTCCTCCCACCAGTGCCCGATCAACATGAACGAGCACAGGCCCATCAGCTCCCAGCCGAACAGCGCCTGCAGCGTGTTGCTCGCGGTGACGAGCACGAACATGCCGGTCGTGAAGAGGCTGAGCGCGGCGAAGTAGTGGGTGAACCGCTCGTCGCCGTGCATGTAGCTCGTCGAGAACACGTGCACCAGCAGCGAGATGAGCGACACGACCACGAGCAACGAGACGGCGAGGCCGTCGATGTGGATGCCGGCCTTGATCGTCACCTGCCCGTTCTCGAACCACGTCACCTCACGCTGGACCGCTTCCCTGATCGGCTCGTGATGTTCTTCGGCGCCGTGGTCTTCGCCGGAGGGCGCTGGGGCGTCATGCCCGTTCGGCGCGTGCTCCTCCGACTCCACCGCGGCCGCGATGGCGTGCTCCTCCTCGTGAACGTTGGACTCGCCGGTTTTTACGGGGGGTTCGACCTCGAAGTCGGCGGGGCGGGAGACCCATGCGCCCGCGGTGGCCAGCGAGAGGAAGAACGCGAGCGCGAGCGCGGTGACGCCGATCTCGGCGCCCTTGTACGGCAGCCGCTTCCCGAAGAAGAGGATCAGCCAGAACGAGACGAAGGTGATCGCGGGGATGACCCAGGCGTTCGCGAGCATGCGCCGGTTATCCCTTCATCTCGGCGACCTCGTTGAGGTCGACCGAGGCGCGGTTGCGGTAGATGAGCAGGACGATGGCGAGGCCGACGCCGACCTCGGCGGCGGCGATCGCGATGACGAACAAGGCGAAGATCTGCGCGGTGACGAGCTCGTCGAACCCTCGCCACGCGCCGAGCGCGACGAGGTTGATGTTCACCGAGTTGAGGATCAGCTCGATCGACATCAGCACGAGGACCGCGTTGCGGCGCGCGAGCACGCCGTACATGCCGACGCAGAAGAGGAACGCGGCGAGGAACAGGAACTGGACGAGGTACACGGCGCTCCCCTAGTCCCTGCGGGCGATCACGACGGCGCCGACGAGCGCGGCGGTGAGGAGGATGGACACGACCTCGAACGGGATCACGTAGTCGCGAAAGAGGGCGAGGGCGATGTCGCCGGAGGTGGCGACCTGCGTGACCTCCACCTTCGACTCGCCGAACGCGTCGTAGAGGATGGCGGCGAGCAGCCCGAGCAACCCGAGGGCGACGAGCGCACCGAGCCCCCGTTGCGCGCCCGACTGGTCGAGGTTGTCGGCCCGGCCGATCGGCGCGCGGGTGAGCATCGTGCCGAAGAGGAACAGCACGACGATGGCGCCGATGTAGACGAGCACCTGCACCACGGCGACGAACTCCGACGCGAGGAGGATGAAGATGCCGGCGACGCCGGCGAACACGAGCACGAGGTAGAGCGCGGCGTGCACGACGTTCTTGACGGTCACGACGCGCAGGGCCGCGATGCCCATCACGGCCGCGAGGATCCCGAAGACGATGTTCTGGGCGACCATCGTCCTACGCGTTCTTCGCCTTGGCAGCCGCCGGGCTGGCGTACTTCTTCGGCTTCATCTGCGACCCCGCCTCGTACGGCGGAGGCTCGGGGACGGTCTCCATCCACTCGCCGAGGCGCTTCTTGTCGTGCAGGAGGTCGCCGATACGCATCTCGCTGTACTCGTACTCCGGCGACCAGAACAGTGCGTCGAACGGGCACACCTCGACGCAGATGCCGCAGTACATGCAGAGCCCGTAGTCGATGTCGAAGCGGTCGAGGATGTTGATCGTGCGGGGCTTGCCGCCCTCGCGCCGCGGCGGCGCCTTGTCGTTGTGGCCCTCGATGTAGATGCACCAGTCGGGGCACTCGCGTGCGCACAGCATGCACACGGTGCAGTTCTCCTCGAGCAGGGCGATCACGCCGCGCGCCCTGGTGGGCGGCGCTTCTTTCTCGTGGGGGTACTGCACGGTGACGTTCGGCTTCATCATCGTGCGGAACGTCACGCCCAAGCCCTTGACAAGGCCGGGCATCTGCGGCTTCGGCATCAGAACACCACCTTCAGCACGCCGGTGACGGCGATGTTCACGAGCGAGATCGGGATGAGCCACTTCCAGGCGAAGGTCTGGAGCTGGTCTTCACGGAGCCGCGGGTAGGTGAAGCGGATCCAGAAGATGAAGAACGAGACGAGCATGATCTTGCCGCCGAGCACCAGCGGGCCGATCAGGTTGGAGAGCCCACCGTCGACGTCCATGCCCGGCAGGTACCAGCCGCCGAGGAACAGCGTCGACGCGATGGCGGCCAGCGCGAACGCGGAGCCGAACTCGCCCATGAAGAAGAACAGGAAGCGGAAGCCGGAGTACTCCGTCATGAAGCCGGCGACGAGCTCGGACTCGGCGACGGGCATGT
>DASVEG010000150.1:0-5797 GCA_036380695.1 Acidimicrobiales bacterium
GAGCGTTCGGGGGAAGGCGACGTGGCGCGCGACCAACTGGAGCGGCACGGCTTTGTGCACTGCTGCACGCGCGAGCAACTCGTGGAGATCGCGACCTGGTGGTTCTCGGACGCGGGCCCGCTCGTCGCTCTCGAGATCGACGTAGACGCCGCTGGCGACGTGCGGTTCGAACGGGCCGACAACGCCCGCGAGTACCCCCACGTCTACAACGCGATCCCGCGCGCCGCGGTCGCCGGCGCGCACCCGCTCACCGCGCCAGACGGTGCGGTCGCGCTGCCTCCCGCCCTCGCCGACCCGCCTCCTTCGTTCGAGGTCGTCGGCCGCCGCGACGGACGGCCGGTGTCGGTCAGGTGGCGGGCGGGGGCGTTCGTCGCAGGCGACCCCGACCTGCGACGCGCGGCAGCCGAGGCGATCGCCAAGGCCGCGCCGGTGCCCCAGTTCCCCGACGTCGAGGGCCCAGCCAGCGCAGACACCGCGTACGAAGCGTTTTGCCTCGTCGCCACCCTCGTCGACGACGTCGTCCTCTACGCGGGCGACGGTTTCGGGCTCGGGGACTCGTGACCGAGCCCACGGCGAGCGACGTCCACACCATCGACGCGCTCATGCACGGCAAGGTGCACAACTTGTCGTGTTACTTCATCCCCGGCCCGCGGCCGACGCTCGTCGAGCCAGGTCCGGAGTCGAGCCTCGACAACGTCGTCGCCGAGCTCGACCGGCTCGGTGTCGCACCGGACGACCTGGCGTGGATCGTCGTCACCCACGTCCACCTCGACCATGGCGGAGGAGCGGGCAAGCTCGCGCGACGGTTCCCGAACGCCACCGTTGTCGTGCACCAGCAGGGCGCACGCCACCTGCACTCGCCCGACCGCCTCGTCGCCAGCGCGACCCGCGTGTACGGCGAGGAGAACATGGCCGCGATGTGGGGCTCGATGCAGCCGGTGCCAGAGGACCGCCTGTGGGCGGTCGACGAGGGCGACCGCATCGACCTCGGCGGCGGCCGGGTGCTCGAGGTGCTGTACACGCCCGGCCACGCCAAGCACCTCATGTGTCTCGTGGACTCCGACACGGGTGGCGTCTTCGTCGGCGACGCGGTCGGCATCACCCTGCCGCACTCCCACCTCGTGCGGCCGACCGTCCCCCCACCCGACATCGACCCCGACCTGATCGTGTCGCAGCTCGAGCGGCTGCTGGCGCGCGGCGTCACGTCGATCAACTTCGCCCACTTCGGCATCGACCACGACGTGGAGGAGATGCTCGACCAGGCGGTCCGCCGCGTCCGGCGCTGGGACGAGCTCACGGCGGCCGCGGTCGCGGACGGCCTCGACGTCGACGGCGTCGCGCAGCGCCTGGCCGAGCACACGCACGCCGACTACGTCGCCGAGGGCTACGCCGACGACGTCATCGCCGCGGCCGAGGACCGCACCAACTACGCGATGGAGGCCGCCGGCCTCTACCGCGCGCACACCCACTCGTGAGCCACCGGCGCGCCGCGCTGGTGCTGCTCACCGTCGAGGCCGCGCTCGCGCTGGCGTTCGCGGTGCACACGGCGCTCTCGTTCCAGCGCGACCTCAGCCCAATCGACGAGGCCGCGCACCTGTCG
The DNA here is from genome assembly GCA_036380695.1 of Acidimicrobiales bacterium. Classification (GTDB taxonomy): domain Bacteria; phylum Actinomycetota; class Acidimicrobiia; order Acidimicrobiales; family CADCTF01; genus DASVEG01. Next base: position 1,601 of record DASVEG010000150.1, read on the forward strand.
TATGTGCAGCTCCTCGCCGAGGAGCACCGCCTCCCCGTCCTCGGGCGCGACCAGGTGACGCTCGAGGCGTATGCGCTGTGGAACGACCTCGACCCGGAGCGCACGGCGGTCCCCGACCTGACGGCCGGGCTCGGCGCCCACAGCTACGAGGCGTTCCAACCGCCGGCGTACTTCGTGCTCGCGGCCGTCGTGCACGCGGTCACGCCAGGGAGCTACGACGCCAGGTTCGTCGCGGTGCGCCTTCTCGGCGTCGCCCTCGCGGCCGTGTCGTTCGGCCTGGTCGTGACGCTCGCTTGGCTGGTGTCGCGGGAGTGGTGGCCGGCGATCGCCACGGTTGCCTGCTCGGTGTTCCTGATGCCGGGCCTCGTCGTGCGGCTGGTGACGGTGTCGAACAGCGCGCTCGAGCCGCTCGTCGCGACAGCGCTCGTGTGCGCGGCGGTGGCCGCGATCCGGCGCCGGTCGCCTGCGTTCGCGGCGGCGACGCTTGTGCTCCTCGCCGTCGCGGTCCTGACGAAGCTGAGCCTCGTCGCGCTGGCGCCGGTGGCCCTGATCGCGCTCGTCGCGGTGCTACGCGCCGACCGCGGGCGCGCCGCGGTCGTGCGCCTCGCCGCCGGGTGCGTCGTCGCGCTCGTGCTGGTCGCGCCGTGGTTCGCGTGGAACCGCAGCACGTACGGCGCGTGGACCGCGAACGACCGCGCCAAGGCGTTGCAGGGCTACATCGTCAACCCCGACGGCCACGACTACACGGCGAGCAACGTCGTCGGATCGGTGCCGGACACGCTCCTCGTGGCCCATGCCCAGGAGACGTCGGGGAACCTCGCGCAGCCGTATACCGGGCTGGTGTGGTTCGTCGCGGCCGCGTTGATCGCCGTCCCCGCGGTGGTGGCATCCCGCGGGGTGGCGTCGGCTTCGGTGCTCGCCGTGCTCGCCCTGCCCCTGGTGTCTTCGCTGGTGCTGTTCGCGGCGGTGACGGTGGTCGAGGACTGGCCGACGATGGTTCCGCGGTACCTCTGGCCCGTACTGCCCGCATGGGGCGTGCTCGCCGGCGCCGCGTACCTCGGCGAGCCATCGCCACGTTCGGCCCGCGTCGCCTTGCGAGTCGCGGTCGCGCTGGCCGCCACCGGCGTGACCTTGTCGCTGTGGTCGTTCGACGCGCCGTCGTGGCGCGGGTGAGGCGCGTGGCCCGCGGGCTCACGTGATCGCGTCGAGCCGGTCCTTGGCGTCGTAGAGCTCTGGGTCGGTCAGGAGCACGCGCCGGAAGAGATCGCGAGCTCGCGGGATCTCCCCCGCCCGCTCGTACAGGTCGGCCAGGGCATACCAGACCCTGAGGTGGTGCGGCCGGGGGCGCTTCGAGTCGGTCTTCGTCTTCTCCAGCAGCTCGATGGCCTCCCCGACGCGGTCCTGGTCGGCCAGAGCCCCCGCCATGACGATGCGCCCCTCGGCCACGAGGTCGGCGCTCGGAGAGGCGATGCGCAACTCCTCCCAGAGCTCGGCGACCGCGCGCCAGCGGCGCTTGGCCCGGTAGCAGTCGGCGAGCGTGGCGTGCTGGTCGAAGTTGCCCGGCTCGAGGGCACGGAACGCCTCGAGCTCGCGGATCGCCTCGTTCCACCGGCCGCGGCGGTAGAGCGTCAGGCCGTACAGCTCCCGGACCGCCGACGAGCCGGGCACGGCTTCGGCGAGCGGCTTCAGCAGCTTCGACGCGTCGGTGTACCGGTCGCGCTCGTACGCCTTCGCCGCCTCGGCCAGGCGTTCCTTGTACCGGTCGGCCCTCGTGGCGGGGACGTGGGCACCGACCTCGGCGACGACGTCCTCGGGCAGCGACCGCCGCCGCGCCCCAGACGAGCCGGCGAACGGCGCCTTGCCCCTGGACGCCCGGTCGCGGTCGCGAGCGCGAGCGGCTCCCGTGGCGGCTCGAGGCCCCGCAGTGCGGTCACGGGACGGTCCGGCGGTGCGCTCGGAGCTGCGCCGCGCGCGTGACGGCTTCGCGGCAGGCGGCTCGTCGTCCCTGATCCAGACCTCCGGCTCCCACGACTCCTCTTCGCGGTCGCCGCGGGCCCGCTCGACGGCGTCCTGCCACGCCCGCCGCGCCGCGCCGGGGTTGTCCTCCTCGCCAAGCTGGCGGACGGACTTGCGCGCCAGCGACCCCCACGACTTCGGCACCTTGGGCTCGTCGGGCTGGGGCCGGCGACGGCCACGATCGCCGCGGGCCCCTCCCCCGCCTGCGCCGGCACCCGTGCGGCCGCGACCGCCGCTGCGGTCGGTCCGCTCGCGGTCGGTCCGCTCGCGGTCGGTGCGGCGGTCGCCGGTGCGGCGGTCGCCTGGCCTGCCGTCCCGCGACGAGGCGGACGGCCGGTCGTCACGCGCCCACGAGCGGCCGCCGCCCGTGCGACGGGCCGGTGCCGGCCTGCCGTCCCTCGACGGCGCTCCGGAGCGCGGCCCGTCGGCACCTCGACGAGCACCGCTGGCGCCGCTCGTCCCGCTCGCTCGGGGACGGTCGTCCCGCCGCTTCGGGCGGTCGTCGGCCCGCCCTGCGCCGCCCGTGCGCCGCTCCGCGGCTCGGAACCGCTCGTCGCGGTCGCTGGCCCTGCTGCCGGCGCGGGTGCTGCGGGGGCTGTCGACGTCGTCGGCCCGACCGGCAGCGGGTCCGCCACCCGACCGCGGGGCGCCCTTGGCGCTCCCGAAGGGGGCTCCCCGACGGGGGAAGGGCTTCGCCGATCCTCGGGCCGCCGGTGCACCCCGCACGCCACCACCCCTGCCCGCCGACCCTGCGCTCCGGCCGGAATCGTCGCCGCCCCTCCCGCGCCCACCCGTGCCGCCGGTGCCGCCGCCCGTCCGACCTGCCGCGCGCCCACGCCCGGTCGAACCACCGCGAGCAGCGCCGCCCCCGCTGCGCCCTGGAGCGCCCCCGGAGCTGCGCCCGCGGCGATCGTCGTCGGAAGAATCCGGGGGCCGCGGCATGGGACGAAGAGCCTACCCCCGGACGCGATGAAGCCCCCGCCGGAGCGGGGGCTTCACCTTCGAATTATTCCGGCGACGACCTACTCTCCCAGGGACTCTCGTCCCAAGTACCATCGGCGCTGGCGGGCTTAACTTCCGTGTTCGGGATGGGAACGGGTGTGACTCCGCCGCTATGGTCACCGGAAACCTTGGCCCAGCACGGGCATCGTTTTCCTTGAACCTTCCATAGCGAGCACGAGCAAGATTGATCTCCAAGCCCTCGGCCGATTAGTACCGGTCGGCTGAACACATTGCTGTGCGTACACCTCCGGCCTATCAACGTGGTCGTCTGGCCACGGGCCTTACCTGGTTACCCAGTGGGAGTCCTCATCTAGGAAAAAGCTTCGCGCTTAGATGCTTTCAGCGCTTATCTCTTCCGCAGGTCGCTAAGCAGCGGTGCCCCTGGCGGGACAACTGCCACACGAGAGCTGCGTCCGTCCCGGTCCTCTCGTACTAGGGACAGCCTTCCTCAAGACTCCTACGGCTACAGCGGATAGGGACCGAACTGTCTCGCGACGTTCTAAACCCAGCTCGCGTACCGCTTTAATGGGCGAACAGCCCAACCCTTGGGACCTGCTTCAGCCCCAGGATGCGACGAGCCGACATCGAGGTGCCAAACCTTGCCGTCGCTATGGACGCTTGGGCAAGATGAGCCTGTTATCCCCGGGGTACCTTTTATCCGTTGAGCAACGGCCCTTCCACAAGGAACCGCTGGATCACTATGCCCCACTTTCGTGCCTGCTCGACCCGTCGGTCTCGCAGTCAAGCTCCCTTGTGCCATTGCACTCGACGCCTGATTGCCAACCAGGCTGAGGGAACCTTTGGGCGCCTCCGTTACCTTTTAGGAGGCGACCGCCCCAGTCAAACTACCCACCTGACGCTGTCCCTGATCCGGATTACGGACCCAAGTTAGAGTCCCGTCACGCACAGGGTGGTATTTCAAGGTTGCCTCCACCCTGGCTGGCGCCAGAGCTTCCAAGGCTCCCACCTATCCTACACAATACGTAACAGAACCCAACATCAAGCTGTAGTAAAGGTCCACGGGGTCTTTCCGTCCTGCTGCAGCTAACGAGCATCTTTACTCGTACTTCAATTTCGCCGGGTCGGTGGTTGAGACAGTAGGAAAGTCGTTACGCCATTCGTGCAGGTCGGAACTTACCCGACAAGGAATTTCGCTACCTTAGGACCGTTATAGTTACG
>DASVEG010000151.1:0-2839 GCA_036380695.1 Acidimicrobiales bacterium
CGCCGGTGCTGGTCACGAACTGCCCGCCTTGATCTTGGTATCGCGCGGCGCGGAGCCACAGCTCTTCGTCGTTGCTCACGACGAGCCCGCCCTCCCCGCTCGTCACGTTCTTCTCGAGCTGCAACGAGTAGCAGCCGAGCGCGCCGATCGTCCCGAGCGCGCGGCCGTTGTACGTCGCGCCCATCGACTGCGCCGCGTCCTCGACGATAGGAACGCCTCGGGCCGCGGCGACCTCGGCCAGTGCGTCCATGTCGCACGCGCCGTTGTCGAGGTGGACCGCGACGATCGCGACGGTGCGGTCGGTGATCTTCGCCGCGACGTCGGCGGGATCGAGCCCGAGGGTGTCGTCGACCTCGGCGAACACCGGCAGCGCGCCGGACACCACGACGGCATTCACCGTCGCGACGAACGTGAAGGACGGCACGACGACCTCGTCGCCGCAGCCGGCTCCGAGCGCGGCGAGCGCGCACCGGATCGCCGCGGTGCCGCTCGACGTCGCGACCGCATGGCTCGCGCCCAGCAACGCACACGACGCGCGCTCGAACGCCTCGACCTTCCTGAGCAGGTTGGCACCGTAGTAGCGGAACAGCGCGCCGCCCTCGAGCACCTCCATCACCGCGGCCTTCTCCTCGTCGCCGAGGAGCGTCGCGCCCTTGCCCATGGGCGGGAACGACGTGCGCACCGGCGTGCCGCCGTCGATCGCGAGCGAGCCGTGACTGGCGCTGATGTCGGTGGCCATCGCGTCAGCCTACGGTTGGCCGATGGCTGCGGGGAGAGGCGACGGCGGGCGCGAGGACGTGCTCCTGATCGTGCAAGCCGACGACCTCGGGATGTGCCATGCCGTCAACGCGGGCGTGGTGCGCGCCTTCACCGAAGGCATCGTCACGCAGGCGTCGGTGATGGTGCCGTGCCCGTGGTTCGAAGAGGCCGCGGCGCTCGCGCGCGACCACGGCATCCCGGTCGGCATGCACGAGACGCTCACGTGCGAGTGGGACCACCTGCGCTGGCGCCCGCTCACGCCGGCACCGTCGTTGCGCACCGACGACGGCACCTTCCATCGCACACTCGCGGCCGTCCGGGCGCACGCGACGGAGGAAGACGCGACCACCGAGTTGCTCGCGCAAGCCGAGCGCTTCACCGGCGCTGGGCTGCGCCTCGACTACCTCGACGTGCACATGGGGATGACGGTCAACGCCGCGTACGACGCGGTGGCCGCGGCCTACGGCGTGTCGTTCCTCTACGAAGGGGTGAAGGCGTCGTTCGCGTTCACCTCGACGCGCATGATGAGCGAGCGGCCGTCGGAGGCAAAGCGCGACTGGCTCCTGCACCGGCTCGATCGGATCGCAGCCGAGCCCGGCATCCACCTCGTCGGCACCCACCCGGCGACGCCGTCCGCCGAGCTGCGCGCGATCTGCAAGCCGGACGCGCACAACGCGGCATGGGCGGAGTACTACCGAGCCTCCGACCTCGACCTGTTGTGCGACCCGTCGATCCGCGCGCGGGTCGACGAGCTCGGCATTCGCCTCGTGTCGTTCGCCGAGGCGGCAGGATGGCGGTCGTGAGGACGCGCCCGTTCGAGGTCGTCGTTGCGGTCATGGTCGTGGTGGTCGCGTTCGGGTCGAGCGCGTGCGGCGACGACGGCGAGAACGGCGGATGGCAGGGGTCGGTCGGCACGCCGACCAGCGGAGCTCGCGACGGCGGTCGCGACGCCGCTCGCGACGGCGACCCGCCGGTCGAGCTCGAGGGCGAGGTGACGTTCGCCGGTCGCGCCGACGTCGTGTCGTCTGGCGCGGCGGCGATGCTGCCTGTGACGCTCGACGACGAGCGGTTCTCGCCGACGTACGTCAAAGCCGCGCCCGGCGCCAAGGTTCGCGTCCGCCTCGAGAACCGGGGCGACCGCCCCCACACGTTCACGATCGCCGACCCGAAAGTCGACGTCGAGGTCGAGCCGGCGGGCTCGACGGAGGTCGAGGTGCAACTCCCCTCGACGGGCGTCGTCCGCTTCGCCTGCCGCTTCCATCAGTCGTCGGGGATGCAAGGCGCGTTCTACTTCGCCGAAGGCGAGACCGCGAGCCCCGCCGCCGGGTACCCCGGACCCGACTATTGATCGCGGCGAGCCCGCACGCGTCATCGACGCCCCCCGTCCTCCCGTAGCCTGCTCCGCATGCCCCGGCGGTTTCCCCGAGCCTTCGTCGCGCTCGTCGTCGCGGCGGCGCTCGCCGCGCCCGCGTGCTCGCGCAAGGGCGACGGCGGTGGCGACCGACAGTCGGCGGGCAAGGCGACGACCACGACGGCCGCGGCGCCTCCGGTGCTGACGTGGACCGTCGAGGGTCTCGACCCGAACGGCACCAAGGCTCCGGGCGACGACGTGGTCGCCGCGGTGACCGCGACGTTGAACTCCTACCTCGCGACCGCGGTGGTGGCACCCCTGCACACCGGCACCCCCGCGGGTGACCTCACGCCGCTCCTGTCGGCGTCCGCGTTGGAGCGGGTGCAGACCGACCCGGCGGCGAGGGCGGCCTTCGTCGACGAGGGGTTGCCGAAGGCGACGAAGATCACGGCCGAGACGGTGAAGGCGACGCTGTCGTCGGTCGCCGGCCCCGACGAGGTGACGGCGCTGGTGGCCGCGCGTCTCAACCTCGCCCTGCACGTCGTCGGGCCGCAGATCGACGTCGACATCGTCCGCACGGGCGAAGTCACCCTCTCGCCCGAGGCCGACGGGTGGCGCATCGACTCCTTCCTCCTGCACGTCGAGCGCAACTCGCGCGACGAGGCGGCGAGCTCGTGACCGCGATTGGGCGCGCTCGTGGGCGCGGGTTCCGGTTCGTGGCCGGCGACA
>DASVEG010000152.1:0-5642 GCA_036380695.1 Acidimicrobiales bacterium
CGGAGCGGCGGGGGCCGCGGGGTGGCGGCCGACGGAGCCGTTCCCAGCCGCTTCTGGTCACGAAACGGCGTAGGAACAGCGTGAAGTGGCCAAAAGCAAAGGAGTGGGGGCGGTCGCCGGGCGCGACGGCGGACCGCCGGCGCGTCAGCCCTGCCCGAGGGCGGCCCGGCGGGCCTCCCAGTCGGCCTCGACCTCGAGAGGGATCCTCCGGTAGGCGGCCCAGTGCGGGTACCCGCGCAGCCGCCAGCGCAGGTACGGCCCGACGTAGCGGACCACGAACAACAACGCCCCAAGCTCTCGCCACTGCCGCACGTGCACGAGCTCGTGGCGCAGCAGGCGCTCGTCACCGGCGAAGCGGGCCCGCACGGACACGACCGGTCCTATCGCGATCGCAGCCACGCCGGGCGGGACCGGCCCACCGACCCACAACCACCAGCCGTCCCGCCGCTCCAGCCGCACGACGACGCCTGAACGACCCCGACGCCGAGCCGACCGCGGTCAGAACAACCGGCTGGTGAGCGCCCGGCGGTAGCGACCGGTGCGGGGGTCGTCCGGCCCGAGCACCTCGAGGAGGTCGACGAAGCGCTGCCGCGCGTCCTCGTCGTCCTTCACCCGCTCGAGAAGCGCCTCGAGCTCCTTGTCGACGTCGTCGCCTATGCCGACCCCGGCGTCGGCGGACGCGCCGACACGCGCGAGCGCGGCTACACGTCGAGTCTCCGCGGTCTCCGGGATGCGAGCGAGCAGCGCGAGCGCTTCATCGACGTCGCCGTCTCCCCCGCGGCCGACGAGCAGCTCCGCGAGAGCCACCACCGCTCCCTCGTGGTCGGGCTGGAGGTCGAGCGCGGCCCGCAGCGCGTCCTCGGAGCCGAGCGCGACGAGCTTGTCCGCGGGCGACGCCTGCGGGACGAGCTTGTCGACGAACTCCTTGATGGCCGCCTCCGGGAGCGCGCCGATGAAGTGGTCGACGATCTGCCTGTCGCGGATCGCATACACCGCGGGGATCGACTGCACGCGGAACGTCGACGACACGCGCGGGTTCTCGTCGACGTCGACCTTGGCCAGCTCGACTTGCCCGTTCGTTGCGGCGACCACGCGCTCGATGATCGGGCCCAGCGTCTTGCACGGCCCGCACCACGGCGCCCACAGGTCGACGACGACAGGCACCTGGGTTGACCGCTCCAGCACGTCTTGTTCGAACGTGGCGTCGGTGACGTCGACCATGCGGAGAACCTACCCAACACCCACCACTACGGTTACGGCCGCTATGGACGGTGTCGACGTACCGAAGGTCACGGCCTGGTTCGAGTCCAACATCCCCGGCGTCGTGCCGCCGCTCGACTTCACGCTCATCGCCGGTGGTCGCTCGAACCTCACCTTCCGGGTGTCGGATGCGGCAGGCAACGCGTACGTACTGCGACGGCCGCCCCTCGGCCACGTGCTCGCCACCGCCCACGACATGAGCCGCGAGCACCGCGTCATCTCCGCGCTGGGGCCGACGCCGGTGCCGGTGCCGCCCGCGCTGGGGTTCTGCGACGACCCCGAGGTGAACGAGCAACCGTTCTACGTGATGGGCTTCGTCGACGGCCTCATCGTCCGCGATGCCGCCATCGCCGAAGCGATGAGCATCGAGCAGCGGCGCCGCGCCGGCGAGTCGTTGGTCGAGGTGCTCGCCGCCATCCACGCCGTGCACCCCGAAGACGTCGGCCTCGGCGACCTCGGGCGCCATGAGGGATACATCGCGCGCCAGCTCAAGCGGTGGTACTCGCAGTTCCAGCAGTCGAAGATGCGCGACGTGCCCGTCGTCGACGAGATGCACGACTTCCTCTCGGCTCGCATCCCCGAGCAGCAGGGTGTCGCGATCGTCCACGGCGACTACCGGCTCGACAACTGCCTGCTGGGCGAGACGGGTGAAGTCGCTGCGGTTCTCGACTGGGAGCTGTGCACGCTTGGCGACCCGCTCGCGGACATCGGCCTGCTGCTCGTCTATTGGAACGACCCGTCGGACGAGTTCGCCGCGCTCGCCACGGGCCCGACGACGCTCGACGGGTTTCCCCGTCGGGCCGATCTCCGCGCGCGCTACGCAGAGCTCGCTGGGCGCGACACGAGCGAGCTCGACTTCTACATCGCCTTCGGGTACTGGAAGCTCGCCTGCATCCTCGACGGCGTGTACACGAGATACGCGAAGGGCGCGATGGGCCAGGACGGTGCCGCGTGGGAAGCCTTCGGCGATTCCGTCGTGCGGCTCGCCGAGCAGGCGAAGCACGTCGCGTCGAGCCTGGCGTAGCGCGCGGTGTACCGGAAGGAACGCGAGATCGAGCTTCGCGAGCCCGTGCTCGTCATGGGCATGGAGGGGTGGATCGACGCAGGGTTCGGCGGTGCGAACGCGATGGCCGCGGTGCGCCAGTCGATCGCGACGGAACCGGTGGTCACGTTCGACGGCGACCTCCTGCTCGACTACCGCAGCCGGCGCCCGACGCTTCGCATCGACAACGGCGTGAACACGGGCATGACGTGGCCGACGATCGAGTTGCTGGCCGGCACCGACACCGGCGGGCGGGACGTGCTGCTGCTCGTCGGGCCCGAACCCGATCAGCAATGGCGTGCGTTCACGAACGCGGTGTGCGAACTGGCCGTGTCGTTCGGCGTCACCCTCGCGGTGGGTCTCGGCGCGTTCCCCGCGCCCGTCCCCCACACGCGGCCCGTCCGGCTCGCGGCGACCGCGACGAACGCCGACCTCGCATCGCGCGTCGGCTTCGTCCCCGGGGTGATCGAGGTGCCCGCCGGCATCCACGCCGCGCTGGAGCGCGGCCTCGACCTCGCAGGAATCCCCGCAGTCGGGCTGTGGGCGCGCGTTCCGATGTACGTCGCGGCGTCGGCGTTCCCGCCCGCGAGCGTCGCGCTCGTCGAGACGCTCGAGCGCATCGCCGGCGTGACGGCGGACGCGACCGACCTGCGCGCCGCGGCCGAGGTCAGCCTGCGCCGCATCGACGAGCTCATCGCGCAGAGCGACGAGCACCGCGAGATGGTGTCGGGCCTCGAGCACCAAGCGGACGAGGAGCAGCCGGTGTCGACGATGAACCTCGAGAACCTCCCATCGGGCGACGAGATCGCCGCGGAGCTGGAACGGTTCCTCCGCGGCGAGGGCGGCGGCCCTGCCTGATCGCGCCGCCACCACCCGGGGCTAGCGTCCGCGGCATGAAGGTCGACGGAGGCATCGGTGGGTTCGATCAGGCCGGGGACATGGCCAAGCTGCAGGAGGACCAGGGCTACGACGGCCTTTGGTCGGTCGAGACGGGACACGATCCGTTCCTCCCGTTGCTCGTCGCCGCGCAGTCGACCGAGCGCGTAGAGCTCGGGACCGGCATCGCGGTCGCGTTCGCGCGCAATCCCATGACGACGGCGGTCACCGCGAACGACATCCAGCTCGCGTCGAAGGGCCGTCACATCCTCGGCCTCGGCAGCCCGATCAAGCCGCACATCGAGAAGCGCTTCTCGATGCCGTGGTCGCACCCGGCCCCCCGCATGCGCGAGTTCATCCTCGCCATGCGCGCCATCTGGGACTGCTGGAACAACGGGACCAAGCTCGAGTTCCGCGGCGAGTACTACACGCACACGCTCATGACGCCGTTCTTCTCGCCCGGCCCGAACCCGTACGGTCCGCCGCTCGTGTTCCTCGCCGCGGTGGGCGAGCACATGACCGAGGTCGCCGGTGAGGTCGCCGACGGGCTCATGGTCCACCCCTTCAGCACGGAGCGGTACATGAAGGAGGTCACGATCCCGGCGATCGAGCGTGGCCTCGCGAAGGCGAACAAGAAGCGCGAGGACTTCCAGCTCTCGTACCCGGCGTTCGTCGTCAGCGGCACCGAACAAGAGCGCGAGGCGGCGGCCGGCATGGTGCGCGGCCAGATCTCGTTCTACGGCTCGACGCCCGCCTACCGCCCAGTGCTCGAGGTGCACGGCTGGGGCGACTTGCAGACCGAGCTCAACGCGTTGTCGAAGCAAGGCCGGTGGGAGGACATGTCGAACCTGATCACCGACGACATCCTCGAGACGTTCGCGGTGGTCGCAGACGTCGACGACGTGCCCGCGCGGCTACGCGAGCGCTACGACGGGGTCATCGACCGGTTGAGCTTCTACTTCCCCGTCACGGGCGACGCGGAGAAGCGCCTCGACGTCGTCAAGGCACTCCAAGCCGCGTAACCAGCCTCTCGTCAGACGAGCTCGAGCTGCGCGCCGAGGTACTTCGTCCGGCACAACGAGCGCTGCAGCTTCCCCGATGACGTCTTCGGAAGCGTGCCCGCGAGCACGAGGACGACCTCCTCCGGCGGCAGGCCGATCGCCGCGCGCACGCGAGCCGACACCTCCGAGCGCACGCGTTCGGCGACGTCGGCCTGCTTCGTCTCGGCGACGACGACGAGGCCCTCGCGACCCTTTCGCCCGTCGACGCCAAACGCGATCACGTTGCCCGCTCGCACGCCGTCGACCCCGGCGACGGCGCGTTCGATGTCTTCGGGGAACACGTTGCGACCGCCAACGATGATCACGTCCTTGATGCGGCCGCAGATCACGAGCTCACCGTCGACGATGTACCCGAGATCGCCCGTGCGGAGCCAGCCGTCGTCGGTGAACGTCGCCTTGGTCGCGGCCTCGTGGTTGTAGTAGCCGGGCGTGACCGAGGTGCCCTTGAACTGCAGCTCGCCGACCTCGCGATCGCGCATCACGGAGCCGCTCTCGGTGTCGACGATGCGCATCTCGAGACCAGGGATCGCGGTGCCGAGGAACGCGAGCCCGCGCGAGCCTTCGGTGCCGGGGTCGAGCGGAGCGGCGTAACCCTCCGTCTCCAGCACCCGCCGGTCGACCGTGTCGACGACGAGCCCGCGCCCCGGCGTGGGGAACGTGCCGCCGATCGCGACCTCGGCCATACCGAACGCGGGGAACGCGGCGCCGGGCGAGAAGCCGAAGGGGGCCGCGGCCTCGCAGAAGTCGGTCATCGTCGCGGGGTCGACCGGTTCTGCGCCGTTGAGCGCGACGCGCCAGCGCGACAGGTCGAGGCCGCTCATGCGGCGAAGCGCCCGCGCGGCCAGGGCGTACGAGAAGTTGGGGCCGGCAGTGGCGGTGCCGCGGAAGTCGCTCATCCACTGCATCCATCGCGCGGGGGCGCCCATGAAGTCCTGCGGCGCGCCGAGCACGAGGTCGGAGCCCTTCGACATCGCCAGCGTCAGCAGTCCGATGAGCCCCATGTCGTGATACAGCGGCAGCCAGGAGACGAGAACGTCGTCGTCCGGATCCATGTGCGCAGCGGCGGCGACACCGTCGAGGTTCGCGAGGATCACACGGTGCGGGAGCATCACGCCCTTGGGGTCCGCGGTCGACCCGCTGGTGAACTGCAGCACCGCGAGATCGTCGGGGCTGATCGTCGGCTCCTCGAACCGCGACGCGCCGCGAGCACCCGGACCCGTCAGATCGCTGAGTAGCACGAGCGGAGGATCGCCAGGCGTCGGCTCGATGAATGCAGCGAGGTCGCCGTCGGCGAGGACGATCTGCGCGTCGGCGGCACGGATGCGGGCGCGCGTCTGCGCGATGAACTCGTCGATCGAGCCGAGGCGCATCGGCAACGGCAGCACGACGACCGTGCCGCCCGC
>DASVEG010000153.1:0-13633 GCA_036380695.1 Acidimicrobiales bacterium
CATTCGCACACAAAAGCACTCAGAGGGGGTCGTCAGACGGCGCTGGGGTGGGCGGCCAGCGCGTGGCGTCGCCCCAACTCCGACCACCTCGCTTCCGCGATCACCCCCAGGGCGGCGAGCTGCCGGCGTTCCAGCGCACGCAGCGGCCGGCCGGGCCGGCCGAGCACGACGGAGATCGGGCCGTGCTCGAACGACGCGCAGGCGACATCGCCGGTCGCGGAGCCCGCGGCAGCCGCGTTGGCTGCGCCCGCGGCGAACGCGACCACCCACGCGTCGGGCGGCGTCTCGCCCACCGACGCGACGACCGAGCTCGTCTCGACGTCGGTGACCGCGACCCAGCCGGCCTCGAAATCGCGAGCGGCACGGGCGGCGAGCACGCGCAGCACGTCTGCAGGCGTGCGCTGGGCGACGACGTCGGCCGCCGTCTCCAGCGCCGCAAGGCGCGGGTCGGGCCGGCCTGGCAGGGGTACGGGCCGCACCTCTTCGACGTCGATGCCGTCGACCTCGTGCAGCTCCTTCACCAGCAGCGGGACCACCGAGTCGCTCGGCAGCTCGACGACGAGCTCGTCGATGGCGCGGCCCGCGCCGCGTTCGAGGATGTCGATCGCAATCAGGTCGCCCCTGACCGCACCGATCCTGCTCGCGACCGCGCCGAGCGCACCGGGACGGTCGGGCAGCCAGAGGCGGACGACGAACGTCGGCATGCCGACGAGGCTAGGCCGCGCGTGTGAACGCTCGGTTTCATCCGTGCGTCCGTCCGTCCAAAATCGTTTTGTGAACCGATGGCGCATCATCGTGCGCCATTCGCACACAAAACGGAGGAAGCGGGGGACGTCAGCCGGCGACGACGGCGGGGGTCGGTTCGTTGCCGTTGGCCGACACCGGCGTGACGGTGGCGACCTTGGTGACGTCGGCGGCGACGCCTGCGTCGTCCTTGCGCTTCGCGTACTGGTTCACGTACTCCTGGCCGGAGAGCTCGCGCAGCTCGAACATGATCTCGTCGGTCACTTGGCGGAGGACGAGGGGGTCGTCGGCGCGGTCGTAGTACCTGCTGAAGTCAAGCGGCCGCGAGAAACGGATCGTGATCGGCATGAACGCTCGCGGCATCGGCTGCCCGATCGGTTGCGTCTCCCTCGTGCCGACGCACGCCACCGCGACGACGGGCACGCGTTGCTGCAGCGCGAGGCGGGCGACACCGGTGTGCCCCTTGTACAGGCGGCCGTCCGGCGACCGAGTGCCCTCGGGGTAGATGCCGAACAGCTCACCCTGCTGGAGCACCTCGGCCGCCGACTCGAGAGCGCGCTGGCTCGCGGGGCCTCCGCCCCGCTTGACCGGAATCTGCCCGACGGCGCGGAAGAACCACGCGGTCTTGGGGTCGTCGAAGTACTCCGCCTTCGCGACGAAGGTGATGCGGCGCCGCAGCACCAGCGGCAGGAAGAACGAGTCGCACACCGCGAGGTGGTTGCCCGCGAGGATCGCGCCCCCGTGCGCTGGCACGTGCTCGGCCCCATCCACCCGCACCGAGTACAGCAATCGCAGCAGCGGAGTGAGCACCGCCTTGACCACCCAGTACGCCATGAGGCCGCAACCCTACCTGCCCTGGCAGGCCGCCTACCCCGCCACGCGCCCCCGCGCCTCGCCCAGCATCGCGACGAGGCGGCTCTCGCATCGGCCGTACTTCTTGCGGTACGTCCCCCTCCGGTACGACGGCGGGAACAGGTCGCCGACCGCGCAACCGGTGGCCGCGAACCCGATGCCGGCGTCGTAGATCTCGTCGACGAGCTGCACGAGGAGCAACGCCTCGTCCTGCCGCTCGATGGGCGCCAGCCCGGTGACGACGATCGCGTCGAGGCCGTCGAGCAAGGCGCCGTAGTGGACGGGGTGGAGTGAGCGCAGGTGGCCGACGACGTCGTCGAGCGGGTCGACGGTGACCGCGCTGGCGCCGCGGGCGAACGCCTCGAGCTCGCCGGGTTCGAGGAGCGGCAGGTCGGGAGGATGGGCGGCGGCGCGGTAGTCGGGTCCGTCGATGCGCACGACCTCGAAGTGCGACGCGATCGACGCCAGCTCGCGGGCGAATTCCTCCGCGTTGAACCGGCCTTCGCCGAGCCGGTCGGGCACCGCGTTCGACGTGGCCACGACGCGCGTTCCGCCGTCGACCACGCCGCGCAGGAACGACACGGCCATCCGTGTGTTGGCGATGTCGTCGAGCTCGAACTCGTCGATGCACAGCAACGTGTTGCCGCGGAAGCTCGCGACTGCGGCGTCCATGCCGACGAACCCGATGAAGGCGGTGAGCTCTTCGAACGTGAGGAACGACCGCGGTGCGGGCGCCTCGTGCCACGCCGACGCGAGCAGGTGGGTCTTGCCCACACCGAACCCGCCGTCGAGGTAACGGCCTGGACCGCGTTGCGGCCGTCGGGACGCGCCGGCGCCCGCGCGACGGAACCACCCGCCGCGCCGTGCCCCAGCGTCGCCGCTCGCATCGCTCGTCCCGCCGCCGAGCGAGGCAACGAACCGTTCGAGGTCGGCGCGGGCAGCGGCCTGGCTCGGGTGCTCGGCGTTGGGCACGTACGTCGAGAAGCGGACCTCGGCGAAGCGGGGTGGCGGGACGAACCGCGACGCGAGGTCTGCCGCTGTCAGTTTCGGCACCCGGTCGACCAGCCGCTCCGGCACGGTCGGCAACTGTGGCCGCGTAACGCGGCGTGGGTCGAATCGGTCACTTGTTGCGGATGGACGAGACTGGGGGCGGCATGGGGAACCGGGAAGGGGGCGGCACGACCCGCCTGCGGCGGGGCGGGATGGTCGCCGTCGTCGCGTTCCTCGCGCTGGCGACGGGTGCATGCTCGGAGGCGGAGAGCGAGGAGTTCTTCGAGAGCTTCTTCGAGTTCATCCTGCTCGTCTACGTGTTGATCGTCGTGCTCTTCGTCGTGTCGGTGATCGCCTTCGGCGTGGCCGTCGCGTTCATCGCATCCGGCGTTCGCCGGATCATGAAGGCGCGAGCGGCAGCGGCGGGCGAGGGCGCCGAGGTGGGCGGTTGGGCTCGCCTCGCGATCGGCGGGTTCATCCTCCTCCTGCTCGCCGCGACGTTCTGGCGCGAGGAACCCGGGATCGCGGTGCTCGTGGTCGGGGCGCTCGGCGCGTTCCCCATGATCGCCATCGGCCGGTCGTCGTCGAACCGCACCTCGCGGGTGCTCGCGTTCTCCATCGTCGCCCTCCTCGTCGCCGGCGGCATCGCGGTGATCGCGCGGGGCCCGGATGGCGCGCTGTTCACCTTCAACGCCAACGGCCTGCTCGATGGATCCGACGGCGGCGGCGACGGCGATGGCGACGACAGGGGCGGCGACCGCGACGGCAGCGACCGGTCGATCCCCCGTCCGGCCTGCGGGCGCTCGGGCGGCGACATCGGCACGAGGTGCGAGCGCGCCGCCGACGTCGTCGAGGACGTCGTCATCGGTCGCTCCGGGGCGAGCTCGATCGTCGAGCCGGCGCGCGTGTCGGTGCGGGCCGACGAAGCCGCGGAGGCCATGGTGGTCATGGCGTCCGACCTCGGGGTGGTGCCCATCACCGCCCAACGCGTGCTCGACGCGTTCGAGTCCTCGGGCTGGCGCTGGACCAACCGGCCCGCGTGCGACCCCGCGCAGGACCGCTTCGCGATGGGCCGTTGCAACGCGGGCAGCCCCCTCCTGTTCTCGACCGAGTCGTCGGTCACGCTCCAGTTCGAGGGGCGTCCGGGAGAGACCGCGGAGGTCGCGGTGCACTCGTCGACGGCGATGGCGAGGACGACGGTGCTGGTCTCGGCGCGGGTGGTCGTTGCCCGCACTTGACCGCACGGTCTACTTTTCGGCGTCGTGAACCGTCGGCTGACGCAGCGTGGCAAAGACAGGCGTCGCCAGCTCATGGAGTTCGCCGCGCAGCGGTTCGCCGAGAACGGCTACCACCCGACGTCGGTCGCGGAGATCGTGCAGGGCATGGGCGTCGGTAAGGGCGTCTTCTACTGGTACTTCTCCTCGAAGGAAGAGCTCTTCCTCGAGATCCTGCGCGAGTCGCAGACCGACTTGCGGCGCCGGCAACAGCAGGCCATCGCGGAGCTCGACGATCCGGTCGAGCGCATCGAAGGCGGCATCCGGGCGTCTATGGAATGGCTCGGCGAGCACCGCCACCTCATGAGCTTGTTCCAGTTCGCCGCTTCCGAGGAGCGGTTCGCGCCCGCGCTGCGCCGTGGCCAGGAGGTCGCTGTCGCCGACGTCGTCAAGCACGTCAAGGAAGGCATGGTCGCCGGGCGCATCCGCGATGCCGACGCGCACATCGTCTCCCACGCCGTGCTGGGCGTGACGAACCACCTCGCGCGGGTCTTCGTGTTCGAGCGCAACGAGCCCGCGTCGGCGGTGGCCGACGCGGCGATCACCTTTTGCCGCGAGGGCCTGCTCGGCGTGGCGTCGCCGGCCGAACCGCGGTAGCGCTCTAGCCGAGCTTGGTGAGGGCGCGGCGGAGCTGGCGGATCGCCTGCGACGTGCGCTGCTCGTTCTCGATCAGCGCGAACCGCACGTAGCCGTCGCCGCCCGGGCCGAACCCGATGCCGGGCGACGTCGCCACCTTCGCCTCGCGCACGAGGAACTTCGCGAACTCGAGCGAGCCCATCCCGCGATACGGCTCGGGGATCGGCGCCCACACGAACATCGTCCCGAGGGGCTTGTCGACGTGCCAGCCAATGCGCTCGAGGCCGTCGCACAGCGCGTCGCGGCGCGATTGGTAGATCTCGTTGACGAACTTCGGGTAGTCGCTCGCCTCGTTCATCGCGACGGTCGCCGCGATCTGGATCGGCTGGAACGTGCCGTAGTCGAGGTAGCTCTTGAGCTTCGACAGGGCGGCGACGATCTCGGCGTTGCCGACGAGGAAGCCGACGCGCCACCCCGCCATGGAGAACGACTTCGTGAGCGTGTACAGCTCGACGCACACGTCCTTCGCGCCGTCGACCTGGAGGATCGACGGCGGCTGGTACCCGTCGAACGACGTGTCGGAGTAGGCGAAGTCGTGGACGAGGACGATGCCCTTCTCGCGGGCGAACGCGACCATGCGCTCCATCCACGGGAGGTCGACGGTGGCCGTCGTCGGGTTGTGGGGGAACGAGAGGATGACCACCCGCGGCTTGGGCCACTGGTGCTCCCACGCGCGGCAGATGTTGTCGAAGAAGTCCTCGTCGGGACCGACCGCGACCTGCTGCACCTCGGCGCCCGCGAACAGGGGCGCGTAGATGTGGATCGGGTAGCTCGGGCTCGGCACGAACGCGCTGTCGCCAGGGCCGAGCAGCACCCACATGAGGTGCGACAGGCCTTCCTTCGCGCCGATCGTCGTGACGATCTCGGTCTCGGGGTCGAGCTCGACCTGGAAGCGCCGCAGGTAGAGGTCGCTCACGGCCTCGCGGAGCTTGGGGATGCCCTTGCTCTGCGAGTAGCGGTGGTTGCGGCCGTTGCGGGCCGCCTCCGCCAGCTTCTCCACCGCGATGTCGGGCGACGGGATGTCGGGGTTGCCGAAGCCGAAGTCGATGACGTCGTCGCCAGCTCGCCGGGCTTCCATCTTCAGGTCGTTGATGATCGTGAAGACGTAGGGCGGCAGCCCGTTGATCCGGCGGAACTCCATCACGGCAGCCTACGCGACCCCTCCGGACGGCCCATCAGCCGTTTTTGGGCGCGCTGATGCCGTTATTCCGGCAACAGCGCGCCCAATTGCGGACGCAACGACTTCGACGGCGGCGTCGGGCGGTTCGCCGTCGACGTAGGCGGGGGCGCAGACGGCCCAGGACGCGCCCGCGGCGCGCAGGTCATCGAGGAGGGCGGCCACGGCCGACGGGTCGGTCGGGTTCGAGGTGGCCGCGGCGAGCACGCCGCCCCACGTCACCTCGAGCCCGAGCTCGCGCTCGGCGGCGACGCGCGCGGCGTCGACCCCCCACACGTTGAGGGGCACGCCCTCGGCCAGCGCGACCTTCCTCACCCGGTCGGACAGCCCGCCGACCCACGCGGCGACGCCGAGCGTTCGCACCCGCCGCACGCAGTCCGCCAGCCGTTCCATGCGCTCGTCGAGCGGCGGGAACGCGATGCCGTACGCCTCGTTCTCCGGCTCGCTCAACCGGTCGCCCGCGCCGAGCCCCGCGACGAACCGGTCTGCGCCGACGATGCGGCACACCGTCTCGACGTTGTGCGCGAGCACGGCGTCCGGCAAGAGGCTGACGCGCGCGACGAGCGTCCCGAGAGTCACGCGGCTCGTCGACGCGGCGAGGGCGCCGAGCAGCGGCCAGCAGTTCAACGCGGGGCGTTCCGGCTGCCCTATCGCCCACAGGTGGTCGAACACGAACACGCCGTCGATCCCCACTCGCTCCGCTGCGACCGCGGCCGCGATCGCGTCCTCCGGCGACCGCCGGAACTGCGGGAGCGTGACGCCGACCCTCACGGTGCGCCGGCGACCGAGTCGCGCGCGAGCAGTGCCGCACCGATCGCGCCGGCGTGCTCCCCCAGCGACGCGGGGACGATGGCCACGTCGGGGCGGTGGTCGGCGGCTTCGACCAGTTCGGCGAACGACCTGCGGACGGGGTCGAGCAGCACGTCGCCCGCCTCCACCAAGCCGCCACCGAGCACGAACACCTCAGGGTCGAACGCGTTCGCGAGGTTGGCGAGACCGAGCGCGACCCACCACGCGAACTGCGCCATCACCTCGCGCGCTTCTGCATCGCCCTCCGCGGCCGCGGCGGTGACGTGCTCGCCCTTCACGTCCTCGCCGTCTCCCCCCGCAAGCTCGACGATGCGGTCGGCCCGCCCCGCGTGTGCCGCCTCGCGCGCGAGGCGACCGAGCCCGCTGCCCGACGCGAACCGCTCCCAGCACCCCCGCTGACCGCACGGGCAGGGCGGGCCGTTCGGGTCGACGATCATGTGGCCGATCTCGCCGGCGAACCCGTTCGCCCCGCGGTACAGCGCGCCGCCGAGCACGATCCCGCCTCCGATCCCGGTGCCGAGCGTGACCAGCACGGTGTGGTCGAAGCCCGCGGCCGCGCCCACGACCCGCTCGCCCCACACCGCGCAGCTCGCGTCGTTGTCGACGACGACGGGAACGTCGAGGCGCTCGCGCAAGCGCGGCCCGACGTCGAGCTCGTTGACCCCGGGCAGGTTGGGTGCGAACCGCAACACCCCGGCGCGGTCGACGAGCCCAGGCACGCCGATGCCGACGGCCTCGACGGCCGCGCCGCCACGCGTCACCAGCGCGGTCGCCACCTCGGCCAGCACGTCGACGACAGCGTCGCCGCCTCGGGGCGTGCGCACCCGGTGCTCGTCGACGATCGCGCCCGCGGCATCGACGCAGACCCCGAGGCACTTCGTGCCGCCGAGGTCGACCCCGACGAACGTCACGCTGCGAACCTAGAAGCGGAGCAGCGCGCCGATGCGGCCCTGCACGTCGAGGTCGGCGTTGCCCACGCACACCTTCACCGAGGCGCCCTGGTGCATCGCCTCTTCGATCGCCCCCTCGACGACGTCCGCGACCCGCTCCATCGACGCGCCGCACGACGGGCACGCGGGGCCCTTGCACGCGAGGCGCGCGCACGCGGAGCACGACCATCCCGTGTCCTCGAACCCGTGCGACACGACGAGCGTGTCGACCCGCCTGCTGCCCAGTGCGTCGAGCACGGCCGCGAGCCCCGTGACCGCGCCCTTGCCCGCGCCGGCCTGGCCGCGGAGGCGCTCGACGAGCGCCGCCTCCTTGCGCCGCTCGACCTGCTCCTCGACCTCGAGTGCCGCGTCGCGGATCTCGGCCTCCGTCGCGGTGACGGCCACGTGGAGCCGCGCCGCGATGCGCTCTCGCAGGTAAGGGTGCAGGTCGGCCTCGAGCTCATGCGCGATGTCGTCGTTGGCCGCGAGGACGAGGTGGTCGAACGGGTGGGCCTGGAACACCTCGAACGCGACCTGCGCGGCGTTCTTCAGGTGCTGGTGCGCCGCGGTCTCCAGCTTGTGCTTGTCGTGCCGCCGGTCGCGCGAGCCGGCGTCGTCGTCGTGGCGCGGCAGCGCGTCGAACCGCTCCGAACGATCGACGAGGCGGCCCATCTCGAACACGAACATGCGGGCGCGCTGCCGATCGGACAACAGCACGGCGAAGCGCTCGTGCGTCGCGACCACGGTCTCGAGCTGGTGGACGTGGGGGCTCTTGTTGACGACGAGCTGATCGCGCACGGGCACGGGCAGCTCGAAGACGTGCCAGAACCCCGGACCGCCGGAGAACACCGCGATACCGCGCGCCTTCGACCGGTCGACGCCGCCGCGCACGAACGCCTCGACCTTGCGAAGGTCGTCGACCGCGCCTGCGTGGCCGTTCGCGGCAGCACCGTCGACCGCCGCTTTCACCAAGCGCTCGGCGCGTGCCTCGCAGTCCTGGTAGCGCGGCCAGCGCTTGCCGTCGACGTCGAGGTAGAGCGTCACGACGTGGCGGTCGCCCGCATGGCCGGCCAGGGACCGGATGGTGTCCTCGTTGAGCTCCGTGGTGGTCACGGCACCTCCGTCAGATCGTCCGAACGGCAGCACGGTCGCCCAAGCCGGACGCCCATGCCACCACGTCGTCGTCGTCGCCGAGCACGACGACCTGCCCGCTCGTCGCCGCCCGCTCGAGCAACGCTCGCGCCCTCGCGGCTGTAGCCACGCCCGCCTCGACGACGACCGGCGGCGGGTCGGAAGACCCCGAGCCGGCCGCCCTTGCCGCCACGAGCCGGGCCAGCAACCACAGCTCGTTCGCGACGCTCCGGCCGTCGCCGGAACCGGCCGGCACGGGCGGCGGGGCGACATCGACGGGCGCGCTCGCGGCCGCGGTCGCCGCCGTGCGCGCCGCTTCGAGCGCAGCCTCTGCGTCGGAGCGACGACGGCGGGCCTCGTCGAGCGCGGCGAGCGCGCGGTCGCTCTCCTGCTCCTTGGCCACGACGTTCCGCTGCGCCTCACGGTTGGCCTCGGCGCGCTGGTTCGCAGCGGCGAGCGCTTCCTCGGCCTCGCGCTCCGCCGACTCCGCGTCGTCGAGCGCGGCCTGGTGGTCGGCGAGCGGGTCGGGCGCCGGCGCGAGCGCGGCTTCCTCGGGCGCGCCGGCGCCGGGCGCGCCGGCATCCGGCCGGGGTCGGTCGCCGAAGAAGGCGCTCGCTTGCACCTCGGACAGTTCGCGGTCGACCTCGGCGAGCGACGTGTCGACCGCCCCGAGCTCTTCCTCGATCGCGGCGCGGCGCTCGCGCTGCTCGGGAAGGGAGGCGAGCCACGCCTCGGCGCCGGACTCGACGTCACCGACGGGCGCGACCCCGGCACCGTGCATCGCGTCTACCAACGCCTGCGCCGCCCACCCGGTGTCGACGACCGCCTCGAGGTGGGCGCGGAGCGCTTCCTCCAGGCGATCGTCCGGCACCTCTTCTTCCAGCAGCTCCAAGGCCGCGGCGCGCACCCGCGCTTCTTCCGCCTTGGCCTCGGTGTACTCCGGCGACGCCTGGCCGCCGTGGAGCTCTTCCCACACCGCCTCGGCGTCGGCGAGCGACGCGCGTGCGGCTGCGACGCGATCCTCCGGGAGGTCGCCGATCTCGACGCTGGGCGCGACCTGTTGCAGGTATTCGCCGTAGGACGCCACACCGAGAACCTGGAGGGCGGCGCGTTCGGACTCCTGCGCCTGCTCGAGCCGCCGCTTGTTCAGGCGGCTGCCCTTGCGCATGACGCGCTGCTCGGCCTCCAGCACCTCGCGATGGGCGCGCTCGACGGCGTCGGCCAGCTCGGGATCGGGGCCCCCACCCGCGGCGGTCGCCTCGGCCTTGGCGAGCGCGGCCCTCGCGTCCTGCAGCGCGGCCAGCGCCGGCGTGACGAGCCACTCGGGTGGGCCCGGCGGCGTCGGGAGCTCCGCGAGGCGCCGGCGAGCGGCGGCCCACTCCTCGGCCAGCTCGGTGCCGCGAGCCGACGGCTTCGGCTTCACCTGGCGCAACCGCCGCAGGCCCTCCAGCGCCTCTTCGACCCGCCCGCTGTCGGGGACCGCGCCGACCTCACCGAGCCGAGCGAGAATCGCGTCCCGTTGGGCTTCCAGCTCCGTTCGCCGCGCGTGCAACGCGTCGACGGCCTCCCGCACGGATGCGTCCCTGGCCGCGGCCTCTGCCAGCTCGTGATCGCGAGCGGCTCGCGCCTGGTCGAGGGCCAGTCGCGCCGCGGCTGCCCCCGCTTGCGCGACCTCGAGCCGCGCCTCGGCCGCGTTCACGCCGTCGCTCGCCTCGCGATCGACGGCGCGGTTGGCTTCGACCACCGAGTCCTGCGACGACGAGTAGGCGCGCTCGGCTTCGGCCACCTGCCGCTGCGCGTCTTCGAGCGCGGCCTCGGCCGCAGCGACCGCAGCCTCCGCGTCCTCGACCGAAGCGGCACCAGGGGAGGCCGTCGCCGTCGCGCCGCCGTCACCCCCGCCGCCGGTGGTGTCCGTTCCACCGGACCGCGGCAGGTCGTCTCCACGAACGACCGACGGCGCCCCGAAGGCCTTCGCCAACGCCTCGGCGACGCCGGCACGGGCGTCGCCACCGACGCGGACGACGGTGATGTCGTCGTGCAGCTCGATGGTCCGCACGCCGCGCGGCGTCGGGACCTCCACCGACTTCACGAGACGCGAATCCGGGTGACGCCGGTGCCATCGGCCGGATCGCGGCCATCGCCGCCTGCCGCAGGCGCGGGGGTTGAGGAAGGCGTTCTCGGCGCGGCAGCGTCGGCCGCGCGCCTGGCGAAGTCGACGATGTCGGCCGCGAGCGCGTTCGCGCCTGCGGGATCGCGCACCAGGTCTTCGGCGACGTCGAGGAATGCCTTCGCCGCGGCGATGACCTCGAGCGCCGCGGCTTGCAAGTGCTCGACGCCCTCGCGGGCCCGCTGCTCGTTCACGCCGTCTCCTCCGGATTGCCGAACGTCACTTCCAACCGGTCGCCGCTCATCGTCGCACCTCGCACGGCGCGCCGGCGCAAGCTGTCCGGAAGCGCGACCGCACGCCGGTGCGGGCCGACGCGTACGAGCAGCTCGCCCTCGCGCCGCCCGACCTCGAGATCGTCGCGGTCGGCGAACGGGAGCGCGATCGACAGCACCAGCTCGCCGTCCCTGCGGTCGACCCGTAGCGGCGCGTCACGGTGCAGGACTGCGGCCGCGTCGACGTCGCCGTACAGCGCGTCGCCGAACGCGCGCAGCGCAGGAAGACCCGCGATCTCGTCGCACGCCAGCTCGCCCTCGAGCACCGGGAGCGGCGCGAAGCCCTCCTGGATCGTGCCGAGGTGCTCGGCGTGCGTTTCCTTCCACGCCTTGAACCACGGGTCGGTGATCTCGTCCGGCAGCAACCGGTTCGCGACCACGGCGTCGACCGTGTAGCCGAACAACGACAGGTACGTCGCCATCCGGCGAGCCTCGGCGATCACCATCCGCTCGGGGTTGACCACGAGGCGAACCGTCGTGAGGTCGGGGTCGACGAGCAACTCGCGCACGCCGTCGAGCCGCTCGTAGAAGCGGCGCGAGGCGTCGAACACGTCGTCGCCCGCGACGGGCAGGGTCGTCAGCCTGCTGAGGACGGGGCGCAGCACGTTCGTGATCGTGCGGCCCGCCGGGAACAGCCGGTCCATGTACCAGGAGAGGACGCCGGGCAGCGACAGCAGGCGGATCGTCTCCGCGGTTGGGCCGCAGTCGACCACCACGACGTCCCAGTCGCCCGATTCCGCGAACGCCTTGATGTCCGTGAGGCTGAACAGCTCGTCGAGGCCGGGCAGGACCGCGAGCTCCTCGGCCTCGATCGCGTCGGCACCGGCCCAGTCGAGCACCGCGACGAGGTAGCGCTGGATCTCGCCCCACGTCTCTTCGAGCCGCTCCGTCGCGTCGAGTTGCTGGCCCCACAGATCGCCGTCGACGCGGCGCAGCGCGGAGTCGAGCTCGACCCCGAGCGCGTCGCTGAGCGAGTGCGCGGGATCGGTGCTCAACACGACGGTGCGCAGCCCCGCGTCGGCACAGCGCAAACCGGTCGCCGCGGCAACCGTCGTCTTGCCGACCCCACCCTTTCCGGTGAAGAGCAGGATGCGGCTCGATACTTCGGACGCGGTCAAGACTCCGCGCGCGCCTTGAGGTCGCGGAGCGCGGTGCCGAGGATGCGCGCTTCCGCCCGCCGCTTGATGAACGACACGAGGGGGACCTTCAGCTCCACGGTGAGGTGGTACGTCATGTTCGTGCCGCCCGTGCCGTCGTCGTCGAATACGTACTCGCCGTCGAGCTTCCGGGTGATGTCACCGTCGACCTGTACCCAGGCGAGCACGCGCGGCGCGTTCGCGTAGTCGTAGGCCAGCGTGTAGCGCGTGCTCTGGCCAAGCGCGCCGGCGCGGAACCGAACCTTCGTGCCGCGGCCTTCGCCGTCCCGCTCGAGCACCTCGACGCTCTTGATGTCGACGGCCCACTCCGGGTAGCGCTCGAAGTCGAGCGCGATGGCGAAGCACTCGTCGGGCGGGGCGTCGATGTGGGTGTGTTGCGTGGCTTCGTCGGTCACGTCGCTTCCTAGGTGGTCGGTGCGTTCCGCTTGACGACACCGTGGTAGTAGCCGAGCACGATGCCGTAGCCCACGAGGATCGGCGACGTCAGCATGGCCAGCGCGAGCCAGCGCACCCACGCCTGGCGGTCGGCCTCTCCCCCGTCGAACTCGTGCGGCGCGCGGTTCGTCGCGTCGAGGAACGCGAGGAGCGCGGGCAGCTCGAGGCCGAGAAGGAGCAGCAGCCAACGCATCGGGGCGGCGATCCTACCTGGCCGCCGGTTGCGGACGGGGACGGAACCGGCCGAACCGCGCGCCCCACAAGCCGGCGAGCCCCAACCCGTACACGGGGACGAGGATCCCGAACGCGAGGCTGGTGAACGGGCGCGCCGACGCCGTCGCCAGGGCCAGCGCCACCTGCGCGGCGAAGGAGACGAGCAGCGGGACCTTGGCGCGCCGGGGCGCGGTGTCGCCCGCGAGGAAGTACAGGCCCCCGATGCCGATCGCGTCCGTGCGGCTGCGACCTATCGCGATCGCGTACGCCCACAGGAACGCGACGGTTCCCACCGCGAACAGCGCCAGCGCGATGCCAGCGGCCACCGGCCGGGCGCCGTCGGCGAAGACCGCGGCGACCGAGCTGACGGCGAACAGGCCCGTCCCTATCGCGGACGAGGTCACGATGGCCGCGCCGGGCCGCGTGTCGCCCTCGCCGTCGGGGCCTGCGCCCGTCACGGGAGCGCGGCCAGCGTCGACGCGAGCTGCCCGGCGAGGCCGTCGTAGGAGAACTGGTCGACCGCGCGCTGCCTGCCCGCGACCCCCATGCGCTCGCGCAGCCGGCCGTCGGCGAGGAGACGTTCGATCGCGAACGCGACCTCGCGGGCGTCGTTCGGCCGGCGCACGACGATGCCCGTCTCGCCGTCGACGACGGCTTCGGCCGCGCCGCCGCTGTTCCCCGCCACCTGGGGTACGCCGCACGCGGCAGCCTCGAGGAACACGATGCCGAAGCCCTCCTGTTCGAGCCCGCCCCACCGGTTGCGGCACACCATGGCGAAGACGTCGGCGCACCCGAGCAGCGCGGGCAGGTCGGCGTCGTCGACACGGCCGAGGAAGTGCACCGGCG
>DASVEG010000154.1:0-3378 GCA_036380695.1 Acidimicrobiales bacterium
CGCGGTCGAGCGCGTCGCGGCCGACCTGGAGCGCGATCGTCACGTCGTTGCCGCCGTGCTCTTCGGCTCGCTTGCCTACGACGTCGTGTCGGAGTGGTCCGACATCGACCTCGGCGTCGTGGTCGCCGACGGCGTGACACTGACCGCGGCCGCTCGGCTCGGAGCCATGTCGTACGAGGGCATACCGGTGCACGCGCAGGTGATGAGCCGCACGCAGTTCCGGACGCAGACCGACAACGCGACGCGGGGCGAGTTCGCCCACTCCATCCAGGGAACGTCGCGCCTCCTGTTCAGCCGCGACGCGTCGATCACCGAGTTGTACGACGACGCGTCTGCCGTCGAGGGCCGCGACCGGCAGGCCGCGCTCCTCCGTTGGGGGTCGTGGGCCCTGTACCCGCTGGCGAAGGCGCACAAGTGGGTGGAGCTGAAGCCGGACACTGCAGGGGCCGTGCAGTGGGTGCTGCGGGCTGCGGAGGCGCTGGCGCCGATCGAGGTATTCCTCCACGGGAAGGTCGCGCGCCGCGAGGTGATGGATCAGGCGCTCGAGCTCAATCCCCCGTTCTTCGACCACGTGTACGCGTCGCTCGTGCGGGGGCGACCGACACCGAAGGCGCTGGCGCAGCGCGTCGCCGCGATGGACGGCTACCTGACCGATCGCATGCTCGACCTGTTCGGTCCGATCGTCGACTATCTGGTCGAGGAGGCGGACGTGCGGACCATGTCGGAGATCTCCGAGCACCTCGACCGCCACTGGCACGCGGCCAACGCGGCCGCGGCGACCGAGTGGCTCGCGCGCAAGGGCGTCGTCGAGATGACGACCGTACCGATGCGGATGACCCGCACGTCGAAGGCGGAGGTGGAGGAGATGGCATTCGTGGCGCTCCGGCGAACGTGACGCCCACCACGCGCGGCCGCGCGAAGCCGCCGACCACGCCGAAGGCCCGAACCACCGCGAAGAAGGCCGACGCCGCCGACCGGACGGCGCCACGGACGACGGTGCTGGTGCAAGGCGCTCGGGTTCACAACCTGCGCGACGTCACCGTCGAGTTTCCGCGTGACCGCTTGACCGTCGTGACCGGGCTGTCGGGGTCGGGCAAGTCGTCGCTCGCGTTCGACACCGTCTACGCCGAGGGCCAGCGCCGCTACCTCGAGTCGCTGTCGAGCTTCGCCAAGCGGTTCATCGCGCAGGTCGCGAAGCCCGACGTCGACTACGTCTTCGGCCTGTCGCCGGTCATCTCCATCGAGCAGAAGACGACCGGGAGCAACCCGCGGTCGACCGTCGGCACGATGACCGACGTCGCCAGCTACCTCAACCTCCTGTGGGCCACGGCCGCGACCGCGACGTGCCCGTGGTGCGACGCGCGCGTGCCGATCCGCACGTCGGCGCAGACCGTGGAGGCGATCCGCCGGCTGCCCGAGGGCACCACCGTCGAGCTGCGCGCGGTGGTCTTCCGCCGCTACGACCAGGACGACGAGGAGCTCGTGACGGAGGTGCGGCGCGCCGGCTACCGGCGGCTCGTCGTCGACGGCGCCGAGCTCGACCTGACGGTCACGGCCGACCTGCCGCCGCGAGACGCCCGCCTCGAGGTCGTCGTCGACCGCTTCGAGGTGACGGCCCACAACGAGCGGCTCGTGCAGACGGCGCTGGCCAACGCCGTCCTCGTCGGCGACCAGCTCGTGACCGCGCACGTCGTCGACCCGGCGCCTGCGGCCGGACCGAAGACCGCGGCCAAACGGAGGACCGCGGCCAACGCCAAGACCAAGGCGCGTTCGCCGGCACGCCCGCTGGAAGGGTTCGGGTGTCCCGACCACGCCACGTCGTTCGTCGACATCGGGCCGGACTTCTTCCAGTTCAACAACCCGTTGGCGGCGTGCCAGACGTGCGGCGGCCTCGGCACCACGCGCGTCGTGGTCGACGAGCTGCTCGTACCCGACCCGAGTCGCAGCATCGCTGGAGGCTGCTTCCTGCGCGAGGCGTACCGCTACAACCCGGACACCTTCGACGGCCTCTTCATGTACAGCCTGTCGGTCGCGCTCGGCTTCGACCTCGACACGCCGTGGGCCGACCTGCCCGCCGACGCGCGGCGCGCCGTTCTCCACGGCACCGCCGGCCGCAGCTTCGTGCTCCACCAGCCGCCAGGCGGCAAGCCGCACCGCGCGGTCGGGCAGGAGCACTCCTGGCCGGGCATCGCGCAGCGCATCGCTCGCGCCTACCGCCGCTATCGCGAACGCGCGGAGTCGCACTCGGGCATGGAAGCCTGGCTCGACGCGGTGATGGTCGACCAGACGTGCCCCGCGTGTGAGGGCTCACGCCTGCGCCCGTCGCGCCGCCTGTTCACCGTTGCCGACCTCACGGTGATCGACGCCAACGACACGCCGTTCGCCGATCTCGCGCCCTGGCTGCGATCGCTGGGGCTCGAGCACGCCGCAGCCGCGCAGGTGCGCGACGAGATCGCAGCCCGGGTCGACCTGCTGCTCGGCATCGGGCTCGACTACCTCACGTTCAGCCGACGCTCGTCGACGCTGTCGGGCGGCGAGGCGCAACGCATCCGGCTGTCGACCCAGATCGGCTCGGGCCTCATGGGCATGCTCTACGTCCTCGACGAGCCGAGCATCGGGCTGCACCCGAAGGACAACGTGAAGATGATCGCGACGTTGCGCAAGCTCGTCGACCTCGGCAACACCGTCCTCGTCGTCGAGCACGACGAAGACACGATCGAGGCCGCCGACCACCTCATCGAGATGGGGCCGGGGCCCGGCGTGCACGGCGGGACCGTCGTCGCGTCCGGCACGCTCGACGACCTCGCAGCCTGCCCGGCGTCGCCGACGGGACAGTTCTCGACGGGCGCCCGCCGCATCGAGCTGCCCGCCGCTCGCCGCCCGCTCGGCGATCGTTGGCTTGTCGTGCGAGGCGCAGCGGAGCACAACCTCCGCGACATCGACGTCGAGATCCCGCTCGGCGGGCTCGTGTGCCTCACCGGCGCGTCGGGGTCGGGCAAGAGCACGTTGCTGCACGAGATCGTCTACAAGGTGCTGCACAAGACGCTCGTCGACAGCCGCACGCTCCCGGGCGCGCACCGCGCGGTCGAGGGTCTCGAACACGTGACGCGTGCGGTGAAGATCGACCAGGCGCCTATCGGTCGCACGTCCCGGTCGAACCCGGCGACCTACGTCGGGTTCTACGACGACATCCGCACGTTGTTCGCGACGACGCCAGCGGCCGAAGCGCGCGGGTACAAGCCGGGCCGGTTCAGCTTCAACGTCGCAGGTGGTCGCTGCCCGGAGTGCAATGGCGAAGGCGCGATCACGACGCCGCTCTACTTCATGCCCGACATGGAGACGACGTGCGGCGCGTGCAAGGGCACGCGATTCCTCGCC
>DASVEG010000155.1:0-16614 GCA_036380695.1 Acidimicrobiales bacterium
GCTCTTCGGCCCGCTGCCGCTGTACACGAGCCCGCTCCGGCGGTGCGTCGAGACGGCGGCTCCGCTCGCGGCGCGGTGGGGCGTGGAGTCCGTCGTCGACGGTGGCGTCGGCGAGGTACGAGCGCCGAGCCCAGAGCTCGCCGGTCGAGGCCCATGGCTGAGCGCCTTCATGCAACAGACATGGGACGAGCAGATCGACTCCCTCCGGGCGTGGCGCGACGCGGTCGTCGACGCGGTGCGGCGCATCGGCGCGCAAGGCGATGCGGTCGTCGTCACCCACTTCATCGCGATCAACGCGGTCGTCGGCGAAGCGACGGGTGATCGCCGCGTCGTCTCGTTCGCCCCGGACAACTGCTCGCGAACCGAGGTGTCGGTCGGCGATGGTGGCATCGAGCTCGTCGAGCTCGGCGAGCAAGCGCGCACCATCGTCACGTGAAGGTCGCGCTCACGCCGCTCGACTTCATCGAGCGGGCGCGCCGCATCTACGGCGAGCTGGACGCAGTGGTCGACGGCGGGCGCCGCTTGACCTATGCGGAATTGGCGTCCCGCGCGCACGCGCTCGGTGCGGCCCTACAGGAGCGCTGCTCGCCTGGCGATCGCGTTGCGTACCTCTGCCCGAACACGGTCGAGCTGCTCGAGGCGTACTACGGCGTGCTCCTCGCTGGTTGCGTGCTCGTGCCGCTCAACGTCCGGCTCGCGCCTGCGGAGTTGCAGGCGATCGTCGACGACTGCGCGCCGTCGTTGCTCGTCGACCACCCGTCGCTGTCGACGCTCGCGGACGGGCTCGCTGTCGCGGACCGGGTCACCATCGGCCCGGCGTACGCGGACCTGCTGGCGGCGCACGCCGTCGACCCCGCGACCGTCGTCGTCGAGGTGGACGACGAGGACGCGTGCTGCGAGCTCTTCTACACGAGCGGCACGACCGGGCTCCCGAAGGGCGCCATGCTCACGCACCGCAACCTGGCGACGCACGCGATCGACGCGGCGTTGAGCATGGCGTGCACGCATCGCGACGTCGTGCTGCACACGATTCCGCTCTTCCACGTCAACGGGTGGGGCACGCCGCACTGGGTCACGTTGCTCGGCGCGAGGCACGTGATGCTCCCGCGGTTCGACCCAGCGGGGGTGCTGCGGTTGATCGAGGCCGAAGGCGTCACGCGCCTGCACCTCGTGCCGACGATGGCCGCGTCGCTCGTCGTCGCGCCGGAGCTGGCGAAGCACGACTACTCGTCGCTAGTGCAGGTGACGGTCGGCGGCGCGCCGCCGGGGCCCGTCCTCCTCGGCGAACTGGAGGACGCCTTCGGGTGCGAGGTCGTCTGCGGCTACGGCATGACGGAGTCGGCGCCGCAGCTCACCAAGGCGCTCACCAAGCGGTCGCACGACGCCTTGCCCGCGGACGAGCAGCGCCGCCGGCGGGCGACGACCGGGCTGCCGAACATCGGCGTCGACCTGCGAGTGTTCGGCGCGAACGACGTGGAGGTGGCGTGGGACGGCCGGACCGTCGGCGAGATCTGCGTCCGCTCGAACCACGTGATGGCCGGGTACTGGAACCAGCCGGACGCGACCGCCGAGGTCTTGCGGGGTGGGTGGCTGCGGACGGGCGACCTCGCGGTCGTCGATGGCGAGGGGTACGTCACGATCGTCGACCGCAAGAAGGACGTGATCATCAGCGGGGGCGAGAACGTGTCGTCGGTCGAAGTGGAGAAGGTCCTCTGCGAGCACCCCGCGGTGCTCGAGGCCGCGGTGGTGGGGATGGCCGACGAGCGATGGGGTGAGGTGCCGCGTGCCTTCGTCCGGCTCCGGCCGGACGCGGACGCGGCGCCCGACGAGATCGTGCGCTGGGTGGCCGAGCGGCTCGCGAAGTTCAAGGTGCCCAAACGCCTCGACGTGGTCGACGATCTGCCGAAGGGCGGGTCTGGCAAGGTGCTCAAGAGCGAGCTGCGGAGGTTGCCGTGACGAACGCGGCGTGGTCTCACACCGGATACGCCCAGCGGATCCACTTCGGCGTGGGTGCGCTCGATGCGTTGCCGTCGGTGCTGAAGGAGGTCAACGCGCGCCGCGTGCTGCTGGTGACCACGACCGGGCGGCTCGCGTCGGTGTCGGGGCAGCGGCTGGTGTCGATGCTCGGGCGGACACTCGCGGCGACGTATGACGGTGTGCGCTCGCACGTCCCGACGTCGACCGTGCAGGCGGCGTTGGGCATCGCCCGCGACCGCGACGTCGACGCGGTGGTGTCGTTCGGCGGCGGTTCGTGCGCGGATGCCGGCAAGGCCGTGTGCTTCTTCGTCGAGCAGGAGGCGGGCACGCCGGGAGGGTCGTACGTCGACCGTCCCGCGTTCGCGCACGTGTCGATCCCGACGACGTACTCGGGCGCCGAGCTGACCCCGTTCTTCGGCATGACCGACGAGAACACGCGGCGGAAGTCGGGCGCAGGCGGCCCGACCGTCGCGCCGCTCGCCGCGATCTACGACCCGCTGCTCACGCTCGACACGCCAGCGGACGTGAGCGCGCAGACGGGGATGAACGCGCTCGCGCACGGCGTCGAGTGCGCCTACTCGCCCGTGCGCACGCCGGAGGCGGAGGCCGTCGCGCTGGCGGCGATCGAACGCATCGCGCAAGCGCTTCCGTGGGTGGTCGAGGAGCCCGACAACGTCACCGCGCGCACGCGCATGTTGGAGGGGGCCGCGCTCGGAGGGCGGTGCCTGCAGAACGCGTCGATGGGCGTGCACCACGGCCTCGCGCAACTCGTCGGCGGCCGGACGGGGATCCCGCACGGGCTCGCGAACGCGGTGATCCTCGCCGCCGCCGTGCGGTTCAACGCCGAGGCTGTGCCGTACGAGGTCGCGCGGATCGGCGCCGCGATGGGTGCGACCGACGGCGACGCCGCGAGCGCAATCGATGCGCTGCGTGCGCGCATCGGCGTGCCGGCCGGGCTCGCCGCCTGCGGCGTCACCGACGACGACCTCGACGCCGTCGCGCGCATGGCCGAGGGCAACGGCAACGTGCGCGCCAACCCTCGCCCGGTCACCGGAGCCGACGCCCGCGCCATCCTCGACGACGCCTTCTGACGCGCCGCGCCCAAAACCCTTGGGGCGGACCTAGCCTCTGGGCATGTCGTTCCTCGCCATCAACGCGATCACCGTGCCAGAGGGGAGTGGCGACGAGCTCGCGAAGCGGTTCGCTGCTCGCGCCGGCGCCGTCGACCAGCAGGAGGGGTTCGAGGGCTTTGAGCTCCTCCGCCCAGCGGACGGCCGCGACACGTGGCTGGTGATGACCCGCTGGCGCGACGAGGACGCGTTCAAGGGGTGGGTGAGCTCACCCGCGTTCGGTCACGGTCACGGGCGACCGGAGGGCGACGGCAGCGGGGCGGCGCCTGCACCCGTGGCGACGTCGAGCGAGCTGTGGCAGTACACCGTGGAGCAATCGACAGGAGGGCACGCATGATCGATCCCATCGCCGAGGTACCGCGCTGGCGTGGCGTCAATCACCTCGCGCTCGTGACGAAGGACATGGACGCGACCGTGCGCTTCTACCACGGCGTGCTCGGCATGCGGCTTGTCGCCAGCGTGATGGCCGGGCCGATGCGCCACTACTTCTTCGACATCGGCGCGGAGAACACGATCGCCTTCTTCGAGGTGAAGGACGCGGAGACGTTCATGGCCCCCGCTGGCATCCCCGACCGCCTGCGCAAGGCCCAGTTCGACCACCTCTCGTTCAACCTGCCGGACGAGCAGGCGCTGCACGACCTTCGCGACCGGCTCAAGTCGGCGGGCTGCGGCGTCACCGACGTCGTCGACCACGGCTTCGTCCGCTCGATCTACTTCAACGACCCGAACGGAATCGCGCTCGAAGCGTCGTGGTGGGCGATCGACCCGACGGGGCGGCCCGCCGACTACGGCGACCGCCGGCTGTTCGGCGACCCCGACCCGGTGGCCGCAGTGCGCGAGCTCGCCGACACCGGCCAGCTCTCGTGGACGCCGACGACCGACCTCACCGAGGACTCCGCCGCCGCCGACCCGGCCTGACCCGACCCGACCCCGAACGCGCAACCGGAGGCAATAGGGGCGGTGGTACCGCCTCTATTGCCTCCGGAACGAAGCGCAGATGGTTCAGGCGGTGCCTAGCTGTTGTAGTAGCGGGTGCCTGCGGGGCGGACCGACAGCTTCACGCCGCCGAGCAGCAGCAGGCCGAGGCCGATCATCGCCGCGGCGAACACCGCCAGGCCGAGCGACAGGCCGGTCGCGGCGAGCACCGCAGGAGCGGCCGCCGGGGCGGCGGGCGTCTCGGCTGCAGCGAGCACCGCGGGAGCGGCGGGGGTGGCCGGGGTCGAGGGGGTGGCACGGGTCTGCTCGTTGCCGAGCACCGACGCCTCCTCCTCTTCCTCGTCCTTCGGCGCGGCGACCACGCGGGTGTTCTCGAACGCCGCGGTCTCGTCGTCGTCGGTCAGCTCGATGACCGCGCTGCCGTCGTCGTCGGAGGCGCCGTTGATCGTGGTGGTCCAGGTGTTGCCACCCGGCACGGTCTCGGTGACCTCGCACGCGGTGTCCTCGGGCAGGCCGTCGAAGGTGACCGACTCGCCGTCGCCGAGCTCGAAGCTGGCAACGCCGTCGTCGAAGGTCACGCCATCGTCGTCGGTGTTTTCGTCCGAGAGCGACACCGGATCACAGTTGACGGTGAAGTCGAACGTCTCGCCACCGGCGCCGTTCACGACGTCCTTCGACACGGTCAGGGCCACCGTCGGAGCCGGGGGCGGCGGGTTCTCCGCATCGCCGACGGACCAGCACACGACGTTCGACTTCTGCGTGCTCTCGTTGCCCTCGGCGGGCTGGCCCGACAGGCGGGCGCGCATGCAGATCTGGTCGCCGTCCTCGACGT
Organism: Acidimicrobiales bacterium; assembly: GCA_036380695.1. Lineage (GTDB taxonomy): Bacteria > Actinomycetota > Acidimicrobiia > Acidimicrobiales > CADCTF01 > DASVEG01. Next base: position 4,876 of record DASVEG010000155.1, read on the forward strand.
CGGACGGCACGGTGATCGTGTCGAACTCGAACGTGCCGCTGTTCGCGACCGGCTTCTCTTCCTGGGTGAGCGAGTCGATCAGCGTGCCGTTGATGCGGACGCACCCGAGCAGCTTGTCGAGCTCGGTGCCGACCCAGTCGGCGGTGTCCCACGTCGCGGTGACGTCGATCTCGTCGCCGGCCTCGACGAACGAACCGCCTGCGGGGTCGGACGTGAGCGCGAGCGAGCTCTCGGGGTTGCCCGAGAACGCACCTGCACACTCGGTGTCTTCAGGAGCCGCTGATGCCGGAAGTGCGAACACGCCGACGATCGCGGTGATGAAGCCGAGTACAACGAGAAGCGCCCCAGCGCGGCGCTTGGCAATGCCCGCCATCAGAAATCCTCCAGCTCGCACGCCTTGCCCCAGCGACACGGCGGCACGTAGCACGACGGCTACACACAGTGAGGGTACTACCCTTCGTGTTCGAAATCCATGCATGAGTAGGATGACTTCGGGCACACGCCTGCCTCGGGAGGCCTCGTGAAGAAGATGCTGTCGATCGACGACCTGGCTCGCGACAGCCGGTTCCGTCGCATCCGCATGGAGCAGCTCGTGTTCGACGCCCGCCGCACGTACGCGGACCGCACAGTCAGCACCTTCAAGCCGAGCGACCCGCAGTCGCCCGACGCGGCGCGCAGCTTGATGCACGGCATCTTCGTCGGCGAGATCCAGGCGCTCGAAGGCGCGGGCCGCACGTGCTTCGACTTCGAGACGGGCACCGGCACCGACGAGGTCCCGTTCGCCATGAAGCTCGACATGGCGCGGCAGTGCTGGGACGAAGCGCGCCACGTCGAGATCTCCGTCAAGTTGAGCGGCCACATGGGCACGGCGCTGGGTGAGTTCGGCGAGAACACGTTCCTCTTCGAGGCCGCGTGCAACCAAGATCCGGTGCTGCGCCTCACCGGCGTCAACCGCGCCCTCGAGGGCCTCGCGATCGACGTCTTCAACACGATGCGCGAGTTCGGCAAGGCCATGACCGATCCCGTCCTCGAGTTCTGCGAGGACTGGATGCTGGCCGACGAGGTCACGCACGTGAAGATGGGCTCCGACTGGCTCCGGCGCCTCACCGAGGACGACAAGGATCGCCGCACCCGCGCCCTCGAGTTCCAGCGCACCGTCGACAAGCTGTTCAGCTTCGGCGGCTTCCGCGGCGAGAAGGAAGAGAACCCCGTCCACCTGGCGCGCAAGTTCCGCACCATGGCCGGGTTCAGCGAAGGCGAGATCCACGAGCTCGTCGACGTCGCCGCCGAGGCCCAGGCCGAGGCCGAGGCGCTCGCGGCCGCCGCCGCCGGCGCGATGACCACCGCGTCCTGATCGAGTCCGTGTAACACCAGCCGCGAGTACCGCGGCTGAGGCGCGCAAGACGCTCTAGCCTGCCGACCCGTGTTCGCGGCGCTGCTCGACGTCCACGAAGGGTGGGCGTGGGTCGTGATCCTGTCCAACGGCCTCGCCGGGCTGTGGGCGCTCGGCGCGGCGTGGATCCCCGGCCTACGGACGCGCGCCCTCTGGTGGTTCACCGTGCTGGCCGAGCTGACCGTGTTCGTTCAGGTCGCGCTCGGCGTCGGTCTCGTGGCGGGCCAAGGCATCGAGGCGCCGCAGTTCCACATGTTCTACGGCTTCGTCGCCATCATCGCCGTCGGGATCCTCTACAGCTACCGGGCGCAGATGCGGCACCGGCTCTACCTGCTCTACGGCTTCGGCGGCCTGTTCATCATGGGGCTCGGGATTCGCGCCCTGCTCGTCGGCCAGGGATAGCCCTTACGGGCCATGACACGAAAATGGCCCTGTTCCCTCACCGCGAAGCGCCGAATGTAGATGTGGTGGATCGCGTCGAACGGGACATCGCCGGGACGGTGGTCGCCTCGCTCGTTCGCTACGTCGATCGTGCCTGCGGCCCCGGCGGCGTCGCGCTTCTTCGAGACCTCGCAGCCGAGCCTCTCGACGTCGATGCCTTGCTCGACGACAGCCGGTGGTACACGACGGCGCGCGTGGTCGCGCTCGCGGACGCGGCGGTCGTCGTCACGGGCGACCCCGGCGTCGGGCGGCGCGCCGGCGAGGAGTTGCTGCGCACGACGCAGGCCCGTGGCATCGACAGCTTCATCCGCGCCGCGGGATCCCCCGAGGCCGCCCTGGTGAACCTCGTCGCGTTCGGCTCGAAGATGTCGAGGGGAAGGTCGATCGAGCCGCTCGACGTCGGCGATCGCGAAGTCGTGTTGCGTGCTTGGTACGACGGAGTCGAGCCGCACCCGTTCATCTGCAGTTTCGGCCCAGGGTTCTGGGCGGGCGTTCCGTCGCTCTTCGGTGCGACCGGCACCGCGGTCGAGGAACGGTGCCAGGGCAGGGGGGACGACTGGTGCATCTACCGCGTGCGGTGGGACGTCGCAGCCGACGTGGAGGCCCACGAGGCCGCGCAGGAGTCCGCGGCCGGCAACGGGCTCGTCGCCGGGTTCGAACGCCTGCAGGCGACGGCGTCCGAGCTCGCTCGCGCCGACACCGTGGAGACGGTGCTCGACCGCATCGTCGAAGGAGCCGACCGCGCCATCGTCGCCCCCATCTTCGTCGCCGCGGTGCGCGTCGACTCCGGCCCCGTCGACGTGTCGGCTACGGGACTCGACCGGGCCGAGGCGGAGGACTGCGCGCTCCGGTTACTCGCGGACCCGTCCGATCGTGCCTACGGCCTCCCGGTGGTCGCGCCGCTCGCGAGCCATCGCGGCGAGTACGGGTTGCTCGCCGCGCTGCTCCCGCCCGGCGCGGTGCTCGGCGAGACCGACCAGCGACTGCTGGCCGCGTACGCGGGACACGCCACCGCCGCGCTCGAGGCCGTGATGGCCCGCGGGCTCGCGGAGCGCAACCACGCCGTCAGCCAGGGCCTCCTCGACCTCGCAACCACGCTCGCCGCGGTCGCGTCGCCGAAGGACGTGTGCGAGCACGTCGCCGATGCCGTCCCCGCGATGACCGGTTGCGCTCTCGCGACGGTCTGGCGCTGGAGCGCGACGCACCGCGTCCTCGAGCTCGTAGCGCATCGCGGCCAGCCGATCCAGCACACCCGGCTCACCACCGACGACGTCGGCAGCCTCGGTGGCCTCGAGACCTCGCGCCGCACCTTGCTGCTCGATGTCGACACCGTCGCGAAGGCGAAGCTCGCCGACGACATGCATCACGCGGGGATCGTGCAAGCGGCCATAGTCCCCATCGCCGCGAGAGGCGAGTTCCTCGGCATCGTCACCGCGGGCTTCGTCGAACGGCGACGCACCGACGACGCCGACCTGTTCCAGCGCCTCCACGGTCTGGCCGACCTCGCCGCGACCGCGCTCGACAATGCGCTGCTCGTCGAACGCATGCGTCACCAAGCGTTGCACGACGCGCTGACCGGGCTTCCCAACCGGCCCTTGATCGAAGACCGCGTGCACCAGGCGATCCGTGCCGCGCGGCGCACCAACGGCGGGCTCACGCTCATGTTCGTCGACCTCGACCGGTTCAAGAACGTGAACGACACGCTCGGGCACACGGCCGGCGACGCCTTGATCCGTCAAGCCGCCGCCCGCTTGTCCGCGGCCGTGCGGTCTGAGGACACGCTCGCGCGCATGGGCGGCGACGAGTTCGTCTTGCTCTTGCCGGGGACGTCCGATCGCGACGCCGCGGAGGGCGTGGCCGAGAAGCTCATCGGCTCGTTGCGCGAGCCCTTCCACATCGACGGGCGCCAGCTGTACATCTCCTGCAGCGTGGGCATCGCGTCGTGGCCCGATCACGGCGAGGACTACGAGCACCTCCTGCTGCACGCCGACGCGGCGATGTACGAGGCCAAGGCGCGCGGCCGCAACACGTTCGCGTTCCACTCGGGCGCGACCTGGCGCAGGCGCGAGCTGCTCGACCTCGAGAACCGGTTGCACACCGCGCTCGAAGGCGACGAGTTGCTCGTGCTCTACCAACCGCAGCTCGACCTCGCGACCGGTGGCGTCGTCGCGGTCGAAGCGCTCGTGCGGTGGGATCACCCCGACCTCGGCCGGCTCGCTCCCGACCGGTTCCTCCACCTCGCCGAAGAGTCGGGCGTCATCACGCGCATCGACGCATGGGTGCGGGAGCGCGCCCTCGCGGATATGCGCGGGTGGCTCGACGAGGGAGTCGACCTCCGTGTGTCGATGAACCTCTCGACCGCCGACCTGCGCCGGCCGGAACTGCTCGCCGACCTCACCCGCGCCATCGACGAGGCGCGCGTTCCCATCGGTCTCGTCGAGGTCGAGATCACCGACCGCGTCGCGCTCGGCGACGACGACCTGCGGCCGATGCTGGACGCGCTCGCGGGGCTCGGGTTGCGGCTCGCGGTGGACGATTTCGGCGTCGGCAGCTCCGTCATCGGCAGGCTGCAGCACCGCCCGTTCCACACGTTGAAGATCGACCGGTCGCTCGTGCGCGAGCTCGGCCGCGAGCCGCGCCAGGGCGCCATCGTGCACGCGCTGGTGACGATGTCCCGCGAGCTCGGGCTCTCCGTCGTCGCCGAGGGCGTCGAGACCGAGGAGCAGGCCGACATCCTCCGCGGCTACGGCTGCCCCTACGCGCAGGGCTTCTGGTTCAGCCCGCCTATCGACGCCGCCGCGGTCCTGCCGTTCGCCTCACGCGCCGCCGCCTCACGCGTTCTGGGTGCAGAAATGCGCCCGTAGGACGCATTTCTGCACCCAGAAGCGGAAGGGGTTGCCTGCCTAGAGATGGACGACGGGGCAGGTGAGGGTGCGGGTGATGCCGTCGATGAGCTGGACGCGGCTCACGACCATCTTGCCGAGCTCGTCGACCGAGTTCGCCTCGGCGCGAACGATCACGTCGTAGGGGCCGGTGACGTCCTCGGCCGATACCACGCCGTCGATCTTCGCAACCTCTTCGGCGACCTGAGCGGCCTTGCCGACCTCGGTCTGGATGAGCACGTATGCGCTGACGGCCACGAGTGAAGCCTCCTCGAAGGGGTGCAGGAACAGCGGATAGTAACCGTCACACCCACTCGAAGTAGCGGGCGAGCTCCCAGTCGGTGCTCCCGGTCGCGTCGGGGTCGCCGCCGCCGGTGTGGAACATCAGCCACTCGAACTTCCTGCTCTCCGTCCAGTGCTCGATGAACGCGTCGCCGAGCCTGGCCCGGAGCCGGGTATCGGCCGCGAGCGCAGCCGCCGCCGTGGTCAGCGAGTGGGGGAGCCTCGGGTGGTCTTCGGGCAGCCCCCATGGCAGGCCGGCGACGGGCTCCGGTGGCTCGAGCTCCTCGACGAGGCCGCTGATGCCGCCCGCGAGCACGCCGGCGAGCACGAGGTACGGGTTGGCGTCGCCCGCGGCGACCCGGTGCTCCATCCGCGCGAGCGCGCCCGTACGGGTGACGGTCCGGACCGCAGCGGCCTTGTTCTCCTCGCCCCACGTCGGCGTGGTCGGCGCAGCGACGAAGTCGACCTGCCGGCGGAACGAGTTCACGGTCGGCGTCGCGATAGACGTCATGCCTGCGACGGTCGCCATGCACCCCGCGACCCAGTGCCGCAGTACCCGAGGGTCGGCGAACGCCGGCTCGTCGCCGCGCCAGAGCGACACGTGCACGTGGAGGCCGTTGCCATAAGGCATCTCGGGGAACGGCCGCGCCATGAACGTCACGCTCTTGCCGTGCGCGTAGGCGACCTCGCGCAGGATCTGCTTGGCGCGGGCCGCGCGATCCGCGGCGGTGACGGCGTCGCCCGGCGCGATGTTCAGCTCGAACTGACCAGGACCGGCTTCGTCACTGAACGCCTCCCACGGCACGCCGGCGCGTTCGAGCGACAGGCTGAGCTCGCGCAGCAAGGGCACGAACTCCGGCGAGCGCTGCGTCATGTAGCTCTGCTTCGGCGCCGCGCCGCCCAACGGGGTGAGGTTCCGGAAGCCCTTGCGCCTCGCCGCGTCGATGCGGTCCTCGAAGACGAAGAACTCGAGCTCGAACGCAGCGCGGACCGAGTAGCCGAGGGCGTCGAGGTCGGCCTGCTGGCGCGCGAGCAACGACCTCGGGCAGACGGGCAAGGGCACGCCGTCGACACCCGTGATGTCGGCCGTGCACCACGCGATCCCCGGTTCGTGGGCCACGGCGGTCAACGTCGACAGGTCGGGCCGCAACAGCGCGTCGCCGAGCGCGTCCTGGCGCCAGTCGCCCCACCACCCGAGCTGGGGCGTGCCGCCGAGATCCATGGCGAGGCCGATGTCGTTGAGCGCGACCCCACTCGGCAGGCAGCTCTCGAACTTTCGCCGCGCGACGTGCTTGCCGAGCAACGTGCCCTCGACGCCGGTCGCGTCGATGCGGACGATCTCGACGTCGTTGTCGTCGAGCCAGCGCGCCAGCTCGTCGCGCTCCATCAGTCGTCTCCCAACATCAGGCACGACAGCAACCCCACCATGCGGTTCATCGTGGGGAAGTCGCCGATGCCTCGGATGCGGCCTTCGACGAGCGCGGCGCCGAGGTGGTCGCCGCCGGTGAACACCGCGGTCAGCGCCCATGCGGGGCCGTGCACTTCGAAGCGCCCCTTGGCGAGGTCCGCGGCCGGGTCGCCGAATACCAGCTCGCCGCCGTCGGGGCCGCCGTCGGTGCAGACGACGCGGAGCGCGGCAGGGCGCCACGCCACGTGCGGCGGCCGCGCGCCAGCCCACTCCCACATCTCGCGGACCGCACCGCGCCACCCGTCCTTCACCGGCGGGTCGAGCACCTTTGCGACGGCGAGCGCGAGCTTCGGATGGGGCACCGCGCCCTTGACCTTCGGCTTCGGCGCACCCGGCCGGCCCATCGTCTCGAGGTCGGCGCTGATCACGATGTCGGCGTCGGGCGCGACCCCGTGGCGAACGAAGACGTCGCCCCTGCGAAAGGTGATGGTCGCGGCTTGCGGATCCTTCGTGGAGCGCAGCGCGATGGTGCCCTGCATCTGGTCGATCGTCGCCGCGAGCGAGGGGTCGGCCGCGGCCCGCCGGAGCGTCACACCGACGATCCGGACGATAGGCGGAGCGTCGTCCTCGAGGGTGATCGTCGCCATGCCGAAGGCTACCGTTCGGCAGTGCGCCCACTCCTTGGCATCTCGTCGTGGCGGCAGGTGGTGGGCGACGGCGACGACGGGCCCATCGACTCCGCCCTCACCCACTCCACGTACGTGAAGGCGGCGGCGAAGGCGGGCGGGTCGCCGGTGGTGCTCCCGCAGCTCGATCCCGCAGGCATCGACGATCTGCTCGACGCGGTGCCCGCGGTGATCGTGGTCGGCGGGCCCGACGTTGGCCCAGAGCGGTACGGCGACGAGCGCGACGAACGGACCGTCGTCGCCGCGCCCGAGCGCGACGAGTTCGACCTCGCGCTGGCGCGCCGCTGCGTCGAGCGCAACCACCCGCTGCTCGCCATCTGCCGCGGCGTGCAGGTGCTGAACGTCGCGCTGGGAGGGTCGCTGGTGCAGCACGTCGACGAGCACATGGTGCGGGCGCGCTACAACGAGTCGGTCCACACCGTCGACCTCGAACCTGGCTCCGTCGTCGCGAAGGTGATGGGGTCGGAGCGCCCAGAGGTCAACTCGCTCCACCACCAGGCGCTCGACCGCCTCGGCGACCGCGTGCGCGCCGTCGGGTGGTCGCCAGACAGGCTGGTCGAAGCGGTCGAGGTCGATGGCGCGCCCAACGTGCTCGGCGTGCAGTGGCACCCGGAGCTGCTGCGCCATCGGCCCGAGCACCTCGCGTTGTTCGAACACCTGCTGCAGCTCGCGGGCGGCTGACCGGCTGCCGGGCTACAGCAAGCGCGCCCGTCGCGAGCCGACCGGGCGTCGCCCTCAGCCGTCGGGTTCGGGTTCGTGGTCGAGGTCGAACGGCTCCGTCAGGTCGCAGATCGTGTCCTGGCAGCGGTAGGGCTCGGGCGGGAACCGCGTCGTCGGGACGGTGTCTTCGACCAGCTTGGGCTTCGTCGCCACCGGGAGCTCGAGCACCGTCCCGCCTGGCCCCGTGAAGACCGTGACGTTCGGGTCGACGGCGAAGGTCGGGACCTTGTCGGTGTCGCTCGTGGTCACCCGCAGCACCAGGCGGTGCCCGGCGTCGACGCGGTGCAACGCGGGCCAGCCGGGCGGCCGGAGCTGCATGCGCTCGGCCGGGATCACCGGCGTGGTCGTCGCCGCGCCGTTCCGCAACTCGGGGCTGATCGCGAAGGCCGTGAGGCGGCGCATCGTGCCGTCGGGAGCCAGGCTCCAGACGACCGCGTTGAGGTGCACGCGCGGCGCGGTCACCGAGCCAGCGAGCGTGAGCGATGGGGTTCCCGCGAGAAACGTGTCCTGCGCGAGCGGATCCGACACGAACATCACGTGGCCGGTCTGCGGCGAGTCGTCGACCGACATGAACGCGTTCGATCCAGGGCCGTCGCTCACGCCGGTCGGGTCACCGGTGAAGGACACGCTCCCAGGGACGGCGCCCGACGACGCCGAGAGACCACCGCCGGCCGTCGCGTGCAGTCGCTGCGGCGGCTGTTGCGCGACGGCCAGCGTCGCGGCGCCCCCCGCGTACGAGAACCCGGCAACGCCGACCCTGCCGCTCGACCACGGCTGGTCCGCGGCCCACTCCACGATCTCCTTGGCGTCGCCCGCGTCGACGCGGCCGAGCTGGTCGAGGCACCCCTCCGACCGACCCGTGCCCCGGAGGTCGACGATCGCCACTGCGTACCCGCGCGGGGCGAAGTAGTTGGTGAGGCTGGTGGTGTCGGCGTCCAGTTCGCCGCCGTCGACGGGCTCGATCGGCGTGCGCTCGCGTGGCCAGCCGATGACGGTCGAGCCATCCCGACCCTCGCTCAGTCCGTGGTACGGCGAGAGCTCCATGACGACGGGGTACTTGCCCTCGGTCGCCGGGCGCACGACCTCGACGTACAGCTCGACCCCGTCGCGCATCGGCACCGTGTAGGCGTGGCGCTCTATCGCGTGGGTCGGCTGCGACAGCCCCGTGACCGAGAAGTAGTCGAACGGCTGCTCCGGTGTCCCGTCGCCGGCGCTGTTCCCGACGGCGGGCGCGCCGCCGAGGAGGGCGGCGACGGACGCCGCGAGCGCGACGAATCGAAGGGCGCGCTTGCGAGCATGGTCATCCGAGTTCGCCGCGTCCGCGGTGCCGTCCTCCCGGTCTGGGACCATCCGGACATGCGCATCCACGTCGTCGGAACCAGCGGCTCCGGCAAGACGACAGTGGCGCGATCGGCCGCCGCCCGTCTCGGCGTTCCTCACCTCGAGCTCGACGCCGTGCGGCACCAGCCCAACTGGACGGAGATGCCGAACGACGAGATGTGGGCGGTGGTCACCGCCTTCACCACGCAGCACGAGGCGTGGGTGGTCGACGGCAACTACGGCTTCGTGCGTGACGCGCTGTGGGCACGGGCCACGCACATCGTCTTCCTCGACCTGCCGCGGTGGCGGATCATGACGCAGGTGATTCGCCGGTCGTTCGCCCGCGCCGCGTTCCGTCGGGAGTTGTGGAACGGCAACACCGAGACGTTCCGGTCGTGGGCCGACCCGACCCACCCCATCCGCTGGGCGTGGACGTCGCGCGACCGCCGCCGCCAGCAGTACGCCGAGTCCGTCGCCACCGACCCGCGATGGGTCGTGCTCACGTCACGCCGCGAGGTGCAGGCGTGGCTCGGGTCGCTCGCGTGATCGCCTTTGTGCACCGATGCCATGAAATGCCATGGCAACGGTGCACAAAATGAACGACTAGGAGTTCGACAGCCGCTTCTCGAGTGCGGCGAGCTCGTCCCAGAGCGCCTGGGGGATGCGCTCGAGCGAGTCGTAGTGCTCCTTGATCGAGCCGACCTCCTCGCGCCAGGCGTCGACGTCGACCTCGAGCAGGCGGTCGACGTCGGTGTCGCGGAGGTCGAGGCCGTCGAGCGGCAGGCCGGCGCGAGTCGGCAGGTAGCCGATGGGCGTCTCCACCGCGTCGCCGTCGCCGTTGCACCGCTGGAAGATCCACTCGAGCACGCGGCTGTTCTCGCCGAACCCCGGCCAGATGAACTTGCCGTCGTCGCCCTTGAGGAACCAGTTGACGTAGAAGATCTTCGGCAGCTTCTCGGCGTCGGTCATCGACCCGATCGACAGCCAGTGCCCGAGGTAGTCGGCCATGTGGTAACCGCAGAACGGAAGCATCGCGAACGGGTCGCGGCGCAGGTTGCCAACGGCGCCCGCCTGGGCCGCCGTCGTCTCCGACGCCATGATCGAGCCGAGGAACACGCCTTGCTCCCACGAGTACGCCTCGGTGACGAGCGGGATCACCGACGAGCGCCGGCCGCCGAACAGGATCGCCGAGATGGGCACGCCCTTCGGGTCCTGCCACTCGCTCGCGATCGCTGGGTCCTGCGCGGCGGGGGCGGTAAAGCGGGCGTTCGGGTGCGCCGCGGGTGTCCCCGACTCGGGCGTCCAGTCCTGGCCCTTCCAGTCGATCAGGTGCGACGGCTTCTCCGCCGTCATGCCCTCCCACCAGATGTCGCCGTCGTCGGTGAGCGCGCAGTTCGTGAAGATGCAGTTGCCGTCGAGCGTCAGCATCGCGTTCGGGTTCGTCTTCGTCGACGTGCCGGGCGCGACGCCGAAGAAGCCCGCCTCGGGGTTGATGGCCCAGAGCCGGCCGTCGTCACCGAACTTCATCCAACAGATGTCGTCGCCGACGGTCTCGACCTTCCACCCCGGCAGGGTCGGGACGAGCATCGCCAGGTTGGTCTTGCCGCACGCGGACGGGAACGCACCCGTCATGTAGCGCGTCTCGCCTTCGGGTGACGTCAGCTTGAGGATGAGCATGTGCTCGGCCAGCCAGCCTGCGTCCCGCGCCATCACCGACGCGATGCGCAGCGCGAAGCACTTCTTGCCGAGCAGGGCGTTGCCGCCGTAGCCAGAGCCGTACGACCAGATCTCCCGCGTCTCCGGGAAGTGGACGATGTACTTGTTCTCCGAGTCGCACGGCCACGGCACGTCGGGCTTGCCGTCGGCGAGCGGGTAGCCGACCGAGTGCAGGCAGGGGACGAACTCGCCGTCGTCGCCGAGCACCTCGAGGGCGCCTTTCCCCATGCGGGTCATGATCCGCATGTTGACGGCGACGTAGGGCGAGTCGGTGAGCTGCACGCCGATGTGGCTCTTGTCGGAACCGAGGGGGCCCATCGAGAAGGGGACGACGTACATCGTCCGGCCGCGCATCGACCCGCGGAACAGCTCGGTGAGCTCGGCCTTCATCTCGACGGGGTCGCGCCAGTTGTTCGTCGGGCCCGCGTCGGACTCGTTCGTCGAGCAGATGAACGTGCGATCCTCCACGCGGGCGACGTCGCCGGGGTCGGAGAGCGCGAGGTAGCTGTTCGGCCGCTTGGCGTCGCTCAACCGGCGGAACGTGCCGCTGTCGACCAGGAGCTGCGCGAGGCGGTCGTACTCCTCGGCCGACCCGTCGCACCACTCGATGCGCTCGGGTTGGGTGATCGCCGCGATCTCCTCGACCCACGACAGCAGTCTCTGGTTGTTCGTGGGGGCGGCGAGGGTCACGCGAGCGTCTCCTTTGACGTTCAGAAGGCGGTTACCCGCAAGTAAGTACCCGGTAGTCCAGCACCAGAAGCCGCGCCTCGCCCAATCCGCAACCGCGCAGGTGCGGCTCGTGGTGCACCCCCCGTAGGCATTCGACGGAAGGCGGGTTCGTGGGGCGGCGCGGAGGGGTGGCTACGCGACGGGGACGTCGGGCGGCGCCTG
>DASVEG010000156.1:0-12866 GCA_036380695.1 Acidimicrobiales bacterium
ACTCGTCTTCGTCGACGACTGACGGCTTTTGTGCACCGTTGGCATCTCATGAGATGCCAACGGTGCACAAAAGCCGTCAGTCGTCGACGAAGACGAGTTCGCCGCCGGGTTGCTCGGCGAGGGCGCGTGCGACGGCTTCGAGCTCGGTTACCGCGAGGGTGCCGATCACCCGGACGTAGGCGCCGCCCCTGCGGCGGACGCGGAGCTCGCTCATCCGCAGGCTCACGATCACCTCCGCGGTGCCGAGCGGCCCGAGGTCGATCGTCTCCGCGCCCTCGCCGATCGGCGGGAACGGGTCGACGGCGCGCAGGGTCGCGCCCTGCTCGACGAGGAGGACGTCGATCCCGCGCTCCCACACGTCGGCGACCCCACTCACCCGCGCTCCCTCCCGCGTCGGGTCGGTGAAGTTCTCCGGCTGGGGCGGGATCACGCTGAACCGGCCCTTCCGCGTCCACCCGCTCGGCTCGCCCGCGGGCAACTCCCACATGCCGTTCGGGAGCCGGCTCTCCGGCGTGAGCGGCAGGATCGAGCCGCCGCCGCTGCGAACCTCGATAGGCGTGCCGTCGACGCGGAGTCGGGCGCGGTCGGCGTCGTCGACGTCGTCCGCGATCGCGCGTTCGAGCAGCTTGTGCTTGACCACCTTCCCGTCGACCACCTCGAGCTCCTCGACGACGATCCCCCGCTCGTCGATGCAGCTCTCGACGTACGACTTGGCGCCCGCGTCCATGGGTGCGAGCGGCGAGGCAGCGAGCCCGTCCGCCGACCGGAACACCTGGCAACGGCCGGCGGCGAGGCGGGTCTCCCTCACCTCGCGCCGAAGCAGTAAGCCGCGGGCGGAAGCGTCATCTACCGCCGCGTCGATCCGGACGTCGGCGGGGGCGAGCGACGGCGGCATCGCGAGCACGAGCGCGTCGTCTACACCGATAGAGCGGCGACCGAACGTCCCGACCTCGGCGGTGACGGCGGGGCGGCCGGGGCGCCGGATCCCTTCCAGCCTGCTCGCCCAGGGCCGGTCGACGACGACGAGCTCGAATCGGCGCTCGCGGGTGCCGCCGCTGACGTCGTCGATCGCGTACGTCACCTCGTAGGACGCCGGGAGCGCGTCGAAAGCGAGGTCGGGCGCGCCCTCGATGACTCGACCTTCGAAGCGCAACGGTGCGCCAGCGCCGGCGTCGTCGTCGTCATCGCGGTTCCAGCACGCGGTGAGCGTCGAGACCGCGAGAGCGGCGGCGACGACCGTCGCTACGCGGCGGACATGCGGCCGGTGACGCGGCCCTCCCACGCGCGGCGCTCCTCCTCCATCGGTGCGTCGAGCACTTCGACCGTGCGACCGAGGCGCAGCGTCGCCCGGCGGGCGGCGTCGTACCGCGGCCACGTCCCCGTCGCGTCCGTCGACGGGTCGCCGGTGTGCGCGAAGGCGAGCCACGCCCCCATCATCGTCTGCGAGAGCTGCTCCGCCTCGGGACCACTGCCGCAGAACACGTCCATCGCCGGCTTGTCGAGGTTGCCGAGCGCGAACGCGATCTCGAGCGCGTGGCACGACTTGAGCAGGCCGCCCACCGCGGGTGACTCCCAGTCGAACAGGTACTCGTACACCGGCGCGCCCGCGGCCGCCTGGCTCTCGGCCATGCGCAGGCTCGGCACGCGGAACACGCGGTCGCTCTCGATGGCGACCCACAGGGCGAACGGCGAGGTGTCGAGGCCACGCGCCTCGCGGATCCCGCGGTACGTCTCGTACAGCCATGCCGCCGCGTCGCGGTTCGTCCGCGAGAGACGGCGAAGCACGAGCTCTTCGTCGCCACCGGTGAGCCTGCGGTCGCCGATCGCGAAGTACCGCATCTCGTCGCGGTTGGTGCCCGCGAGCAACGGGACGTCGCGATTGATGCCGTCGCGAATCTCCGCCAGCGCCTGCTCGGCCAGCACGCCGCCGTCGACCACGGGCGCGAGCGCGGTGTTGAGCCGCCCGACCCGCTTCGCGATGCGCTCCTGCGCCTCCAGCAGCTCGTCGACCGGGGTGTGCCGGAGCGCGGCCACGTCGGCGACGCCGGCCTCCTCGATCAGTTCGGCCGCGAACCGCTCCGCGAACGACATCGAGAAGCCCCCTGGCCCGCCGCTCTGCGCGATGGCCTTGTGGAACAGGCCACGAGCCGCGGGAGTGCCGAGCAGCGTGCTCACGCTCACCGACCCGGCCGACTCGCCGAAGATGGTCACGTTCCCCGGGTCGCCGCCGAAGGCACGGATGTTCTCGCTGACCCACCGCAGCGCGGCGACCTGGTCGAGGAGGCCCCAGTTGCCTGCTGGCGCACCCGGTTCGGCCGCCAGTTGCTCGCTCGCCAGCCAGCCAAGCACGCCGAGGCGGTAGTTCATCGTGACGACGACGACGTCGCCGTTGCTCGCCAGGTTCGTGCCGTCGTACAGCGGCAGGGAGCCCGACCCGTTCTGGAACGCGCCGCCGTGGATCCAGACCATCACCGGGCGCGTGCCGTCGAGGCCAGGCGTCCACACGTTGAGGTACAGACAATCCTCCGACTGGCGCTGGCCGTCGCCTTGCGCGACGCCTGCTTGCGCGACCTGCGGTGCGACCGCGCCGAAGGCGTCGGCGGCGCGCGTCCCCTCCCACGGCTGCGGCGGCACAGGCGGCCGGAACCTCAGGTCGCCGACGGGCGGCGCGGCGAAGGGCACGCCCTTGAACGACGAGATGCCGCCGTTCGTCGTGCCCTGCAACTTGCCGTACTTCGTCTCCACGATCGTCATGCGCTTCGCGTTCCCATCCGCTTGTAGGAGACGAGCCGCTCCGCGAGGAACGCTCGCAGCTCGTCGTCTGACACGTCGCCGTCGACGTCGAGCACCGCATGGGCGCGCTGGCCGAGGTCGTCGTCCGGGAGGCCGATCACCGCGCACGACCGCACGCGCGGGTGCTCGTCGATCGCGGCCTCGACTTCCGCCGTCACCCCCGCACACCTCGTTTTGTGTGCGAATGGCGCAACATGATGCGCCATTCGCACACAAAAGCGGACCGCGCTCACGAGGAGAACGCGAACCTGCCCTGGTCGAGCACGACGTCGCCGTTGGGGTTGACGGTCTGGAAGAGGGCGTTGTCGCCGTCGACCCACATGCGGACCGTCAACGCCTCGCCCGGGAAAACTGGCTTGGAGAAGCGACCCTCCATGCGCTTGAAGTTCGCGGGGTCAGACCCGCAAAGCGCGTGCAGCAGCGCGCGGCCGGTGAACCCGTAGGTGCACAACCCGTGGAGGATCGGCTTCGGGAAGCCGGCGAGCTTGGCGAACTCGGGGTCGGAGTGGAGCGGGTTGCGGTCGCCCGACAAGCGGTAGAGCAGTGCCTGGTCCTCACGCGTCTGGTACGTCACCTCGTGGTCGGGCGCCGACGTCGGGAACTCGATCTTCTCCGACGGGCCGCGGTCACCGCCGAAGCCGCCTTCGCCGCGGATGAAGACGTTCGCCTTCAGGGTGAACAGGAGCTCCTCGGTCTTGGCGTCGACCGACTCGGACTCCGTCGCGATCACCGCGCCCGATCCCTTGTCGTACACACCCGTGACGCGGCCGCGCGTCTTGAGCGTGCCCTCGACGGGGATCTCCTTGTGGATCTCGATCGTCCGGCCGCCGTCGACGAGGAACGCAGGGTTGAACGTCCCGACGTTGCGCATGCCCGCTCCGAGGCCGCCGAGGACGACGCCGATCGTGGGCAGCGCGCGCTGGTTCACGCCACTGGAGTTCTCCGTCGTGAACTCGAGCTCGAAACCGGTCGGGTCCTGCACACCCGCGCCGACGCCGAGCGCGTAGAGCAACGCGTCCTTCGACGTCCACGACCGTTCGGTCCACTCGGACCACTCTTCGCTTGCTGCATCGGGGTTGATGGGCATCTGTTCGCGGGCTCCTTATGCGCTCATGCCGGTAATGGGTGCGGCGTCTGCCACGAGCTTCGGGACGACGTCGCCGAGCTCGGCGGGGTCCCAACGGTCGTCCTTTGTCGCGGTCGGTCCGCGGTTCCATCCTTCCGCGACGCCGATGCGCCCGCCGGAGACGAGGAACACGCGACCGGTGATGTCCTTCGACTGCTCGCTGCCGAGCCACACGACCAGGGGTGCAATGTTGTCGGGCGAGAACGGGTCGAACTCGCCTGCCTTCACCTCACGCGCCCGTTGCCCCATGCCGAGGTTCTCGGTCATGCGCGTGAGCGCGGCAGGCGCGACCGCGTTAACGGTCACGCCGTACCGGCCGAGCTCACGCGAGGCGATGATCGTGAACGCCGCGATCCCCGCCTTGGCGGCGCCGTAGTTCGTCTGGCCAGGGTTGCCGAAGATGCCGGACGTGGACGACGTGTTGATCACGCGCACGTCGAGTTGCTCGCCCGCCTTCGCCTTCTCCCGCCAGTAGGCGCCAGCCCACCTCGTCGGCGCGAACGTTCCCTTGAGGTGGACGGCGATGACCGCGTCCCATTCCTCCTCGGTCATGTTCACGAGCATGCGGTCGCGCAGGATGCCCGCGTTGTTCACGAGCACGTGCAGGTCGCCGAACGTCTCGATCGCGGTGTTGACGAGGCGCTGCGCGCCCTCCCAGTCGGCGACGTTGTCGGCGTTGGCGACGGCCTCGCCGCCCATGCCCTTGATCTCCTCGACCACTTGCTGCGCCGGCGTCAGGTCGGTGCCCGACCCCTCGACCGAGCCGCCGAGGTCGTTGACGACGACCTTCGCGCCCTGGCGCGCGAACTCGATGGCGTGGCCGCGGCCGATGCCTCGGCCTGCGCCGGTGACGATCACGACGCGTCCGTCGCAGATGCCCATCGTTCCTCCGTCTCTAGGACGCCGCGGCGCGGTAGCGATCGCGCAGCAGCCGCTTGTAGATCTTGCCGTTGTCCTGCCGCGGCAACTCGTCGATGAAGTCGAGCGTCCGCGGGCACTTGTAGTGCGCGAGCCGTTCGCGGCAGAACGCGAGGAGCTCCTCGGCCAGCCCGGGCGTCGCCTCCACCTCCGGCTGCAGCTCGACGACGGCCTTCACCTCTTCGCCCCACTCGTCGTTCGGCACGCCGATCGTGGCCGCGTCACCGACGGCGGGGTGCTGCAGGAGCACCGCGTCGACCTCCGCCGGGTAGATGTTCACGCCGCCCGAGATGATGAGGTTCGCGGTGCGATCGGTCAGGTAGACGTAGCCGTCGTCGTCCATGTAGCCGACGTCGCCGAGCGTGAAGTATTCGCCGCGGAACGACGACGCCGTCTTCGTCTGGTCCTTGAAGTACTGGAACGGAGCGGTCGCGGGCTTGATGTAGACGAGCCCGATCTCGCCGCGCGGCAACTCGTTGCCGTCGTCGTCGCCGATCTTGACCGTCTTCGGATCCGCGGGCTTGCCGACGGTGCCCGGCCGCTCTAGCCACGTCTTCGAGTCGACAAAGGAGCCGACTCCCTCCGTCGCGGCGTAGTACTCCCACACGATCGGGCCGAGCCACTCGATGAGCCGCTGCTTGATCGGCACGGGACACGGCGCGGCGCCGTGGAGTACGTAGCGCAGCGACGAGAGGTCGTACTTCGCGCGCACGTCCTCCGGCAACGAGAGCAACCGGTGGAACATCGTCGGGACCATGTGCGTGTGGGTGATGCGATGCTCCGCGATGAGGCGCAGCGCCTCCTCCGGGTCCCACTTGTCCATGAGCACGACGCCTGCTCCGTACGTGAGCGGCGCGTTCAGCGAGAACGACAACGGTGCGGCGTGGTACAGCGGACCGGTGCACAGATGGAGGTCGTCGCCTGCCTCGCTGTAGCCGTAGATGTTGACGCTCGGCGTCGACCCCGGCGGCCGGTACACGCCCTTGGGCCGCCCGGTCGTGCCCGAGGTGTACAGCATCGACGCGCCGAGCACCGGGGCGTCGATGTACGACGAGTCCTCGGCGGCGAGCGCCTCCTCGTATGCGTCGAAGCCGTCGATGTCGCCGCCGACCGCGAGCTTGACGGTCACGCCTGGCGCCTTCGCCACAGCGCCCAGCGCGGTGCCGGCGAGACGCGTGTCGGCGACGATTGCCTTCGCCTCGCAGTCGGCGACGATATACGCCGCTTCGTCGCCCGTGAGGTGCCAGTTGATCGGCGTCATGCGCAGGCCGGTTCGCTGGTAGGCGGCGACGACCTCCGCGAACTCGGGCCGGTTCGTGCAGACGAGCGCGATGGCATCGCCCGCCTTCAAGCCGCGACGGCGCAAGGCCCTGCCGAGCTGGTTCGCTCGCGCTTCGAGCTCTGCGAACGTCCGCGTGCCGAAGTCGCTGACGATCGCCGACTTGTCGCCGATGCGCTCCGCCCACCACCGCAGCGTGACGCCGGACGCCGTCAGCTTCTTGCGCGCGTCCGCGTCGGACACGGTCGCGTCCGCGACGGTTGCGTCGCTCACTTGCCGCCTTCGGACGGCGGGAGCGGCTCCTTCGGAAGACCGAGCACGCGCTCGCCGACGATGTTGCGCTGCACCTGCGCGGTGCCGCCCCAGATGGTGACGCCGCGCGTCTGGAGGAACGCGTTCGTCCACTTGTCGGGCTTGTACTGGCCGTCGGCCTGGTCGGGCATGACCATCGAGTCGGCACCGCGGATGTTCATCACGATCTCGGCGAAGCGCTGCGCGTACTCCGACCAGAACATCTTGTTGATCGAGCTGGCCGGGCCCGGCTCCTTCTTGGCGACGACCTCGCTGAGCAAGCGAAGCCCTTGGAACCGCATGATCTCGATGTGCGCGTACGCCCACGCGAGCTGCTGGCGCACGAGCGGGTCCTTGTCCCGCGCGTACTTGCGGGTCAGCTCGACCGCGTTCCAGAACTGCTTCGTGTACTGCACGTGCTGCGTCGTCGCGTTGCCGCCCCGCTCGTTGCCGAGCGTCGTCATCGTCACGCGCCAGCCGTTGTGCAGCCCGCCGATGACGTTGAACAGCGGGGCGCGCGCCTC
The DNA here is from genome assembly GCA_036380695.1 of Acidimicrobiales bacterium. Lineage (GTDB taxonomy): Bacteria > Actinomycetota > Acidimicrobiia > Acidimicrobiales > CADCTF01 > DASVEG01. Next base: position 6,932 of record DASVEG010000156.1, read on the forward strand.
GGTGATGAACGTCTCGGAGAAGTGGCTCGATCCCGTTGGCTGCTTGATGGGCCGGAGCTCGAACCCGTTGGACGAGCCATTCGTCCCGTTCGCCACGGAGGCGGCCTCGAGCTTCATGGGCACCAAGACGTACGAGATGCCCTTGTGCTTCGGCGCGTCGGGGTCGGTGCGGCAGAGGCAGAACATCATGTTCGCCAGGTGCGCGCCAGAGGTCCACACCTTCTGGCCGGTGATCACGACTTCGTCGCCGTCGACGACGCCACGCGTCTTCAGCCCCGCGAGGTCGGACCCTGCGTCGGGCTCGCTGAAGCCCTGGCAGTAGCGGTCGGTGCCGTCGATGATGCGCGGCAGGAAGTACGCCTTCTGCTCGTCGGTGCCCCACACGATGATCGACGGGCCGACGAGCCACTCGCCCATCCCTCGCGTGACGCGGGGAACGCCGACGCGCGCGAACTCCTCGTTCATGACCGCGACCTCGATGCCCGTGAGGCCGCGACCGCCGAACTCCTTCGGCCACGAGACGCAGAGGTAGCCGGCTTCGTGCAGCTTCGCGGTCCACTCGTCGAGGCCGGGCACGCTCCCGAAGCTCGCCCGCTCGGCCTCGACCCCGATCATGTTCTCCGGGCGGTTCGCCTCCAGCCACTCGCGCAGCTCGTCGCGGAACTTGCGGGCATTCGGACCGAGGTCGAGCTCGAGGGCCATGTCAGGACTCCTTTGCTTCGAAGGCCGGCTGGGGTTCGAAGACGGGCAGGTTGCGGCCGTCGCTGAGCGGCTCCCACGCGACGCGAACGGCGTCCCCGACGCGAACCGACTCCGGGTCGCAGTTCACGACGTTGGACATGACGCGCACCCCGTCGGCGAGGTCGACGAGCGCGACGGCGTACGGGACGCGATCGGCCATGAGGGGGTTCGCCGGGCGGTGCTGCACGCTGACCGCGTAGACCGTTCCGGTGCCCCTGCTCGTGCGCCAATCGAGGGTGTCCGCGGAGAGGCAGCGCGGACACACCTCGCGGGGGTAGTAGATCGGCTCGTCGCAAGCCGCGCACCACTGCACGACGTACCTGCGCTCCTTCGTCGCTTCCCAGAACGGAACGCTCACGTCGCCGACCGGCGGCTCGAGCCGTGTCGCATCGGTCGCCGCCGCCTCGGTCACGACAGCGCCGCCTCGGCGCCGAGCACCGCAGTCGACATGCACGACAGCACCATGCCCGAGCCGTGCGCGACCGCGATCTCCGCACCTTCGACCTGTCGCCGGCCGCACTCGCCGCGAAGCTGTCGCACCGCTTCGACGACGAGGAACATCCCGTACATCCCTGGATGGGTGTACGACAGCCCGCCGCCGTTCGTGTTCGTCGGCAACGCCCCGCCGGGCCCGAGCTTGCCGTCCTCGACGAACGGGCCACCTTCGCCCTTCGCGCAGAACCCGAGGTCTTCGAGGTGCAGGAGTTGGGTGATCGTGAAGCTGTCGTACCCCATGAGCACGTCGACGTCGCCGGGCTTGATGCCGGCCATCTCGAACGCCCTCGGCCCGGAGATGGCGCCCGGCGTCGTCGTCACGTCGGGCATCTGGCTGATCATCATGTGGGTGTGCGCGGTCGCCGCACCGAGCACGTAGACCGGCGGCTTGCGCAGGTCTCTCGCCCGCTCCGGCGTCGTCACGATGAAGGCGCCAGCGCCGTCGGTGACGAGGCAGCAGTCGAGGAGGTGGAGGGGCGACGCCAGCATCGGCGACGACAGCACGTCGTCGATTGCGATCGGGTCCTGGTAGCGAGCCCTCGGGTTCATGCTCGCCCAGGCGCGGGTGCTGACGGCGATCTGCGCGAGCTGTTCGGGCGTCGTGCCGTACTGCGCCATGTGCCGGCTCGCGGCGAGCGCGTAGGCACCCTTCGGCATCTGGAGGCCGTACGGCATCTCCCACTCGGCCGTCGGGTTGGGGCCGGGCGGGGGGCCGCCCCGGTTGTTGACGCCCCTGCGCTTGTCCGCTCTGGGGGTCTGCGCGAACACGACGAGGATGCACTCGGCCAGGCCGTTCGCCACCGCCGACGCGGCGTGCTCGAGGTACACCTCGAAGACACTGCCGCCCGTCATCGTCGAGTCGGTGTAACGGGCGGTGATGCCGAAGTACTCGGCGAACGCCATCGCCGACTGGTGGTGGCAGACGCCGTCGATGTCGGCGAGCGTGAGGCCGGCGTCGTCGAGGACATCGCGGATCATCCTCGCTTCGAGGGCCCGGCCGGACACGTCCAGCTCACCGGTCGGGGACGCGGCGTCGGTGACGCCGACGACCGCGGCACGGCCTCGCAATCCGCTCACGTTCCCAAGGCCCCCCTCAGCGGCAGTGGCCAGTGCTCCACGAACTTGACCCAGCGGTCAAGTTTTCTACCGCCGCCTGACCCGCGGGTCAAGTTGCCCGTGGCCGCCGCCGGCCGCGCTAGCCGCCGCCGGCCGCGCCACTCCCTTTCCCTTTTGGCCACAAACTGGGCTCCAGCCCCACTTCGTGGCCAAAAGCCGACACAAGCGCGCCGCGGGACCGTAGTGCTGCTAGCCGGGCAGGTGGGACTCGACGGCGGCGACGAGGGTCTCATCCTCGGGCTTCACCACCGGGTTGAACCGGGCGACGACTTCGCCTTCGGGCGACACGAGGAACTTCTCGAAGTTCCACTGCACGTCGCCCTTGTGGCCCTTGTTGTCCGGCACGTCGACGAGGCGCTCGTAGATGGGGTGCCGGTTCTCACCATTGACGTCGATCTTCTCGTACATCGGGAACGTGACGCCGTAGGTCGTGGAGCAGAAGGTCTGGATCTCCTCCGACGAGCCCGGCTCCTGGTTGCCGAACTGGTTGCTCGGGAAGCCGAGCACGGTGAAGCCGCGGTCCTTGTACTGCTCGTGCAGGCGCTCGAGGCCCTCGTACTGCGGCGTGAGCCCGCACTTCGACGCGACGTTGACGAGGAGGAGCGCCTTCCCCTTGTGCTCGGCGAGCGTCGTCTCCTGCCCCTCGAGCGTGCGGATCGGGATGTCGTACAGGGAGGCCATCCCCCGTTTCTAGCCGCCCCACCGGGCTAGACGTCGACCGTCCCTACCTAGTCACTGCGCGCGACGCAATGACCCGTTCGGGTGATTGTCGGACGGCCCGATCGGGGGGACGCTCAGAGGGATGTTGGGAACCGACGACGCCCCAATCGTGCGGTATGAGGTGTCCGACCTCGTGGCGTCGTCCGGCCGCGAACGGGCCGCCAAGGTCGCGGCGACGGCGGCCACCCTCGCGCACGGTTGGGACCGGCTCCCGGCGAGGGAGCTCGTCCGCCTGCACACCGCGCTCGAGGACCACGCCCGCTCGTACAACGACTGGCTGGCCGGCATCACGGGCACGGGCGTCGAGCACGTCCACCACGTACGCGGTGTGGTCTCGACCATCGCGACGATCGCCGCGCTGCTGGAGGACGCCGAAGACGTCGCCGTGCGGCGGCGCCTGGCCGAGATGCTCCAGCGTGGCGCGCACAACCTGGTCGTGAGCGTCGACGCCGCGAGCCGCGTCCGCCGCGCCCCCCGCTCGTAACAACGCGACGCCGTCAGGCCCGGGAGATGTCCTTGGCGCGCTTGGCCATGCGGCCGCGCACGGTCTGGTCGAGGACGACCTTGCGGAGGCGGACGTTCGTCGGCGTCACCTCGACGCACTCGTCCTCCTCGATGAACTCGAGCGCCTGCTCGAGCGACAGCATCCGCGCCGGCACCAGCCGCTCGTAGACGTCCGCGGTCGACGACCGCACGTTCGTGAGCTTCTTCTCCTTGGTCGGGTTGACGTCCATGTCGTCGGCCTTGGCGTTCTCGCCGACGATCATCCCCTCGTACACCTCCACGCCCGGCCCGAGGAAGAGCACGCCCCGCTCCTGCAACGACATGAGCGCGTACGTGGTGGTCGGCCCCTTGCGGTCGGCGACGAGGCTGCCGTTCGGCCGCGTCTTGATGTCGCCGAACCACGGCTCGTACCCCTCGAAGACGTGGTGGAGCAGGCCGGTGCCGCGCGTCTCGGTGACGAACTCGGTGCGGAACCCGATGAGGCCGCGCGCAGGCACGACGTACTCCAAGCGCACCCAGCCGGTGCCGTGGTTGACCATCTGCTCCAGACGGCCCTTGCGCAGCGCGAGCAACTGGGTGACGACGCCGAGGAAGTCGGCGGGAACGTCGATCGACACCCGCTCGACCGGCTCGTGGAGCTTGCCGTCGATCTCACGCGTGAGCACCCGCGGCTTGCCGACGGTGAGCTCGAAGCCCTCGCGCCGCATGATCTCGACGAGCACTGCGAGCTGCAGCTCGCCGCGGCCCTGCACCTCCCATGTATCGGGCCGTTCGGTCGGCAGCACACGAAGCGACACGTTGCCGACGAGCTCCTGGTCGAGCCGGTTCTTCACGAGGCGTGCCGTCAGCTTCTTGCCTTCGGTGCCGGCCAGCGGCGAGCTGTTCACGCCGATGGTCATGGCGAGGCTCGGCTCGTCGACACGCAGGACCGGCAACGGCCGTGGGTCGTCGACGTCGGCGAGCGTCTCGCCGATCGTGATCTCGGGGATGCCGGCGATCGCGATGATCTCCCCCGGCCCTGCCGACTCGGCGTCGACGCGGTCGAGCGCGTCGGTGATGTACAGCTCGGTGATCTTCGCCTTCTCGATCGTGCCGTCGGTGCGGCACCACGCCACTTGCTGGCCCTTGGTGATCGTTCCCTGGTGCACGCGGCACAGCGCCAGCCGGCCGACGTACAGCGACGCGTCGAGGTTGGTCACCAGCGCCTGCAACGGGTGGCCCTCGTCGTAGGACGGCGCGGGGATCGTCCCGATCAGCAGGTCGAACAACGGCTGCAGGTCGGTGCCCGGCTTCTCGGGGTCGAGCGACGCCTGACCTGCGCGAGCGTTGCAGTAGACGATGGGGAACTCGATCTGCTCCTCGTCGGCGTCGAGGTCCATGAAGAGCTCGTAGACCTCGTTCACCACCTCGCCGATCCGCGCGTCGGGCCGGTCGACCTTGTTCACCACCACGATGATGGGGAGGTTCTTGGCCAGCGCCTTGCGCAGCACGAAGCGCGTCTGGGGGAGCGGGCCCTCGGACGCGTCGACGAGCAGCAGCACGCCGTCGACCATCGTCAGCGCACGCTCGACCTCGCCGCCGAAGTCGGCGTGGCCGGGGGTGTCGATGATGTTGATGATCACGTCGGAGCCGTCCGGGGCGTGGTGCAGCACCGCGGTGTTCTTGGCCAGGATGGTGATGCCCTTCTCCCGCTCCAGGTCCATCGAGTCCATCACCCGCTTCTCGACGTCCTGGCCGACGCGGAAAGCCCCGGACTGCCAGAGCATGGCGTCCACCAGGGTGGTCTTCCCGTGGTCGACGTGGGCGACGATCGCGACGTTGCGCAGATCGGTACGAAGGGGCATGCCAGAACTCTCTTCACAAGCAGACATCAGATGTGGCCGGGAGGGCAACCTGCTGAGTCTAAGGCGTCAGCGGTGAGAATCGGCCATCGGCGAGCCTGGCCGACGTTGGGGAACATCGGACCCCGTACTCGGTGCCCGGGTTTCCCCAATCACCAGCCGGCCCCGAAACAGGCGAACGGGATCGGGTCCTCGGTCGTCGCCAGGGCCTCCGCGAGCGCGTACGCCGGGGTGGATCCGGCGGCCAGTCGGTGGTGATAATCGGCCATCAGGTCCGCAGCACCCCGGTCGGACACCTTGGCCACGCCGGAGATGACAGTCGACGTTCCGCTGTGCAGCAGCGCCCGGGTCAGCCCCAAGGCCTCGTCGCCGGGGCGCACGGTCGCCTGACCGAGATCGCAGGCCGACAACACCACCTGCTGGGGCGGATCGGGCACCCGGTCCAAGTCATATCCGACCACGGGCCCGTCGCTCAGCATGATGGAGGAGAACAGCGGACTCTCAGGGCCACCTCGGCC
>DASVEG010000157.1:0-20145 GCA_036380695.1 Acidimicrobiales bacterium
ACGAGGAGCATGCGGACGATCGTGGCGTCGAGCAGCACGGCGATGGCGAGGCCGGTTCCCATGAGCTTCACGACCCGGTCCTCCTCGAGGATGAACGAGCCGAACACCACCACCATGATCAGCGCCGCCGCGGTGATCACGCGGGCGGTCACGGCGAGGCCGTCGGCGACGGCGTTGGCGTTGTCGCCGGTGCGGTCGTACTCCTCCTTCATCCGGGACAGGAGGAAGACCTCGTAGTCCATCGACAGGCCGAAGACGATGGCGAACATCATCATCGGCACGAAGGGCTCGATCGGGCCGCCCTTGCCGATACCGACGAGCTCCTTTCCCCACCCCCACTGGAACACCGCGACGACGAGGCCGTACGCCGCGCCGATCGAGATGAGGTTCATCACGACGGCCTTGAGCGGCACGAGCAACGAGCGGAACACCGCCATCAGCAGCAGGAACGAGAGGCCGAGCACGACCCCGACGAAGATCGGGAGCCGGTCCCCGAGGTACTTCGAGAAGTCGACCGACACGGCGACGAACCCCGTGACCGCCGGGTCGATGTCGACGCCTTCACCGGCGGCGGGCAGCACGTCGTTCCGGAGCCGCTTGACCAGCTCGGTCGTCTCGCCGTCCTGCGGGCTCGACGTCGGGATGACGCGCCACAGCGCGGCCGTCGGGTTCGTGGGGTCGTTCGGTATCGCAGGCGTCGCGAAGGCCACGCCCTCCGTGCGTTGGAGCGCCGTCGTGATCGGCTCGAGCGCCTGCTGGCTCGCGATGCCGGCGGGCAGTTCGGTGACGACGACGAGCGGGCCGTTGAAGCCGGGCCCGAAGCCGAGGGCGAGGAGGTCGTACGCCTTGCGCGTGGTGGTGTCCTCGGGGAAGTTGCCTTCGTCGGAGAACCCGAGGCGGATCGACAGGAGCGGGAGCGCGACGACGAGGAGCACGACCGTTCCGGCGACGACGGCTGGCCACGGGTTGTTCTGGATCAACCGGCTCCAACGGTAGGGGAACGTCTGCTCGACCGGCTTGGGCTGGCGCTTCGGCACCTCGCGCTTGAGGAGCGGCACGAAGAACCCGGCGACGATCACGAGCATGGCGACGGCCGCCATTGCGAGGAACACCACGGGCGGCATGTTGAGCCCGAGGAGGATCAGGCCCAGGGCGACGAGACCGGCGGCGACGAGGCCGCGCCACCGCGTGACCTCGACGCGCTCGCGGGTGAAACCGAGCAGCGCAGGGAGCAGCGTCACCGACGCGACCATCGTGAACAGGACGGTTATGGCGGCGCCGATGGCGAGGCCGTTCACGAACGCGAGGTTCATGATCAGCATGCCGAGCAACGAGATGACGACGGTGACCCCGGCGAAGAGCACGGCGCGCCCCGCGGTGTTCAGCGCGATGGCGGTCGCCCGCTCGCTCGTGAACCCGGCGTGAAGGCCTTCGCGGTACCTGGTGACGATGAAGAGCGCGTAGTCGATGCCGACCCCGAGCCCGATCATGACGCCGAGCGTCGAGGTGAAGTCGGGCATCGTGATCACGTTGCTGAGGATGGCGACGAGCATCGTCCCGATACCGATGCCGGCGGCCGCGGTACCGATGGGGAGGCCCATCGACAGTACCGAGCCGAAGGCCAGGATCAGGATGACGATGGCGAAGCCGAGGCCGAGCACCTCCGACTCCGGCGGCGCGAACTCGGCGAACAGTTGTCCGCCGTACTCGATCTGCAGCCCTGGCAGCTCGGGTTCGAGCTTCTCTACGGCCTTCGCGATGCCGGCCGCCTCCTCGATGGAGACATCGCGAGGCACCTCGACCCGCGCGTACGCGATGCGCTTCGCCTCGGCGCCCTGCGGCGAGATCTGCTGTTGCCCCTCGGCGGCGTAGGGGCTGACGACGTCGACCCCCTCTATCGCGCCGACCTTGTCGAAGAACTCGTTCATCGGCCCCGAGATCGCAGGGTCGGTGACGTCGCGGTCGGAGCGGAAGACGATGGTGCCGCTGTCGCCGCCGCCCTGGCCGCCGAAGTGCTCGTCGATGATCTCGAACCCTCGCTGGCTCTCGACGTCCGGCGGCGAGAACTCCGTGCTGAACCCGTTGCCGATCGCGCCAGAGGCACCACCGAGGGCGAACAGCACCGCGACCCAGAGAACGACAACGACGACGCGCCGGTTGTGACACCAACGACCGAGACGGCTGAGCACGGGCCGAGTGTAAGGACGTCGTCACCCCTACTCCGGTGTCGTGAGCCGCATGTCACACCCGCCCGATGGCTTTTGTGTGCGAATGGCGCATCATTGTGCGCCATCGGTGCACAAAAGGATGTGCGAGCGCCCGCCGGTAGCCTCGTCGGCGTGACCGCGGAGGTGCACACGACGGCGGCGACGTACCTGCACCGGGTGGGGCAGCGCTACACGACCAGCCGCCGGTCGCTGGTCGACGTGCTGCTCGCGGCGGGCAGGCCGCTGACGCTGCCCGACATCCTCGACGCGTCGCCAGGTCTCGCGCAGAGCTCGGCGTACCGGAACCTCGGCGTGCTCGAGCAGGCGGGCGTGGTCCATCGCATTCCCGCGCCAGGGGAGTTCGCGCGCTACGAGCTGGTCGAAGAGCTCACCGGCCATCACCACCACCTCGTGTGCACGCAGTGCGGCGCGGTCGACGACGTCGCGATGCCGCCGCGCCTGGAGCGTGCGCTAGAGCGGACGCTGCACGAGGTCGCGGACGCAGCGGGCTTCGACCTCGCCGGCCACCGCCTCGACCTCGTCGGGCGCTGCCCGCGCTGCTCCTCCGCCAGCCGGCGCGGGGCGTAGTGGCCTAGCGCCGCACCTGCGCGACGACCGCGGTGGCGAGGAACGAACCAGCGGCGACGAGGACGATCGTGGCGCCAGGTGCGAGCGCCCACTGGCGCGCCGCGGCGAGGCCGGCGACGGCAGAACCGGCACCGATGGCGCTGGCGACGACCAGCGTGCTGCGGAAGCTCGACGCGACGCGTTGCGCTGCACCGACCGGCAGCACCATCAGCGCGGCGACGAGGAGCAACCCGACCACCCGCATGCCGGTGACGATCGTGACGGCGGCCATCGCCGCGAGGAGGAGGTTGAGCCCGTCGACGGGGAACCCCGCCACGCGCGCGGCCTCCTCGTCGACGACGATCGCGAGCAGCGCGCGCCACACGACGACCACGACGGCGACGACCACCGCGCCCAGGATCGCGATCGTCAGCGCGTCGCTCGCTTCGACGGTGAGGATCGAGCCGAACAGGTAACGCAGCGTGCTCGCGTCGAGCGACCCTGCGAGACCGGTGATCACGACGCCTGCGGCGATCCCCGAATAGAAGAACAGGGCGAGGGCGAGGTCGCCCGCGGCGTGACCCCGCGTCCGCAGCCATTCGATCGCGACCGCGCCTGCGACCGACGCGATCAACGCAGTCCACACGGGCCACACGTCGAAGGCGATCCCCGCGGCGACCCCGGCGAAGGCGAGGTGCCCGAGGCCGTCGCCGAGCAACGACAGTCGCTTCTGTACCAGGAACGTGCCGATGAGCGGCGCGGTGCCCCCGACGACGACACCGGCGAGGAGGGCGAGCTGCATGTACTCACGGTCGAACGGCCACGGCAACGCGAGCGACGCGAGCATCAGGTGCCGCCCTCGAGCCACACCGGCAGGTCGTGTGCGTGCACGCCGAGGCTCACGCCGGACGCGACGAGGTCGGCGGGCGGCCCGTCGAACGCGATGGCGCCGCGCCGCAGCACGAGCACGCGGTCGAGGTCTTCGGCGACCGCGCCGAACTCGTGCGAGACGAGCAGGACCGCGGCGCCGTGCTCGGTGCCGAGGTGCACGAGCGCGTCGCGAAACAACGCCTGCGACTCGGTGTCGACCCCTGCGACGGGCTCGTCGAGGATCAACAGGTCGGGGTCGGTGACGAGCGCGCGCGCGATCAGCACGCGCTGCTGCTGGCCGCCGGACAACTCGTGGAGGCGCCGGTCGGACAGGTCGGCCACCGCGACCGACTCCATGGCGTGCTCGACTGCCTCGCGGTCGCCACGGGTCAACCGCCTCCGCCACCCCCGTCGCGCCAGGCGCCCTGCGGCCACGACCTCGGTGACCGTCGCGGGAAGCCCTTCGGGGACGACCGTTCGCTGCGGCACGTACCCGATTCGCCACGGCTCGGCGAGACGGCCGGGCGGCGCGCCCAGCAACGTGATCTCCCCGCGTGCTGGCGCGAGGAGGCCGAGGAGCAGGCGCAGCAACGTCGACTTCCCCGAGCCGTTCGGGCCCGCGAGGGCCACGAACTCACCGTCGGCGACCGCGAACGACACGCCGCGCAGCACCTCGTCGACGCCATAGGAGAACGCGACGTCCGCGACCTCGACGACGGCTGGCGTCGCCGCGGCCGGCGTCGCCGCGGGCGGGGGCGGGGGCGCGGTCATCGGCAGTCGAGGGCGCGGGCGAGCGCGTCGACGTTCTCCCGCATCACGCTCACGTAGGTGGCCCCCGCCTCCTCCTGCGCGCGGGTGAGCCCTTCGAGGGGGTCGAGCACGTCGGTCTTCGCGCCCGTCTCCCTGGCGATCGTGTCGGCGACCGACGCCGGCACCAGCCGCTCGTAGAAGACGGTCGTGACCCCCTCGCGCCGGATGAGGTCGCTGACCTCGGCGAGGCGCGCCGGGTTCGGCTCGGCCTCCGGCGACAGCCCCGCGATCGGCTGCTGCTCGAGGTCGTAACGGTCGGTCAGGTAGCCGAACGCGTCGTGGGTGACGACGACGTGCTTGCGCGCGCACGTCCCGAGTCGCTGCTCCGCTTCGGCGTCGAGCGCGAGCAGCTCGTCGCGGAACGCCCTCGCGTTCTCGGCGAACGCCCCCGCCTCGCCCTCGTCGACCTCGCCGAGCGCGTCGGCGATGCGGTCGACCGCCTCCGCGTAGAGCCGCGGGTCGAGCCAGAAGTGCACGTCGGCGTGCTCCTCGCCGCCGTCCTCATGACCGTGCCCATCGTCTCCGATGCCGCTTGGCAAGAGGTCGACCGTCGACCCATCGCGCCGCTCGGCGACGTCCTCGACCGCGGGCTGGAACCCGCCGCCGAGGTACAACACGAGGTCGGCATCCTCGAGCTGGTCGACCTGGTCGGGCGACAGCTCGACGTCGTGCGGCTCGACGCCGGCGCCCGTGAGGTTGGTGACCTCGACGAGGTCGCCGCCGACACGGCGTGCCGCCTCCGCCAGGGGATAGAAGCTCGCCACCACGCGCAGCTTGCCGTCTCCCTGGCCGGCGCCGCCTGCCTCACGCCCGCATGCGCCCCCAGCGACGAGGACGACCGCTACGACCGCGACGGCAACCCTCCTCCACATAATGAGAACCAGTCTCACAAACGCGATGGACGCGCGCAACCCCGAGCAACCCGCGCATGCCGTGCTCGCTCGTTCTGGGTGGATCAGTCCGGCGTAGAGCCGGGCTCATCCACCCAGAAGCGCGGGGTCGCCGCCTACCCCGCGGGCTCGTGCACCAGCGCGGCGGAGTTCATGCAGTAGCGAAGGCCCGTCGGGGGCGGGCCGTCGTCGAACACGTGCCCGAGGTGACCGCCGCAGGCGCGACAGCGCACCTCCGTCCGCACCATGCCCAGGTGACGGTCCTCGAGGAGTTCGACGGCGTCGTCGCGCAGCGGCTGCCAGAAGCTCGGCCACCCGCTTCCGCTGTCGTACTTCGTCCCCGACTCGAACAGGGCGGTGCCGCAGCCCGCGCAGTGATACGTCCCCGGGTCCTTCGTCTGCCAGTAGCACCCCGTGAACGCACGCTCCGTCCCGCCCTTCCGGAGCACGGCGAATTGCTCGGGCGACAACTCGAGCCGCCACTCCTCGTCGGTCTTCTCGATCTCGGGCATGGGCCAAGTCTGACGGACGGCCGGCGTTACGTCGGGCGCCGCGTCCACAGCTACTGTGCCGCCCGCCACAACCGGACATTGGGGGACAACACATGACAAGGAAGAGAAACGCGGCCCTTGGGCTGCTCGTCGTCTGCTTGCTCGCGCTGGCACCGGCTGGGGGAGCCAGTGCCGCCAAGCCAGGGGGCACGACGTCGACCGCTCCGAGCTCGATGTCGGCGCTCGGCGACTCGATCACGAAGGCGTTCAACGCGTGCGGATGGTTCTTCGACTGCACCGAGCGCTCGTGGGCGTCCGGTACCTACTCCGGCGTCAACAGCCACTACCTGCGGATCCTGGCCAAGAACAACCGCATCAGCGGCCGCAACTACAACGACGCCGTCTCCGGCGCCAAGATCGCCGACCTGCCGGGTCAGGCGACGAACGCGGCGAACCGCGGGGTGGAGTACGTCACGATCCTCATGGGTGCCAACGACGCGTGCACCTCGAGCGAGGCGAACATGACGCCGGTCGAGACCTACCGGTCGCATTTCACGACCGCGATGCAAACCCTCGCGACGCGCCTGCCGAACGCCAAGTTCTCGGTCGTCAGCGTGCCCGACATCCAGCGCCTGTGGTTCATCGGCAAGGACTCGTCGTCGGCCCGCAACGCGTGGTCGGCCTACGGCATCTGCCAGTCGATGCTCGCCAACCCGCAGTCGACCGACCCGGTCGACGTCGACCGCCGTGCCCGCGTGCGCCAGCGGGTGATCGACTTCAACACCGTGCTCGCGTCGGTGTGCGCGCAGTACGCCAACTGCCGCTTCGACAACAACGCGGCGTTCAACTACCCGTTCTTGCTCAGCCACATGAGCACGTGGGACTACTTCCACCCGAACACCGAGGGTCAGCGCGTGCTCGCCGACGTCAGCTACCGCAACACCTGGAACTTCTAGTCACGCGGTTCTGTGCACCGTTGCGCGCTCACGTGCGCGCAACGGTGCGCAGAACGCTCTCGACGACGTGTCGGACGACCTCGTCGGCCTCCGCGGTCTCGAGCCGGACGACGCCTGCGCCGGCGGGGTGTGCGACCGCGAGCGCATCGACGTCGTCGTCGGGTACGAGCGACCCGCCCGTCTCGACGATGAGCGCCGGGACCGGCATGGCCGCCGCGCACCGGAACGCATAGGCGCGATTGCCGAGGCCGCCCATCGGGTGCCGGAGGCGCGGGTCGAGCCCCGCCGGAGGCGGCGGCGCGATGGCATCGGGATCGTCCGCAAGCCGGCGCAACCACTCGACACCGGCTTCGATGGCCTGGCGCGGCGTGCGCCACGGACCGTTCAGCCCGTCGACGAGGACGACCGCCGACGCCCGGCCGCCGAGACCGAGGATCTGCGCGCACCAACCGTTCGTGCCGCACCCCACCACGATCGGTGCGGGCGCGTCGTCGGCGAGCGCGGCGATCTCGGGGATCACGCTGAGCAAGGCGTCGCCCAGCTCGTACGACCCGCCGGGCGGCGACGGCGCCGACCCGTGGCCGGGCAGGTCAGGCGCGATCACCGGTCCGTTCCATCCTGCGGCGGCCAGCGCCTCGCGCCACGGTGCCCCGGCTCGCGCGTCGCCAGGCGCGTGCAACACGACGATCGGCGTCGCGGGCGACATCGGCGATACCGGTGCCATCGGTGCGTCGCTCACGGCGCGACCTCGGCGATGAACGACTCGATCGCCGCCAACACGGCCGCGGGCTGCTCGATGTGGATGTAGTGCCCCGCTCCCTCGATCACCTGGTGGCGCGCGGTGGGCAGGTGCGCGAGGCGAGCCTCCGTCTGCTCTGCCGTCATCTCGCTCCACGTGTCGTGCTCGGCACCCGTCAACGCGAGCACGGGAACGGTGACGATCTCGTGTTCGGCTTCCATGAACTCGAGGTCGAACGGCCCGGGGAACCCGACCATGAAGAACGGGTCGGCCTTCCACTCCCACCCGCCTTCGGTTTCCTTGGCGCCGTGGCGAACGAGGTGCTCCGTCCATTCGGCCGGCAGCCGCACGTTCACGCGCTGGCGCCGCTCGACCATGTCCTCCATGGTCGGGTAGGTGCGCCGCGGCGTCGTCAACACCCGCAATGCGTTGGCGACGCTCGCCGTCGCGGCCTCGACGAGGTCGCGCTCCTCGAACGCCTCGGGGGGCGGGCCTAGCCCGTCGATGTTCACGACCCAACGGAAGAGCTCGGGCCACACCGCGGCCGCGTACAGCGCCTGGCCGCCGCCGAAGGAGTGCCCGATGATCGCAACCGGCGGGCCGAGGTGGCGTGCGAGGAGGCCGAGGTCGAGCGCGCTCGCCATCCACATCGCCCCCGACGACAGGCGGCCGCTGTCGCCGTGACCGCGCAGGTCGGGTGCCACGACGCGGTAGCCGAGCTGCGCGACGAGCGGCGCGAAGCCGTCCCACATGCGGCCGTGGTCGTGGGCGCCGTGCACGCACACGATCGCCGGCGCGTCCTCCTCGCCCCACTCCCACAGGCGCAACCGGACGCGGTTGACCTCCACGAACGACGCACGCGCTGGCTCCACCCCGACCACACCGCAGTCTCGCGGACGAACGGCGCGACGGCCCACGCAATTCGCGCCGCGGCTTCATGCGACGATCCCGGGGTGACGAGTCCGCGCACGACGCTCCCCGTCCGGCTGGTCGGCGATGGCCTCCCGGTGCCATGCCTCGACGGCGAACGGCCGTCGATCTCCCTCGACGCCGCCGCCTCCACGGCGGCGTTGCCCTCGGTCGCGGACCGGGTGACGGAGTTCGTGCCCTGGTACAGCAGCGTGCACCGGGGCGCGGGGTTCAAGTCGCAAGGGGCGACGGTCGCGTACGAGCACGCGCGCGACGACGCGCTGCGGTTCGCGGGGCGGGTCCCCCGTGAGGGACGCGACGACGTCGCCATCATCTGCCGCAACACCACCGAGGCGATCAATCACCTTGCGTACCGACTGCAGCTCGATCGCGACGACGTCGTCCTCACGACGGTCGTCGAACACCATGCGAACCTGCTGCCGTGGGGCCGGCTGGCGACCCGTCGATACGTCGAGTGCGGCGCCGAAGGCACCTTCACGGTCGACGCCGTGCGCGCCGGCTTGACCGCCGAGCCGCGACCGAAACTGCTCGCGATCACCGGAGCGTCGAACGTGACCGGGTGGCTGCCGCCCATCGACGAGATCGTCGACGTCGCCCACGAGCTGGACGTGCCCGTGTTCGTCGACGCCGCCCAGCTCGCACCCCACAGGCCGCTGCCGGCCGAGGCCGACTTCGTGGCGTGGAGCGGCCACAAGATGTACGCGCCCTATGGCGCGGGTGCGCTTGTCGGGGCCGCCCGCGTGTTCCGCGTCGGCGATCCGTTCCTCGCGGGCGGGGGCGCCGTCGACCTGGTCGACCTCGACGAAGTGGTCTGGACCGACCCTCCGGAGCGCGAAGAGGCCGGTTCGCCAAACGTGATCGGTGCGGTGGCCATGGCCGCGGCAATCGAAGCGTTGGAAGACATCGGTTGGGACGCGATCCTCGAGCACGAGCACGAGCGCGAGCTCGCGACCCGCCTCAAGGGCGGCTTGGCTGCAATCGACGGGGTGCGGCTGCTCGGTCCCGGTGCGGACGAGCCCACCCTCGCGGTCGCGGCGTTCGTCGTCGACGCAGTGCCGCACGCGCTCGTCGCCGCTCGGCTGAGCGCGGAGTTCGGGATCGCGACGCGGCACGGCTGCTTCTGCGCCCACCCCTACCTGTTGCGCCTCCTCGACCTCGACGAGGGCGAGGTGCAGCGCTACCGCGACGCCGTCCTGCGCGGCGACCGGCGCGAGGTCCCTGGTGCGGTTCGCGCCAGCGCGTCGATCGCGACGACGGTCGAGGAGATCGACGCGTTCCTCGAAGCGGTGCGCGGCATCGCCGCGGGAGACCCGCCGCCGGTGGCGTACGAGCAGGACGAGCACACGGGCGACTGGCACCCGGTCGGCGACATCCCTGGGTGGTCCGCGGACGACCGGCGCGTCGGCGCCTCGTGCGCGCGGGGCTGACGGTTACTTCAACAACGCGCGTACGGCGTCGATGGTGTCGGCCTCCGTCGGCGTCTTGTCCTCGCGATAGCGACGGACGCGCGCGAAGCGCAGGGCAACCCCGCCGTCGTACCGGGTCGAACGTTGAACGCCGTCGAGCGCGATCTCGACGACGAGCTCGGGCCGCACCTCGACGACGATCCCGTCGCGTCGGGTCTCGAGCGCGAGGAACCGTTCGGTCTGCCAGGTGAGGAGCGCGTCCGTGAGGCCCTTGAAGGTCTTGCCAACCATGACGAAGCCGCCGGTGTCCGGGTCGCGCGCGCCGAGATGGAGGTTCGACAACCAACCTTGGCGGCGCCCGTAGCCCCACTCCGCGGCGAGGACGACGAGATCGAGCGTGACGACGGGCTTCACCTTCCGCCACGCCGAACCGCGCCGGCCCGCCTCGTATCGCGAGGACGCGGCCTTCACCATCACGCCCTCGTGACCGTTCGCCAACGCGTCGTCGAGGAACACGGCGGCCTCACCCGGCTCGTCGGTCAGGATCGCCGGCACGCGCCACCGGCTCGCCACCCGTTCGAGCGCGCCCATGCGGTCGACGAGCGGTTCGTCGAGGAGGTCGGCGCCGTCGAGGTGGAGCACGTCGAAGAAGCGGACGACGAGCGCGCTGCCGCTGCCGTCGTGGCGCCCGAACCGGCTCATCGTCTCCTGGAAGACGCCTGGCCGTTCGCCTTCGGCGAGGCCGATGACCTCGCCGTCGAGCACCACGCGCGACAGCGGTAACGAACGGACGACGTCCGCGACGCCGGCGAGGCGTTCGGTCACGTCGTTGAGGTTGCGGGTGAAGAGACGCACGTCGCCGCCGTCGCGATGCGCCTGCACGCGGGCGCCGTCGAGCTTCCACTCGACCGACGCCAGGCCGACACCCGCGATCGCCTCGGCAACGTCGGCAGCCGTGCTGGCCAGCATCGGTTGTACCGGTCGGAGCACCTCGAGCCCGATGCGGCGGAGCGCCTCGCCGCCGCCCGTCAGCGCGGCAGCGGCGATGCGGCACAAGTCGCCCGCGAGCATCGCAGCGCGCCGCACGGAGTCGACCGGCACGTCGGCCGCGCGAGCGATGGCGTCGGCCATGACGCCTTCGAGCGCGCCCTGGCGCAGCTCACCCGTGAGCAGGCGGCGGATGAAGTCGCCCTCGGCCGGGGTCGCGCGGCCGAAGAGGTCCGCGAGCAGCTCGGTGCGCGCCGCCTGCGACCCCGGCCCACCGAGCGCGGCGAGCGTCTCGATCGCGTGGTCGAGGTCGAGCACGGCGACGCTCGCCGTCTCCGCGCCCGCGGTGTCGCGCAGCGCGGTGACCGTCCGCCACCCGACGCCGACGCGACCTTGCCGCGGCTCCCCGGTCAGAAAGGCGACGGCGGGCACGACCTCGTCGTCGTCCAGCGCGCGCAGCGTGTCCGCGAGCGCCGCGATCTTCTGCGACCGTGCCCGAGTCGCGGCGACCCGGGCCGACGTGGCGACGAGCTCCGAGAGCAGCACGGCGCTCCCCAACGTAGTTCTGGGTCTAAAAACCGCGCTCAGGGCGCGGTTTTTAGACCCAGAACGAGAAATCGCTCAGGCCGAGCGCTTGCGGTTCGCCTTCGCGCGGGCCGCGGCGTCCTCGAGGCGGAGCTGCTCCGACTGCGTGGTGAGCGCCACCTCTTCCTCCGCGAGCGCCTTCTCCTCGACCTCGAGCTGCTCGAGACGCTCGTCGCGCGCCTTGCGCTGCAGCTCCTTCTCCTTGCGCTGACGGGCCTCGCGCGCGGCGGCCTTCTTGCGGGCCGCCGCCTGCGCCTCTGCCCGCTCGGCGGCCTCGGTGCGCTCCTCGACGCGTTCGCGCTTCCGCTCGGTCTCCTTGGCCACCCGCTGCTGGTCGAGCTGCGCCTTCTGGTGACGTTGCGCGTACCGCTGCTCGGCCTCTTCGGTGACCTCCTCGGCCTTGGCGCGCAGGCGCAACGCGCGCCCCCGCTCCTCGGCGGCGATACGCAGACGCCTGCCCTCCTCGACGAGGTCGTCGTCGCCGAGCACACGGCCGACGCCCTCCCGGATCGACCCGGTCATCGTGTCGAACACGATCGTCGGCGCGAAGCCGTCGGCGCCCACGCGCTCGGCCGCACCCTCGACCACCGTGACCGGCAGGCGGACCACGTCGAGGTACCGGTCGACGACCGTTCCCGTGAACCTACGGACTCCCATCAGTGCGTCTCTCCTTCGATCACGTCGGCGCGCCGTTCGGCGCGCTCGGCGGCGGCGAGCAAGTCGGCCGCCTTTCCTGAGGCTGCGGCGCGTTCGCGCGCGGCGGCGTCCCGTTCGGCCTGCAACGCCTGCTCGCGGATGCGGCGCTCCTGTTCGAGGCGCGCCTCCTCCGCCCGTCGCTCGGCCTCGATCTTCGCTTCCCGCTCGCGGTGGTCACGTTCGGCCTTGGTCTCCTGCAGCTCGTGGGTCCGCTCGGCCTGGAGGCGCTCGCGCTCGAGCTCGTGCTCGCGGCGCTGCTCCTCCAGCTCGGCCTGCGCACGCACCTGTTCGGCTCGCGCTTGTCGGGTCTCGGCCTCTGCTTCGGCGTCGACGTGGGCCTCTTGCAGCCGTCCTTCGCGCTCGAGCTGCTCGTTGCCGGCGATAGCGCCTACCGCCTGCTTGGCCTTGCCGATCAGCTTGCCGGCGGGGCCACCCGCGACCTTCTCGTCTTCGGTCTCTTGCATGTGTTACCCATACCCGTAACTCCTGCAAGCAACCGTGACGTCGTTCACCATGCGTGGCGCCCGCTCAACGTCGAAAGTCGCCGCGGCGCGCCTGCCGCTCGCCCCTGGAGCGACAAGCGGGCCTACGATCCGCCGCGGTGGCGCTTCCGGAGCAGGGCCTCGGCAAGGACGAGATCGTCGCCGCGCTCGCGGCCAAGCGCACCAACGACGCGCGCTGGCAGGACGGGCGGACGTTCGGCATGGTCTACGACGGCGGCTCGTCGGTGCACGAGGTGGCCGAGGCCGCGGCGGTGATGTTCCTGCACGAGAACGCGCTGAACACGATGGCGTTCCCGAGCCTCGCCGAGATCCAGTCGGAAGTCGTGGCCGCGACCGCGTCGCTGCTTCACGGGCCGCCCGCCGCCGCCGGCTTCCTCACGTCTGGCGGCACGGAGAGCATCCTCATGGCGGTCAAGGCGGCCCGCGAACGGGGCAAGGCCGAGCGCGGCATCACGACGCCGAACATGGTCGTCGCGGACAGCGCGCACGCCGCCTTCCACAAGGCGGGCTACGACTTCGGCGTCGAGGTGCGCAAGGTGCCCGTCGCGGCCGACTACCGCGCCGACGTCGGCGCGATGGCCTCGGCGGTCGACGGCGACACGGTTCTCGTCGTCGGGTCGGCGCCGCAGTACCCGCAGGGCGTCATCGACCCGATCCCCGACCTCGCCGCCCTCGCCGCCGACGTCGGCGCGAGCTTCCACACCGACGCGTGCATGGGCGGCTTCGTCCTTCCCTTCATGGAGATGCTCGGCCGCGACGTGCCGCCGTGGGACTTCCGCGTCGATGGCGTGACCACGATCTCCGCCGACATCCACAAGCTCGGTTACGCGCCGAAGGGCGCGTCGGTGATCCTCCACCGCACGAAGGAGCTGCGCCGCTACCAGACGTTCGTCTTCGACGCCTGGCTCGGCGGCTTCTACGCGTCGCCGAACATGCAGGGCACCCGACCGGCGATGCCCATGGCGGCCGCGTGGGCGGTCATGCACCACCTCGGCATCGACGGATACAAGCGGTTGACCGAGGTGACGTTGGCGACGGCCGACCGCATCCGCGACGCGGTGCGGGCCATCGACGGGCTGACGATCCTCGGCGACTCGCAGGCCCATGTGCTCGCGATCGCGGCCGCGCCCGGCTGGGCGGATCGGGTCGACGTGTTCGCGGTCGGCGACGCGATGGCCAAACGCGGCTGGTTCCACGATCGCCAGACGCCGCCAGACACGCTGCACGCGACGATCAGCGCGGGCAACGCGCCGGTGGTGGAGGAGTACGTCGCCGACCTGCGTGTCTGCGTGGACCAGGTGCTCGGCGTGCGGGTGGAGGATCGTTCGACGAACTACGCGACGCTCGAGTGAGCGCCGGCGAGGAGGCAACCATGTCAACCCCGTGGAGCGGCGACGCCTGCTCGCTCGTCGACGCATTCCGTGCCGGCGAACGCAGCCCGGTCGAGGAGCTCGACGCGACGTTGGCGGCCATCGAAGGCTCGCAACTCAACGCGTTCTCCTACGTCGCCGCGGAAGAGGCACGAGAGTCGGCGCGCAACGCCGACGTGTCGCTCCCGCTCGGCGGTGTCCCGGTCGGGGTCAAGGAGCTCACCGCAGTCGCGGGATGGCCGGAGACCGAGGCGTCGCTCGTGTTCAAGGACCGCATCGCGACGCGCGACGCGGTGATGGTCGAACGGCTCCGCGATGCGGGGGCGGTCCTCGTCGGGCTCACGACGGCCAGCGAGTTCGGCGGCGTCAACTGGACGCGTACGAAGCTCAACGGCGTCACCCGCAACCCGTGGGACTCGGCCGCGACACCGGGCGGTTCGTCCGGCGGCTCGTCAGCGGCCGTCGCGGGCGGGCTGGTCACGCTGGCCACCGGAGGCGACGGAGGCGGCTCGATCCGCATCCCGGGAGCGTTCGCGGGCTTGCCCGGCCTCAAGAACACCTACGGCCGGATCCCGAAGGCGCCAGCCATCGCGATCGGTTCGTTGACCGCGGTGCAGGGGTGCCTGTCGCGATCGGTGCGCGACATCGCCCGCTACCTCGACGTCACCAACGGCTTCCACCCGCGCGACCCGCTCAGCCTCCCCCGCGTCGACGGCTGGGAACGCGACCTCGGCTCCGTCGACACCGCCGGCCTCCGCGCCGCGGTCATCCCCGAGTTCGGTGGCGCGGTCGTCGACGACGAGGTGCTCGACC
The DNA here is from genome assembly GCA_036380695.1 of Acidimicrobiales bacterium. Taxonomy (GTDB): domain Bacteria; phylum Actinomycetota; class Acidimicrobiia; order Acidimicrobiales; family CADCTF01; genus DASVEG01. Next base: position 14,821 of record DASVEG010000157.1, read on the forward strand.
TCGTGATCGAAGCAGGCGAGTGGCTGATCGGTGCCGCCAAGCTGACCCGCGTCGACGTGCGGGCCGACCTGCCGACCATGGGCGTCGCCTGGGCCCTCGCCGGCGCGGGCACGATCCTCATGGACCTCGGCGATCGGTGGCCGGAGTGCGGGCCCGAGCTCACGCCGCAGATCAAGTTCCTGATGGACGTCGCGATCCCGCGATACGACCTGCAGGGCCGCGCCGACCTGGAGGCCCGTCGCGTCCAACTCAACGAAGCGATGGCCGACGTGTTCGACCAGGCCGACCTCGTGATCACACCGACGTGCCCCGACGTGGCGTTCGCGGCCGAGGGCGGGTTCCCGACGGAGGTCGGCTCGCGCAAGGTCGACGCGTCGAACGCAGGCGCGCTGACGATCCCGGCCAACACCTATGGCAACCCCGGCATCTCGATCCCGGTCGGCACCGTTCGCGGGCGGCCCGTGGGCATGCAGGTCATGGCCCGCCACCACGAGGAGGCGCTGCTGCTCGACCTCGCCCTCGCCTTCGAGCGCGAGCGCCCGTGGCCCCTCGTCGCGCCGGGCGCGCCCGCGTAGGCACGTTGCCGCCGGACGCCACGGGTGAGCCGACCGGGCTCGAACCCGGCGATCAACGCGGCCGCGTCGAGCGGCTGCTCGACGCGATCCTCGCGGTGGGCTCCGGGCTCGACCTGGCCGCGACCCTCGAACGGATCATCCACTCGGCGCGCGACCTCGTCGACGCCCGCTACGCCGCGCTCGGCGTCCTCGACGAGACGCGCACGCACCTGGCGGAGTTCATCACCGTCGGCATCGAGCCAGAAGGCATACGAGCCATCGGCGACCTGCCACACGGCCACGGCATCCTCGGGTTGCTCATCGTCGAGCCTCAGCCCCTCCGGCTTCGCGACCTGAGCGAGCACAGCGACAGTTACGGCTTCCCGGCCAACCACCCGACCATGAAGAGCTTCCTCGGCGTGCCGATCGTCGTGCGCGACCAGGTGTTCGGGAACTTGTACCTGACCGACAAGACGACCGGCGGCGAGTTCACGGAGGAGGACGAGGACCTCACCGTCGCGCTCGCGGCCGCTGCCGCGGTGGCGATAGAGAACAGCAGGCTGCACGCCCGCGTGCGGGAGATCTCCCTGCTCGAGGATCGCGAGCGCATCGCGCGCGACTTGCACGACACCGTCATCCAGCGGCTGTTCGCGATCGGTCTGTCGCTGCAGGGGATGGTCCGGCTCGTGCAGCGGCCCGAGGTGGTCGACAGGATCAAGACGGCCGTCGACGACCTCGACGAGACCGTCAAGCAGATTCGCACCGCGATCTTCGGCTTGGAGGCGTCGCAGCTCGCGAGCGGCGGGCTACGCGATCAGGTGCTGGCGGTGACGGCGGAGGCCGCGGCGTCGCTCGGCTTCTCGCACCACGTCGTGTTCGACGGCCCGGTCGACACGGTCGTGCCCGATCGCGTCGCCGACCACCTCGTCGCCACGCTGCGCGAGGCGGTGTCGAACGCGGTGCGCCATGCGAACGCGCGCCGCATCGACGTCCTCGTGTCGTCGTCGGGAGGCGAGGTGCTCCTGCGGGTGAGCGACGACGGCGATGGCATCGGCGACCGCACACCACGCGACGACCTCGGCGGTCACGGCCTCCGGAACATCGCGCGCCGCGCCGCCGACCTCGGCGGGACGATGGACGTCGGGCCGGGGCCCGTGCGTGGGACGCGCGTTGAGTGGCGCGTGCCGCTCACCGCCTCGGGATCCTCCGCCCCGTGATCGACCTCGCGACGACGCGCATCCAGTGCTCCTTCGGCGCGTCCGTCCACGGGTCGACGGTCGCGAGGCGGAGCGCGTCCAACCGCCTCCTGTCCGTTGCGGTGACCTCCTCGAGCCGGCCGGAGACGCACACGCTCCACCCGGTCCGGTCCGCGGCATCGATGCCGTCGACCTCGAAGCACACCGGCCCCCGATCCGCGGCGTCGAGTTTCGTGCCAGCCGCCGTCCGGAACACCACGTCCTCGCCGGACATCGCGTAGTTGACGGGGAACACGAGAGGGCGGCCGCCTTCCACGATCGCGAGGCGGCCGACGTCGAGCGTCGCGAGCAACCACAGGCACTCGTCGCGATCGATCGTCTCCAGCCCGGTGCGCTCGTCGAAGAAGGCGACCATGCGGTCAGCGTGCGCTCCGTCGATCCCTGCCGCCAAGGGCCGAAGGTCCCGGGACGGACGCGCGCGTGGCCATCCCGATCGGCGCAGCCCGGGCTGCTTCCATCGGGCCGGTGTCATCACGCTATGGACGGCGTGCGCCGCACCCCGCAGCATGGGTTGCGGCGGGAACCGGGAGGACCAGTGGCATACGAGGACGGAGACCACGCGCGGGCCGCGCTGCTCCACGACCTCTTGCGCTCGCGCAGCCTCCTGTTCAGCGAGTTCGAGCACAAGCTCAAGACGTCGTTCTCCGTCATCGCCGGGTGGGCGGAGACCCTGACCTCCCAGTGGGACACGTTGGGCGAGAAGGAACGCCAGCTCGGCGTCGAGTCGCTCGCCCGAAAGGCCGCGGAGGTCGTCGAGCAGGCGAACGCATTGCTCGAGAAGACGCAGGCGGAGCTGGCGACGTTGGAGTCGGACCGCGCCGTGGTCGATCTGGCGGCGATGGCGCGAGCGAACGCCGAGGTGTACGCGGCCGTGACCGCGGCGCACGAGTTCGACTACGACGGGCCAGAAGCCGCACCCGTCGTCGTCGACGCTGCCGCACTCGACCAGGTGATCGGCCTGCTCCTCGAGAATGCCATCAAGTACTCACCGGCTGGCACGACCGTGCAGTTGCGCGTGGTGCGCCAGCGCGAGCACGTCGAGCTCGCGGTGGTCGACGCCGGGCTCGGGATCCCGACCGACGTCGACATCTGGGCTCCGTTCGTGCGCGGTGCGGAGGCCGAGCGCGAAGCACCCGGCACGGGCATCGGGTTGTACGTCGTGCGCAACCTCGTGCGGGCGATGCGTGGCGACGTCGCGGCGTACCGCAACCCGGAGGGCGGCTCCACGTTCGTCGTCCGCCTCCCTCCCGCGTGACGGGGCGACGCCCGGTCAGAACAGGGTGAGATCGCGGCGCCGGCCGTCGCGCAGCTCCTGGTAGTCGACCTCGACGCAGAGGATCCCGCGGTCCTTCGCCAGTACGACCGCTTGCGGCTTGATCGCGTTCGCGACGAGCACGCCGCGCAGGCCCGTGAGTCGCGAGTCGAGCGCCAGTCGTTCGAGGTAGCGCGTCAACTGGTCGACGGCGTTGAGCTCGCCGACCCGCTTGATCTCGATGGCAACGGCCCTGCCCTCGGCATCCCGGCAGAGGAGGTCGACGGGCCCGATGCCCGTCTCGTACTCGCGCCGGACGAGGCGAAGCCCGGCCTCGATGCGGTCTGGCATCGACGCGAGCAGCTCCTGCAGGTGCGCCTCGACGCCGTCCTTCGACAGGCCGGGGTCGACGCCCATGGGGTGGTCGACGTCCTGGTGCACCTCGTGCAGCGCGATCTCGAGGCGCTCGCCCTTGGGGTTGGTGATGACCCAACGTTCCGGTTCCTCGACGAACGAGCACGGCGGGTTCATCCAGTTGAGCGGCTTGTAGGCGCGGTCGTCGCTGTGGATCGAGATCGACCCGTCGGCCTTCACCATGATCAGCCGTGTGGCGGTGGCCAAGCTGGCGGACAACCGTCCTTCGTAGGTGACCGAACAGGTCGCGATCACGATGCGCACGGCCGTCCATGGTGCCGCATGCGACGCGTGCGCGATGGTGGCGCGATGTTCGCCGATCGGACGGACGCGGGGCGCCGGCTCGCCGCGAAGCTGGTCGGGCTAGGGGTCGTCGACCGCGCGGCCGCCGACGTGGTGGTGCTCGCCCTGCCGCGGGGCGGCGTGCCCGTCGGTGCAGAGGTGGCACGCGCCGTCGGGTGCCCGCTCGACGTGCTGCTCGTGCGCAAGCTCGGAGCCCCATCGCAGCCGGAACTGGCGATGGGGGCGATAGGCGAGCAGGGCGTCCGGATCGTGAACGAGGCGATCATGCGCGCCCTCCGCGTGTCCGAAGACGACCTGCGCTCCGTCGAAGAACGCGAGCGCGCCGAGCTGGCGCGGCGCGCCGGCATCTTCCGGCGCGGCCGGGCCCCGGTGCCGGTCGATGGCCGCCTGGCGATCGTCGTCGACGACGGGATCGCGACCGGGGCGACCGCTCGCGCGGGCTGCGAGGCGGCACGCCTGCTCGGTGCTGCGCGCGTCGTGCTCGCCGTGCCCGTCGCCGCCTCCGCCTCTATCGACGAGCTCGCGGCCGTCGCCGAGGTGGTGTGCGTCGAGCCCCGGCGCGACCTGTACTCCGTGGGCGAGTCGTACCGCGACTTCACCCAGACCACCGACGACGAGGTCGTCGCGTTGCTGGACTCGTCTACTGGGTGAGCCGCGCGATGAGCTCGGGGTCGTCCGGGAGACGACCGGACGCGGGGAGTCGCCGCACCAGCTCGCGCCAGCCGTCGTGGACGGCGTAGATGCGATCGAGGCTCGCCCGCGCCTCGTCGACGTGGCCTTCGTGCACGAGCCGCATGGCCTGCCAGAACCGCAGCTCGGGATTGGCCCCGAGCGCGTCAGGCGTGCCCCGCCCTGCGTAGGCGCGGTTCAACCCGACGAGCCGGCGCAGCTCGGCCAGGGGGTCGAGCGAGTCGTCGACCCGCACGTCGAGCACTCGCTCCCACCACGGCCTCGTTCGGTCGCCGCTCACCACGACGAGCGCGGCCGACTGCTTGCCCCGGATGTCGCCGCCCTCCGCCTCGGCTGCGTCGAGCGCGGCGAGCATGCGGTCGGCGACGTCCCCCGTTGCCGTCGCGAAGGCCTCCGCCATGGCGTCCCACACCGTCGCCCTCGCCATCATGTTCGCCTGCACCGAGAAGCCGTCGCCCGTGCGATGCCCTGCGTCGGGGATGCACGCCGACCCGGTGTGTACCGCGACGTCGCCGCCGGCATCGACGATCGCGACCTGCCGCGATGCGCGACCCTCGTCGGCGGCGAGCAGCCCTGCGAGCGCGTCGGTCGCGCCTCGCCCACCGGCGAGCAGCTCGAGACCGAGCGGGCCGTACGTGATGTCGGCCATCGACTGCGTCGCGACAGCGCCGACGCCAGGTCGTGCCCACGACACCACGGACCCGACCGAGAAGAAATGCGACTGCACGGCAACGCCGAGCTCGCCCGTCGCGTCGTCGCGGGCGACGACGGAGTACGTCACCCCGAAGGCGTCGCGTCGACGGCCGTGACGTGACAGCCGGCGCCGGTGCCCGCGAGGTTGCGACTGCTCGTGCCC
>DASVEG010000158.1:0-13989 GCA_036380695.1 Acidimicrobiales bacterium
GGCTCAACCTCGAAGCGGCCGACCGGGCCGCGTGCGACGAGCACGTCGCCGAGGTCCTCGCCCTCATCACCGCTGAACCGGGAGCCTGACCCGATGTCGCTCGACCCCGTCCTGCTCGAGATCCTCGCCTGCCCCGAGGACAAGGGGCCGCTCCTCTACTTCCAGGACGAGGACGCGCTCTACAACCCACGCCTCAAGCGGCGCTACGCGATCAAGGACGACATCCCGATCATGCTGATCGACGAGGCCGAGACCGTGGGCGACGACGAGCACGCGCGGCTGGTCGCGAAGGCCGACGCGGACGGCATCCGCCCGACGTTCGAGGCCGGCGAGGAGCCCGCGTGAGCGACGCGGTCGCGAGCCCGCTCGACACCGACCGCATGTGGGACGTCACCTCGGCGCTGCCCGAACAGGTGGCAGACGCCGCGCGCGCGGCCCGTGACGTCGACGGGCTGCCCGCGCGCGAGTCGATCGAACAGGTCGTCGTGCTCGGCATGGGCGGTAGCGGCATCGCGGGCGACGTGTTGCAGGCCGCGGCCGGGCCGTTCATGGCCGTGCCGGTCGTGACCGTGAAGTCGTACGAGCTGCCCGCGTTCGTCGGCGACGGGTCGCTGGTGTTCGCCATCTCCCACTCCGGCAACACCGAGGAGACCGTCGAAGCCGCGACCGCGGCGGCGATGGAGGGGGCGAAGATCGTCGCCGTCACCTCCGGCGGCGAGCTGGCGAGGCTGGCCGAAGGCTGGGACGCGCCGGTCGTGCCGATCCCTGCCGGCATCCCGCAGCCCCGCGCCGCGATCGGCGCGCTTGCCATCCCGCCGCTCGTCCTGCTCGAGCAGATCGGCCTGTTCCCCGGCGCGACGCAATGGATCGATCTCGCAGTGAGCCAGCTCCAGCGGCGTCGCGATCGCCTCACGCGCGACGGCAACGACGCCGAGCAGCTCGCGCGCAAGATCGGCCGCACGATGCCGTTGATCCACGGCGGCGGCGCGGTCGGCGCCACGGCCGCTCAGCGCTGGAAGACGCAGATGAACGAGAACGCGAAGATCCCCGCGTTCTGGGCAGCGCAGCCCGAGCTCTGTCACAACGAGGTGTGCGGTTGGGGGCAGCACGGCGACGTCACCCGCCAACTGATGACGCTCGTCGCGCTCCGTCACGACTCCGAGCACCCGCAGGTGACGCGCCGCTTCGAGCTCGTCTTCGAGATGGTCCGCGAGGTCGTCTCGTCGATAGAAGAGGTGCACGCCGAAGGCGAGGGCGACCTCGCGCAACTGCTCGACCTGGTGCTGTTCGGCGATTTCGTCTCGTTGCACCTCGCGTACCAGGAGGGGATCGACCCGGGTCCGGTTCCGGCGCTCGTCGACCTCAAACAACGACTCAAGGAAGGCTAGGCCTCGTGAATTTCGACATCGCCGATCCCACACTGGCGGACCTCGGCAGGCAGCGCATCGCATGGGCGGACTCCCGCATGCCCGTGCTCGTCTCGCTCCGCGAGCGGTACGCGAAGGAGAAGCCGTTCGACGGCGTGACCCTCGCCGCGTGCATGCACGTCACCACGGAGACCGCCAACCTCATGCGGGCGCTCAAGGCGGGTGGGGCGAACATCGCGCTCTGCGCGTCGAACCCGCTGTCGACGCAGGACGACGTGGCCGCGTCGCTCGTGCGCGACGAAGGCATCTCGGTCTTCGCGGTGAAGGGCGAGGACGACGCCCTCTACTACCAGCACATGGACTCGGTGCTCGACGAGCGGCCGCAGATGACGATGGACGACGGCTGTGACCTCGTCAGCCGGCTCCACCGTGAGCGTCCGAACCAGCTCGCCGACATGATCGCCGGGACCGAGGAGACCACGACCGGTGTCATCCGGCTGCGCGCCATGGAGAAGGACGGCGCCCTCAAGTACCCGATCGTCGCGGTGAACGACGCCGACACGAAGCACATGTTCGACAACCGCTACGGCACGGGGCAGTCGACCCTCGACGGCGTGATCCGCGCGACGAACGTGCTCCTCGCGGGCAAGAAGGTCGTCGTCGCGGGTTACGGCTACTGCGGCAAGGGCGTCGCCGCTCGCGCCAGGGGCATGGGCGCGCAGGTGTACGTCACGGAGATCGACCCGTTGCGCGCGCTCGAGGCCGTCATGGACGGCTTCCGCGTCGTGCCGATGAGCGAAGCCGCTCGCGAGGGCGACATCTTCATCACCGTCACGGGCAACCGCGACGTGCTGCGCAGCGAGCACTTCAACGCGCTGAAGGACGGCGCGATCCTCGCCAACTCGGGTCACTTCGACATCGAGATCGACCTCAAGGCGCTCGGCGAGATGGCGAGCGGAGAGCGGCGCCGCGCCGTGCGCCCGTTCGTGGAGGAGTTCCTCGTCGAGGGCGACCGCCGTGTGTTCGTCGTCGCCGAAGGACGCCTCGTGAACCTGGGCGCAGCGGAGGGCCACCCCGCGGACGTGATGGACATGTCCTTCGCCAACCAGGCACTCGCCGCCGAGTGGGCGCTCAAGCAGGGGAGCACGCTGGAGCCGCGCGTCTACGACGTGCCGCAAGAGATCGACACGGAGATCGCCCGGTTGAAGCTCGAGACCATGGGGGTCGACATCGACGTGCTCACGCCGGAGCAGGAGGAGTACCTCGGCTCCTGGACCGTCGGCACCTGACGAGCCGGCATGGACGCGCTGGCGGGCAAGGTCGCGGTCGTCACCGGCGCGGCGAGCGGCATCGGGCGGGCGACGGCTGAGGCATTCGCGCGCGAGGGCATGAAGGTCGTCCTCGCCGACGTCGACGAGACCGCGCTCGGCAAGGCCGTCGCCGAGCTCGGCGAGGCGGGGCACACCGTCGTCGGCGTGCCCACCGACGTGTCCGATGGCGACGCGATGGTCGCGTTGGCCGACCGCGCCGTCGACGAGCTCGGCGGCGTCCACGTCGTCCACCTCAACGCGGGCGTCGCCACCGGCGGCCCGATGTGGACGTTGACCGAGCGCGACTGGCAGTGGACGCTCGGCGTGAACCTGTGGGGCGTCATCCACGGGATTCGCGCCTTCGTGCCGCGCCTCGTCGAGCAGGGCGAGGGGCACGTCGTGAACACCGCGTCGATGGCCGGGCTCACGTCGGCACCGTTCCTCGGCCCGTACAACGTGTCGAAGCACGGCGTCGTCACCCTGTCGGAGACGCTTCACAAAGAGCTCACGATGCTCGGCCACGGCGTCGGCGTGTCGGTGCTCTGTCCCGGCTGGGTCAACACCGGGATCGGCGAGTCGTCGCGCAACCGACCCGAGGCGCTGCAGAACGCCGCGACCGATGGTGGCGCCGGAGCCGACCTGGGCGAGCTGGGGTCGGGCGCGCTCAAGTCGATCCTCGAGAGTGGGCTGCAGCCGGCGGACGTGGCCGCCCACGTCGTCGACGCAGTCAAGAGCGACCGCTTCTACGTCCTCACCCACCCCGAGTGGAAGGCGATGATCGAGGTCCGCTTCGACGACATCCGCGACGAACGGCCGCCGACGGGCGGCTTCTTCCCCGTCTGAACCGGTCCGCCGGAGTCTCCGGTCAGCGCACGATGGCGCGCCGCCACGTTCGGCTGTCGTCGTCGCTGACCGCGAACATCTGCCCGCTCGGCACGACGGCGTAGCGCCCGCCCGCGGCGCCGACGAAGCGCGGGCTGTACGGGCCCTCGGCCAGGTTGGCCACCACGGTCCACGTCTCGCCGCCGTTCAGCGTGTGCCAGACCGCCGAAGACTGGGTCACGGCGACCGCGGCCTGGTCGTCGATAGCGGCCACGGCGACTGGGATGGTGGACGCGGTCGGCGTGACGTTCCAGGTGTCGCCGCCGTCGCTCGTCGACACCGCGGCGCCACGGCCGTCTGCGAGGATCGCCGTGAGGTGCACGTGGTCGAAGTCGTGCGCGTCGATGCCAAGGATGTTGCTCGTGGCCGGCACGTTGGCCGGCTGCCAACTGGCGCCGCCGTCGACCGTGGAGAACGCGCGATCCCCCGAGCGCGCCGTAGCCCAGCCGGCGTCGCCGTCGACGAACACCGCGGTGCCGACGGCCTGGCTGCCGGGCAACTGGACGGGCGCCCAGCTCGTGCCGTCGGTCGTCCGGTAGAGCACCGGCATCTCGCCGATGACGCCCCACGACCACACCGTGGTTGGCGAGACGAACGACGCGCCGTACACCTGCATGCCGGACACTGGCGGGCCGACCAGCGTCCATGACCTCCCTCGATCGGCCGATCGAGCGAAAGGACGTTGGCTGCTGTCCCGTGCCGCGAGCCTCGCCCAGACGACGTCGCCCTCGACGGGTTCCAGGAATGCGGCGTGCGTGCCGCCGTCGCCGACGAGCACGCCGCAGTGGAATGTCCACGTCGCGCCCAGGTCGTTGCTCACCGCCACGTCGCCGCCGCCGAGCGTTGCCAAGAGGCCGCCGTCGTCCAAGACGGCGGCGACGTCGATGGCGCGGTTGGTCGCGTCGCACCCGCCGCCCGCGGGCGGCCGGAGGGTCGTCGCCGGCACCGTCGCCCGCGGCGCGGTGACGACCGGGCGCGGGGCCGTCACGGTCACGGGCGGCACGGTTGCGATCGGCGTCGAGATCGGCGGCGTCGAGATCGTCGGGACCTCAAGCGCAGGGATCGTGGTGGTCGTCGACGCGGCGGGGGTGTCCGCGCCGACGCGCAGCTCGGACTCCCGGTCGTCGCGGTCGCGACTCATCGCAGCGACCGTCGCGGCCAGCATCACGACGGCGAGCGCCGCGGACGTCATGCCGGCCAACCGCCTGGTGCGCGCGGCGCGAGCGTTCGCGCGTCCGATCACGTCGTCGAACGCGAGGTCGGTCGCCGCCGGAGCGGGCGCGCCGGTCGCGGCGCGATCGAACAAACCGCGAAGCTCGTCCTCAAGTCTCGTCAAGAGACACCTCCTGTCGCAGGGTCACGAGGGCGCGCGCCACCAGTGACTTCACGGTCCCCGGGCGGCAACGGAGCGCCTCGGCCACGTCGCGTTCGCTCAGGTCGAGCCAGTACCGCAAGACGACCGCGGCGCGCTGGCGCGCCGGCAGGCGTTGCACCGCCGACCACAGCGCGCTGTCGGACACGGGCGCGCCGTCCACGGCGGCTTCGGTCGTGTCGTCGCTCGGCGTGGCAAGCGCGGTGCGCTCGAGCCTCGTCCGCTCTCGCGTCGCCGACCGATGGCTCGAGATGCAGACGTTCGTGACGGTCCTCCGCAGGTACGCGGTGAACGCGTTCGGGTCGCGCAGCAGGCGCGGGCGGCTGAACAGCCGCACGAAGGCGTCCTGCGCGAGGTCCTGCGCGCGGTCCGCGTCGCCCGACAGCAGGTACGCGAGACGGACCGCGAGCGCGTAGTGCTCGCGGTAGAGCGCCGCTTGCGCGTCGGTGCCGCCGAACGCGTCGCTGCCGATCCCCGGAGAGACCACCGCCGTCATCATGATGGAGGACGCCACCGACGGCGTCGTTGGTTCCCGCGGCTACTCCGCGGGCGCGGTGAGCGTGGGTTGGGGGATCGCCAGGCGGTGCAGGAAGAGCTGCACGAGTGGGCCGATCGCGAAGGCGAAGAGGAGCGTGCCGATGCCGACGCTCCCGCCGAGGAGCCAACCCGCGGCGAGCGCGCTCACCTCGATGACCGTGCGCACCAGCCGCAGCGAGTAGCCCTTGGCGGCGATGGCGGTCATGAGCCCGTCGCGCGGGCCGGGTCCGAGGCCCGCGCCGATGTAGAGCCCGCTGCCGATGCCGACGAGGACGACGCCCGCGACGAGGCACGCCAAGCGAGCCACAGGATTGGCCGGCTCCGGCGCGACGGCGAGGATGCCGTCGATCACGAGGCCGATGATCACCACGTTCGACAGCGTGCCGACGCCGAGCCGCTGGCGCAGCGGCACCCACCCGAGGAGCACGAGGAAGCCGACGACGATGCCGACCGTCCCTATCGGCACTCCGGAGCGCTCGGACAGCCCTTGGTGGAGCACCTCCCACGGGCCGAGCCCGAGGTCGGCCAGCACCATGAGGGACAGCCCGGTGCCGCACGACGTCAGCCCCGCCAACAACCGCGGCGCGCGTCTCGCCACCTCGTCGCGCGCAGGGACCGTGAGCACCCGGACGACCGTACCGGCGCGCGCCGCGTATCCGTAATGACGCCGGCCCTGGGCTCGCCCGTCACCCCCGCCCAGCGATGACCCCTCCCTCTTTTGGCCAGAAAGCGACACCTTGTGTCGGTTCCTGGCCGCAAGCGACCGCGGCGACCGCGGGGAGGGGCGATCGCGGGTGCGGCCGGTCGAGGTGTCTCACCCCGGTCGTAGGTTCGTTGTCATGACGCTCGCGGCCGCGCTGTTGCCCACCACGTGCCCCGCATGTGGTCGCGCCGGCGCGGCCCCGTGCCCGGAGTGCTGGCGCGAGCTGCGTCCCGCGCCGCCGCTGCCGCCGCCTGCCGGCCTCGACGCGTGCCGCTCGCTCCTGCTCTACGAAGGCGTCGCGCGCGAGCTGATCGCGCGGCTCAAGTACCGCAACGCCCGATCGGTGGTCGCGTGGCTCGTGGCGGGCATGGTCGCGCTGGTCGAACCACACGTCGTCGCGGCACGGGCGGCGGCGACGCCATTCGTCGTCACGTGGGCGCCGACCACACCCGACCGGCGCCGCGCCCGTGGGTTCGACCAAGCCGAGGTGCTCGGGCGTGGCGTGGCGCGCGGGCTCGGGGTACCCGTGCGCGGCGTGCTCGTGCGCAGGCGCGGTCCTCCGCAGACGGGGCGGCCCGCGGCCGAGCGCGTCCACGGTGTCGAGTTCGATGCGCGCGGCCGTGGCCCGCGTGGCCAGCTACCGGGTCGGCCCGTGGTGCTGGTGGTCGACGACGTCGTCACCACCGGGGCGACACTGGCGGCTGCCGGCCGGGCGTTGCGGACGGCCGGTGCGTCGTCGGTCGTAGCGGTCACCGCGGGACGAACCCCACTCAAGATCACGAACGGGGACGCCGACGCGTAATCGATGCCTACGCACCGACCCGTGGAGCCGACGCACCGCCCGGCGGACGTCGATCGGGTGCCAGCGGGCCTGCTCGAGAAGCTGCGCGCCGACGCGTCGCGCCAAGGCGTGCGGCGGGCGGAGCTGGCCCGCGTCCGGCGACGCATGCGCACGGTCTCGCCCGATCAACCCGAGGTGGTCGACGGCATCATCGAAGGCCTGATCGAGGTCTCGAACTGAGGCCTGCGCCCACGTGACGCGTGCTTTTGGCCACGAAGTGGGCCAGCAGCCCACTTCGTGGCCAAAAGCGACACACGCGGACACCGCGGACAACCGCGAGCCGGCGCGCGTCCGCGACCCCGTCGGACGGGCGGCAACCGCGAAGTTTCGAGTTCGTGACAGTGCCGTCCGGCCCCTGTCGCTTCTTCGGCGCCCGGGCCTACACTGGGCCATGGGCCTCGTGCGGGTCTGTGGTTGCAAGTCGAAGCCAGCCGCAGGCGAAACGACCCACGTAAGGCAACCCGTGGTTGCTGAGCATGGTGCGGCTTAGGAGTAAGTCCTGCCCGACCCCGGCCGAATGGCGGTACGGGGAACGGAGAAGGGGCGAAGCGTGCCGTCCAGGATGCCGTCGGGTGGTGGCTTGACCACCGCCGCCGATGTCCGGCGCGTCACCCCCTCTGCAGGCGAGTGTGGGGTCAAAGACCAGGTCAGCCGCACGTGTCCCATTTCGATACCGGCCGGTACCCAACGGGTGCCGGCCGGTTCGCGTCCATCCACCGAAGCTCCGACGTCCTCGAGGAGGTCGTGTTGCAAATCGCCATCCGGCACGGGAAGGTCGAGGTCTCGCCCACGCTGCGAGCCGCCGTCTTGGAGAAGGTCGGCCGAGTAGGCCGCTTCTACGACGGCATCGAGCGGGCAGAAGTGCGCTTCGCCGAAGAGCACAACCCTCGCATCTCGGCCAAGGAGGTGTGCGAGGTGACCGTGCACGGACACGGTCATGTCGTTCGCGCCCGAGCAGCAGCCACCGACGCCTTCGCGGCCGTCGACGAGGTCGTGGACAAGCTGGAGATCCAGATCACGAAACTCAAGGGCAAGCTCATCGGCCGATCGCACCCTCGCCGCCCCATGGCGCTCGCGACGACGGCGATCGACCCCGACATCGACTCGGACGCCGACCTCTAGAGACCGCCCGAGCACGCCTCGCCCTCCCTCGGCTTCGGCCGCGGACCCCGTCGCCGATGGGTTCGCGGTCGAGTCGAGGTGACGCGCGTTCGCGCGCATCGCCCCGTGGGTGGCGTCGACAGCAGTGGTCATTTCGGTCGACGTGGCCGACCACATCCCCCTTGCCCGGGTGACGTCACACCATCGGGCGACGGCAGGGTGCCCCGGTTGGGGTCGCACTGGTCCTAAGGTGAGGCCCAAGACCGCCGATTCTTCCTAGTAGGACTAGTGCGGTCGGGCCTGTTGGACGTGGCTGGGCCAGGGAGGCAATCGGTGGCTGACAGCGAGGGCGAACGCGACGGCGTCATTCGGGTGATGATCGCCGACGACCAGCCGCTGTTCCGACGCGGGCTCAACGTCGTGCTCCACACCGAAGAGGGCATCGACGTCGTCGCCGAAGCCGAAGACGGCGAAGAGGCCATCACCAAGGCCGAGGAATTCGCGCCGGACGTGGTGCTCATGGACGTGCGCATGCCGCGCGTGAACGGGATCGAAGCGGCGCGGGCCATCCACGACAAGGTGCCAAGCACCAAGATCCTGATGCTCACCGTGTCGGACGAAGACCAAGACCTCTTCGAGGCGATCAAGGCAGGGGCATCCGGCTACCTCCTCAAGGAGGTCAGCGTCGAGGAGGTCGCCGACTCGGTCCGCGCCGTGGTGCAGGGCCAGACGCTGATCAGCCCGTCGATGGCGTCGAAGCTCCTGACCGAGTTCGTCGCCCTCGAGAAGCGCGTCAACGAGAAGCACCAGTACCCGAGCCCCACGCTCACGAGCCGCGAGCTCGAGGTGCTCAAGTTGGTGGCCAAGGGCATGAGCAATCGCGAGATCGCGGACGAGCTCTACATCTCCGAGAACACGGTGAAGAACCACGTGCGCAACATCCTCGAGAAGCTGCACCTGCACTCCCGGATGGAAGCCGTGATCTACGCGGTGCGCGAGCGCCTGCTCGACATCAACGACACCGACGACGACAAGAAGTAGCAGCCGCAGCTAGCGGGCATCGCGCCGGCGGGCGACGAGCACGTTGTCGCGGTCGAGGAGGACGTCGAACTCGCCCAGGGGACCGGTGAGCGACGCCACCAGTGCCGGTTCCTGGTCGAGCGTGCGGTCGAGCACGAGGTAGTCGACGCTGTCGGGGTCGGGCGGGTCCTCGCCCGAGAGTCCCCAGTTCACGAGGATCCACGGGTTCGGCCACTCGTACGCCTCGCGCCGGTGGGTCAGGTGGGGGATGAGGTAGTAGCTCGCCGCCACGCTCGCGTCGTCCGGCACCATGGCGGTCGCCTGGTCGAACACGTCGTGACGGGGGATGCGCTGCGCCCAGATGCCGGTGTCGTACTCGTCGCCGAGGGGCGACGGCGACCACAGGGCGTTTGCGCCCACGGCGCCGACCGCCATCGTGAACACCGCGACCGCAAGGGGCAGTTGCGCGAGCCGCGACGGCCGTGCCGCGTGCGCACCGATCCGACCGTCGCCGGCACGCCCTGCAGCCAGCGCGCGCAGGACACCGAGCCCCTCCACGGCCGCCAGCGCCACGGCGACGAGCACCATCGACGAGTACTGGAAGCGGATGTCGTAGGTGCCGGGAAGCGACGACAACACGTTCACGACGAGCTGGGGCGCGGCGATCCCGACCACGGGCAGCGCGGCAACGACGGCGAGGATGCCGAACGGCCCCGTCAGCTGCAGGTAGTACTCGAGCCGTCCCGCCTCGAGCGCGTCTCCGAGCACGCGGTCGGGGTTCGTGAACATCCCCCAGAGGATCGAGCCCATCGAGTCGCCGTAGTCGGGGAACAGCGTCCGCTCGTAGAAGGGCGACGCGCCCAGGATCGCCGGGATGAACACCCGCGTGCAGAGCACGAACCACGAGCCGCCGGCGACGGCGGTGAGCACGCCCGCGCGCCGCACCTCGCGACGGCTCGCGTGTTCTCGCGCGAACGGAACGACGGCGATCACCACACCCAGCATGAGCACCGCGAGCGCGACGTCCTCCTTGCACAGCAACGCCAACGCGACGGACGCCGCGAACGGTCGCCACCGCGCCTGCACCGCGAACCACCAGGCGAACAGCAACGGCGTGATGGCCATCGTCTCCGGGTGCCAGTGCCACCAGTTGATCCACTCCACCGACGGGTGGAGCAGCCACGCTGCGGCCGGCACCAACGCCAGCCACGACGATCGCATACGCAAACGCGCCAGCAACCACAGCGGGACCGCGCCGAGCGCCAGCGCGATCGTCTCGGTGAGGTACAGGAACCGCGGGCCTGCGCCGAGCCAGTACGCAGGTGCGTACAGCACGCTGACGAGGTTCACGTGGTGGCCGTAGTAGTTCATGCCCCTCACGGTCACGAACGGCGAGACGAACTTCGACGTGAGCCAGATGCCCTGGTCGTGCAGGCCCATGTCGAACCCGAACGTCCCGTAGTTCGTCTGCTGGCGCCAGGTGAGCAGGCCGAACACGGCTACGTAGCCGCCGACCATCGCGGCCAGCACGACGCCGGCGACTCGCTCGCGACGCGGCACGGCAGGCGGCAGCGTCTCGTCCGGCATGCCGCCGAAGCTACGAGCCGCGATGTCACGGGGTTGGGAGGCTCCGTGATTGAAGCCCGCGACCGGCGGAAAATGGGCCCGCCAGTACACTCCCCGGCCGTGAGCGTGTTCTCGAAGATCCTTCGCGCCGGCGAGGGAAAGAAGCTGCGTGCGCTGAAGTCGCTCGTACCCGACATCAACGCCCTCGAGCCCGAGATCGAGAAGCTCACGGACGACGAGCTGCGTGCCAAAACGCCCGAGTTCCGCGAGCGGCTCGACCGCATGCAGGCGGACGGCATCAGCGAGGCCGACGCCTTGAACGAACTGCTGTTCGAGTCGTTCGCCGTCACGCGCGAAGCGGCGAAGCGCGTGATCGGGCAGCGCCAGTACGACGTCCAGCTCATGGGCGGCGCTGCGCTGCACTTCGGCTGGATCGCGGAGATGAAGACCGGTGAGGGCAAGACCCTCGTCGCCACGTTGCCCGTGTACCTGAACGGGCTCACCGGTCGCGGCGTTCACCTCGTCACCGTCAACGACTACCTGGCGCGGTTCCAAGCGGAATGGATGGGTCGCATCTACCGGTGGCTCGGCCTCACCGTCGGCACCGTGATCCCCGACATCCGCCACGACGTCCGCCTCAAGCAGGCCGCGTACGCGTGCGACGTCACCTACGGCACGAACCAGGAGTTCGGCTTCGACTACCTGTTCGACAACCTGGTGAAGTCGGCGGACCACAAGCGCCAGCGCGGTCACGTCTACGCGATCGTCGACGAAGTCGACTCGATCCTGATCGACGAGGCACGAACGCCGCTGATCATCAGCGGCAGCGCCACCGAGGCGGCGAAGCTCTACCTGCAGTTCGCGAACATCGTCCGCTCGCTCACGCCGGAGGTCGACTACGAAGTCGACGAGGCGAAGCGCACCGTCGCGCCGACGGAAGAAGGCATCGACAAGGTCGAGAAGATGCTCGGCATCGAGAACCTCTACGACCTGCCGTCGCAGAACCTCGTGCACCAGCTGCAGCAGGCGCTCCGGGCGAAGGAGCTCTACAAGCGCGACAAGGACTACATCATCCAAGACCGCAAGGTGAAGATCGTCGACGAGTTCACGGGGCGCATCCTCGAAGGTCGTCGTTGGTCGGAGGGGTTGCACCAGGCGATCGAGGCGAAGGAGCGCGTCCCTATCGAGCAGGAGAACGTGACGCAGGCGACGATCACGCTGCAGAACTTCTTCCGCATGTACGAGAAGTTGGCCGGCATGACCGGCACGGCCGAGACCGAGGCCAGCGAGTTCGCCAACACGTACAACCTCGCCGTCGTGCCGATCCCGACGCACCGGCTCATGGTGCGCACCGACCAGCCCGACCTCATCTACAAGACCGAGAACGCCAAGTTCAACGCGGTCGTGGAAGACCTCGTCGAGCGGTACGACCGCGGCCAGCCGGTGCTCGTCGGCACGGTCAGCGTCGAGAAGTCCGAGCGGGTGTCGGACGCGTTGAAGAAGCGCGGCATCCCGCACTCGGTCCTCAACGCGAAGCAGCACGCGCGGGAGGCGACGGTCGTCGCCCAGGCAGGTCGGCTTCACGCCGTGACCGTCGCGACCAACATGGCCGGCCGCGGCGTCGACATCCTCCTCGGGGGCAACCCCGAAGGCTTGGCGGCGGAGGAGATCCGCGCCCAGGGCCTCGACCCGGAGAGCGAGGAGGGCCGAGCCCTCTACGAACGCCTGCTGCCGAAGTTCGAGACCGAGACGGCAGCCGAGGGCGAGAAGGTCAGGGAGCTCGGTGGCCTGTACGTGCTCGGTACCGAACGCCACGAGAGCCGCCGTATCGACAACCAGCTGCGCGGCCGCGCCGGGCGCCAGGGCGACCCTGGCGAGAGCCGCTTCTACCTCTCGCTCGAGGACGACCTCATGCGCCTCTTCGCGACGGGAGCGATGAACTACGTGCTCGGCAAGGCGTTCGACGAGGACGTCCCGCTGGAGTCGAAGATGGTGACCAAGGCCGTCCAGCGGGCGCAGACAACGGTCGAGGCGAAGAACGCCGAGGTCCGCAAGAACGTCCTCAAGTACGACGAGGTCTACAACGAGCAGCGCAAGGTCATCTACGCGCGACGCAACCAGGTGCTCGACGGCGAAGACCTGCGAGAGGCCACCCTCGAGCTGATCACCTCCGCATTGGAGGCGTTGGTCGACACGTACGCCGAGGGCAACTGGGCGGAGGAGTGGGACATCGACGGCTTGCTCACCGAGGCCCGCGGTTACTACCCGACGAAGTTCACGGCCGACGAACTGCGCCAGGCGACGTCGAGCGAAGAGCTCATGGAAAGCCTCGTGAACGAAGCGGTTCTGCACTACGAGGCGCGGGAGCAGGAGATCACGCCCGACCTCATGCGGGAGATCGAGCGCCGCGTGATGCTGCAGATCATCGATCAACATTGGATCGAGCACTTGTCCGAGATGGACTACCTGAACGAAGCCATCGGCCTGCGGGCGATGGGTCAGAAGGACCCGCTCGTCGAGTGGCAGCGCGAGGGCTTCGAGATGTTCGGCAAGATGATGGAGAGCATCGACCTCGACTACGTGAAGTACGTCATGCACGTGCAGGTCGTCGTCGAGGAGCCCGAAGAGCCCGACCTGTCCCGCTCCGAGTTCACCGCCGCGGAAGACCCGGTGCAGAGCCCGTCCGGGGTGCTCGGTGGCGCGGTGCCGACCCACGCCCCTCCGCCCGCAGCCCTCGGCCAGCCGCAGCAACAGGCGGTCGCGTCTGACGACGTGCCGCAGGCGCCGGTGGTGAAGGCCGAGCACGAACGCGTCGGCAGGAACGATCCCTGCTGGTGCGGGAGCGGGCGCAAGTTCAAGCACTGCCACGGGCGCTGATCGCTTGACGGAAGAGCTCGCGGAGGTCGTCCTCGACGGCCATGCGGTGAGCGCCTCGGCGGCGCGACGCTTCGTGGCGTCTTTCCTCGCCTCGTGGGGGGCTTCGCACCTCGCCGACGACGCGGCGCTCGTGGCGAGCGAGCTGGTGACCAACACGGTTCTGCACGCGGGCACGGGCGCCCGCCTCGTCGTCCGCCACGCCGGGGGAGCGGTGCGCATCGAGGTGCACGACGGGTCGACCAACCGGCCGGCCGCCGCGGAGCAGGGCTCGGCCTCGGCGATGACCGGCCGTGGCCTTCGCGTCGTCCAAGAGCTCGCGGCGAGGTGGGGCGTCGACCCGACCGAGGACGGCAAGTCGACGTGGGCCGAGCTCGGCAGCCCAACAGTTTTTGGGCGCGCTGAGGCCGGTATAC
>DASVEG010000159.1:0-12386 GCA_036380695.1 Acidimicrobiales bacterium
CGCGGCGCCAGCGGCGAACAAGGACGCCGCAGACGTGCGCTCGACGGCTGCGCCAAGGGCGACCGGGCCGACGGTTTGCCCCAAACGCGTCACGCCGACGAAGAACGCGACGACCGAACCGCGGCTCGACGCGGGCGGCACCCCGGCGACGATGTCCTGCAGCGTGGGAATCAAGATCCCTTCCCCGAAGCCGTAGATGACGGGCCCGAGCAGCAGGATCGGCACGTTGGGCGCGACCGCGAGCGTGCCGACGCCGCCCGCGAGGCACATCGACCCGAAGACCAGCAGCCGATTCGCGCCGAAGCGCCCTCGGAGCCGCCCGAGCATGAGCGCCGTCGCGGTGCTGCTGAACGCCGGGACCGCGAGCACGAGGCCGCGACCGGTCGCGCCGATCCCGAACTCGCCTGCGAGGTGCACCGGAAGTACGGCGAGGAAAAGCCCGAAGATCAGGACGAAGACGACAAAGGTCATCCCGGTCGCACCGAGCACGGTGCTGTTGCGCAGGTAGGGCGCCGTCCGGCGAAGCTGCTCGCGGAGCGTCCCCTCGCCTCGGGTGCCGCGCGGCAGCACCTTGAACGCGGCGACGGCGGTCACGACGCCGATCCAGTAGGGCGCGAACGTCAGTCGCCAGCCACCGATGTCGGCGAGCAGCCCACCGAGCGGCGGCAGCACCGCGATCGACGCGGTCAGCGCGGCGGCGTTGCGGCCGATCATCTTCGCCCGGTCGGGCCCGTCCCAGTGGTCGCCGATGATGACGACCGCGAGGTTGATCAGCCCCGCTGCGCCACACCCTTGGAGGAAGCGCAGCGCGAGCAGCACCGGGAACGTCTGGGCGAACACGGCGAGGCCGCCGGCGATGCCGAAGATGGCGAGGCACGGGACGACGACGGTGCGCCGACCGTAGCGGTCGGCCAGCACGCCGATGATCGGCGCGAGGAGGACGCCGGGGGCCGTCGCGGCGCCGAGCACGAGCCCGACGCCGGACGCGCCGGTGCCGAACTCCTCGGCGATGTCGGGCGCGGCCGGCGTCACCAGCACGTTGCCCAGGATCCCGGTCAGGGTGATCGAGAGGATCAGCGGGAACGGCGGCCTCGGGGCCCGCTCGACCGCAGAGACAGGCGAGCCCGAGGAACCTTCCGGCATCAGTCGCACTTCCCCGAACGACTGGTGCCGTGCTGCCCCTCGGGCTCGATCCGCACGGTAGCGGCGCGCCGGTCGACCGGCAAGATGCCCACTTCACGCCTCACAAGCGCCGCCGAGCGGCGGTCACCCGCGGAATTTCGAGCGGTAGCCGACGCGCATGCACGGCCGGAACCACTGCTCGGTGTACTGGTACGCGGCGCCGATGATCTGGTCGAGGGTCCCCTCGTCGACCCGCGCGATCGGCAGCTCGCCCTCGAGGTAGATCGCTTCCTCCCACCCGATCGTGAACCGCATCTGCTGCACCCGCGCGTTCAACCGCAGGAGCATCTCGAACAGCTCCTCGCGGTTCTCCTCGGGGCGGGGCATGAACTGCGTCTCGAAGTGCAGCGTGCGCTGCCGCAGGTGAAACCAGACCGTCGTGACCTGCTTCTCGTCCCCGCGCAACCGCACGAACCACCGGTGGCCGAACGTCGGGTCGTCGAGGCGGTCGACCGCGAGCACGTCGTCGCTCGCAGCCCGCTCGCCCTCCGCCCACGAGGTGATGGTGGTGGCCAGTCGCTCGAGGTCTTCGGGCGACGCGGGTGCGTTGCCCGCGTCGCGACCTACCGGCACTCGACGAGCTGGCGCGCGGTCAGGTCGCCGTACAAGCGGCGCAATCTGCCCGCTGCGATCGACCACGTGTAGCTGCGCGCCCTGGCCGCGGCCCGCCGCGACATTGCCGCGGCCAGTTCGTGATCGGTGAGGATCCTCCCCGCGTACTCGGCGAACGCGAGCGGGTCGCGTTCGTCGACGAGGTAGCCGGTGCGGCCGTCCTCCACCAGCGTGGTGAGCCCGCCGACCGCGGACGCGACGACGGGCGTGCCGCACGCGGCGGCTTCGAGCGCGACGAGCCCGAACGACTCGGTCCGGCTTGGTACCAGGCACACGTCGGCGGCGCGGTAGAAGGTCGACAGCAGCTCGTGCGCCTGCGGCGGCACGAACCGCACCCGGTCACCCAACCCCGCGTCGACGGCCAGCCGCCGCAGCCGCGCCAGCTCGGCGTCGCCCTGGTGGCCGCTCGGTCCCCCGACGACGACGAGGTACGCGTCCGGAACGCGCTCGGCCAGTTCTTCGAGCGCGCCGATGGCGATGCCGAGCCCCTTCAGCGGCTGGATCCGACCGACGCACAGGAGCATCCGCGCGTCCTCCGCGAACCCCAGCGCGCGCCGCGCCTGCCGGCGGCTGCCCGGCGCGAAGAACGCATGGTCGACGCCGAGCGGGACGACCTCGATGCGGGATGCCTCCGCGCCATAGAGACGCACGAGCTGCGCGACCTCGTCGTCGCACGAGGCGAGGATCGCGTCCGAGCACCCGATCACGTCGGCTTCGGCGCGCGAACGCCGCTCGCTGTTCTCGCCCAGGTCGACCTCGGCCTTCACGCGGTCGAGCGTGTGGAACGTCGACACCAGCGGCAGGTCGAGCTCGTGCTTGATGCGGTGACCGGCGACCCCGGAGAGCCAGTAGTTCGCGTGGATCGCGTCGGCCCGGTGACCGGCGGCCATGCGAGCGAGGACCGACGACGTGAACTCGTCGACGAGGCCGGGGAGCGCCTCCTTCTCGACCGGCTCGAGGGGGCCAGCCGGCACGTGGTGGACGAGGAGCCCTGGCTCCACGGCGACGATGGGCGCGACGTCGGCCGACGCGGCTCGCGTGTAGACGTCGCAACGAACGCCGGCCCTTGCGAGCGCGGACGCGAGCTCGCGGACGTAGACGTTCATCCCCCCGCCGTCACCCGTGCCCGGCTGCGCGAGCGGGGACGTGTGCATGGAGAGCACAGCGAGTGCGCGCACGTCGCTCTGCAACCCTACGGCTCGTCCTCTTGTTCCCCTCCCGCCGGGGGCGGCGCCAACTCGAGGCCCTTCGCGTCGTTCTCGGCGCGGAACGACGAGTAGATGCGGATGAGCGTCTGCTTCTGGTCTTCGGTGATGAAGCGGTCGCGCAGGATCTCGCCGGGGAGGTCTTGCTCCTCGTCGCGCTCGTCGAGGATGCCGGCGCGGATGTACATCGTCTCCGCCGAGATGCGCAGCGCCTTGGCGATCTGCTGGAGGATCTCCGCCGACGGGCGGCGCATGCCGCGCTCGATCTGGCTCAGGTACGGGTTGGAGATCCCGGCGATGTCGGAGAGCCGTCGGAGCGACAAGCGCGCGTTGTTCCGTTGCTCGCGGATGAACGACCCGAGGTCGGCCAGCCGGTCGCCGACCGCGTCCGCCGGCGACTTCTCGTCATCACCGTCCGCCTGCATGGGCGAAGACGCTACCCGCCGTCACCGGCGGCCCCTCAATCCCTCAGCGCTTCGGGGCTTCAGTGCTTCAGTTCGCGAGCAGCGAGTCGGCGCTTGCCGCGCCGCTCTTGTACCGCCGGACGATCTCGGCTTGGAACGCGTCGATCCGGTCGAACACGAGGCGGCGGCGGTCGGACAGCTTCCGCTCGATCTCGCCGAGGCGGTCGGAGAGCTCGCGGACGTCGTCGTCGCTGAGGTCGGGAAGGCTGGCGAGCGAGTCCTGGTGCGCGACCTCGTCGGCCTCGGCGAGGTACTCGTCGCTGTCGGGCCCCGGCTCGAGCAACGTGGGCAGGCGGCCGAAGCCCGCGGGGCGCGCGTGGTCGCCCAGCATCTCGCCCTCCTTCAGGCGGTCGACGAGGTCGCTCGTCGAGCTGCGGCCTTCGCCTGCGGTGCGGTGCTCGATCTCCGAGTGGATGATGTCGAGCCGCCCCTGCACGATGCGCCGCGCGTACGACAAGCCGACCTCGGCCTCCTGGCACTCGGCGCGCCGCGCGCGGATCTCGGCCAGGTCGAGCGCCTCGAGCCCGTCCACGTAGTCGTCGGCGAGGACCCGTTCGAGTCGCGAGCTCATACGGGCATGGTAGGCGTTGTCCATGTCCCCGATCGCGGCCGTCGTCTTCGACTTCGACGGGTTGATCCTCGACACCGAGGAGCCGATCTACGTCGCGCTGCGCGAGGTGTGGGCCGAACACGGCCACGACCTGACGATCGAGATGTGGGCGCAGTCGATCGGCACCAACAGCGAGACCGCTTTCGACGCGACCGCCGAGCTGAACCGGCTCGCGGGTACGGACTACACCGAAGGCGGGCTCACGCCGAGGGTGCGGGCCCGCATCGCTGAGTTGCTCGCCGGCGCCGACGTGCTGCCAGGCGTGCTCGAGTGGGTGGCCGAAGCCGAGGCGCGCGGGCTCGGCGTCGCGATCGCGTCGAGCGCCGACCGGGCGTGGATCGTCGAGCACCTGGAGCGGCTCGGGCACCTCGAGCGCTTCCCGGTGGTGAGTTGCTACGACGACGTCGGCGTGTACAAGCCGGATCCCGCCGCGTACCTGGCCGCGTGCGAGCGCCTGGGCGTCGAGCCGTCGGCTGCCCTCGCGATCGAAGACAGCGTGCCCGGGCTTACCGCTGCCAAGGCTGCGGGCCTGTGGGTGGTCGCGGTGCCAACGGCGATGACGCGCCACCTCGACTTCTCGGCCGCCGACCTCGTCGTCGAGTCGCTCGCCCACGTCACCCTCGCCGACGTGATCGCGCGCCTCGCTTGACGCGCCCGGCCCGCTCGGCAGGGGCATAGCGGTAGACGACGCGGCCCATCACGAGCCGCCGCGGCACCGCGCCGAACACGCGGCTGTCGGTGCTGGCCGCCGGGTTGTCGCCGACGACGAAGATCCCGTCCCTGCCGGACGACGCGACGCGCTTGACGAGGATGCGCGACCGGTCCCTCGGGTCACGAACCGCCACCACGTCACCCGGCCGGTAGAACCAGCCGGACACGACGAGCAGGCGGTCGCCCTGCTCGAACGAGGGGCTCATGCTCTTCCCCTCCACGTGGATACGCCGGAGACGTGGTGGGTACGCGCGATCCATGCCTGTCCTCGTGACCATCTTGACCGCGGCCGATCGCGTCTCGCCGCCCGCGACGGCCTCCGCGCACTGCGACCTCCCCTGCGGCGTGTACGACCCCACGCAGGCGCGCATCGAGGCGGAGTCGGTGCGGGCGATCGTCGCGAAGCTCCACGAGAGCGACGACGACGTCTTCCGCCAGCGCGCCGTCCTCATCAAGGAGGAGCGCGCCGAGCTCGTCAAGCACCACCTCTGGGTGCTGTGGACCGACTACTTCACGCCCGAGCACGTCGAGGAGTTCCCCGAGCTGCACGAGCTGTTCTGGACAGCAACCAAGCTCGCGGGCGAGTCGAAGCAGACCACCGACGTCGCCGTCGCCGACCAACTCCTCGACAAGATCGACGAGATCGCGACGATCTTCGCCAAGACCCAGGAGTAGCCCCGAGCCCCCAGGCTGTTTCTGGGCGCAGAACGACTCGCTGAACGCTGAACGAGTCTTTCTGCACCCAGAACGCGGGTGGGGGCGCGTGCTAGGTTTCGCGTACTTTTCTGCCGAAACCTCGGAGGGTCGTCATGGAGATCTTCACCCAGACCGGCTTGGAGATGCTCTCGCGGTGGGGCCACTACCTCGCCGGCGTCACCTGGATCGGCCTCCTCTACTACTTCAACTTCGTGCAGACGCCGTCGTTCGCCGGGTTCGAGGCGGGCCCGCGCACCGAGGCCGTCCGCAAGCTCGTGCCGAGGGCGTTGTGGTGGTTCCGGTACGGCGCGCTGCTCACGCTTCTCACCGGCCTGTCGATCCTGGCCGTCACCGAGCGGCTGATGGACGAGGACTACTGGCGCTCGGGGAGCGGCGTCGCGATCTCCACCGGCATCCTCCTGGCCGTCGTCATGTTCATCAACGTGTGGGTGATCATCTGGCCGAACCAGAAGATCTTCATCGCCAACGCCGAGGCCACGGCCGCAGGCAAGGACGCGTTGCCCAACGCCGCAGCCGCAGCCCGCAAGGCGGCGTGCGCGTCCAGGACGAACACGCTGTTCTCGATCCCGATGCTGTTCTTCATGGGCGCGGCGTCGCACTTCGCGCCGCTGTTCAACGGCTCCGACGGCCGGGTCGACCAGGGCCTGCTGTTCCTGCTGGTCTCCGTGATCCTGATCGTGGTCATCGAGGCGATCGCGCTCACGGCGCCCGCGGCCGGCGCGCCGCAGGCGTGGCACATCGACAACCATAAGAACACGATCATCGGCGGGTTCGTGCTTGCCGTGATCTTCGTGCTGCTCATGGAGACCCTGCTCTGATGCACCGCGGTCGCCGCCTCGCCCTGGCGCTCGCCTTCGTCGCGCTCGTCTCCGGCGCCGGCGCGTGCGGCGGCGACGACGGCGCGGAAGGGGGTTCGGGGAACGCTTCCCTGCACGAGGGCCCGCAGGACGGCCCCGCCCCTGCTGCGACGGTCACCCTCAAGAACCTCCGTTTCGTACCGGACGAGGTCACGGTCAAGGCCGGCGAGACCGTGCTCTGGAAATGGGACGACGGCGGCGTGCAGCACGACGTCAAGGGCGACGGCTTCGGGAGCAAGCTCAAGACCAAGGGCACGTTCCGTCACGTCTTCGACGAGGCGGGCTCCTACGACTACGTCTGCACCGTGCACCCCACGACGATGAAGTCGAAGGTCGTCGTCACCTGACCGCTCGCGTCAACTGACGGCGTCGCGCGACCCCCACGGTCGCGCCAGCTTCTCCAACGCCTGGTCGAGCGACCGGTCGACGCGGTCCGTGTTCTTCGCGAGCGAGGCCCACGCCACCGCGAGCCATGCCGCCCTCCACAGCAACGGCAAGGCGGCTTCCTCCTCCTCGGTCAGCGGCGCGACCGACGAGTAGCCGTCGATGACCGCGGGCGCGGTGCCGCCCCACGACGCCCATGCGACATCCGCGGCGCGCGAGTCGAGGTGCGTGAGGTCGAAGTCGAGCAGGCCGACCAGCTCGCGCCCTCGCACCATGAGGTTCCACGGCACGAAGTCGCCGTGGACGACCACGTGGAGCATCGTCCCCGCCTGAAGGAAGCGGACGCCCTCGGCGATGGTGCGGGCGTGGCGTTCGAGGCCGACGCTCCGCGGGCGATCGAGCCTGCGCAGGCGCGCCAGCAGCGCGATGTGTTCGGGGGTCACGACAGCGGCTTCGTCGCACCGGTGCCAGCCGTCGCGCTGGCCGAGCGCGCGAGTGAGCTCGGCGGTATCGGCATGCAGCTTCGCGAGCAGCTCACCGCGCCATCGATGCCGCTCGTCGCCGTCCGCCCAGTGGCGCGGCGCCGGGCCGCGCAAACGCGGGAACAGCGCCCACCACCGCCCGTCGACCTCGACGGGATCGGCCACCGCGGCGGCGACGGGCCAGCCGCGCGAGTCGAGGTGCGCGAGCACGGCGTGCTCGAACCGGATGGCCGCGACCGACGCATCCTGCCGGTACAGGCGGAGGACGAATGCGCCGGACGGCGCCTCGACGCGCCAGTGCACGTTCGCCCTCGCGTGGATCCGCCGGATGGCGGTCGGCTCGATCCCGAGGGCGCGGGCCGCGGCGGACGGGCGGATGGCGTTCACGGTCACGGCACGTCGAGCATCACGCGGGCCACCACCGCCCACACCGGTGCGGTGACGAAGAACCCGTCGATGCGGCGCAGTGCAGGAGCGAACGCCCGGGCGCGGGGCAGGAGCGTCGACGCCAAACGAGGGCCCAGCGGCACCGTGACCGCCGACAGCGCGCCGAGCGCCCAGGGGCTCGACCCGCGGAACGGCGGCACGAGCACCGCGGCGACCCCGAGCGACAGCGCGCCGACGGCGGCCATCGCCGCGATGGGCGCGTCCCATGTCGTCCTCGCGCCCGAGCCGACGACGAACGTGCTCGCTTCGGCGACGAACACGGTGAGCAGCAACACCAGCGCCGCGGTCGCGCCCAGCTCGCCGCGCACGACGGGCACGGCTGCCGCGCCTGCGCCGACCACGAGCGCGATCGCGGCGGTCAGGGTGCGGTCCCAGTCGCGGCCGCCGACGCGCACCTGCGCCACCGCGACCGCGGCCACGCCGGCGACCAGCGCGGCGGCTGCCACCGCGACCGGGCCAACCGCGCCCGCGACCGCGACGAGCACTGCGCCGCCGATCGCCACGGGTCGGTACGGCCGGCGCCGCGACCGCCTCCACGCGCGGCACGCCTGGCCCGCGGCGCCCAGCGCGACCGCGGCGAAGGCGGCTGCGGCACTGGCAGGCCCGGCGAGGACCGCCACCAGCGCGACGGTCGCCCACGCCACTCCGAGGCGAACGCGCGGTCCGTCCACGTCGATCGGCACCGACAGAGCGGTCCACCACTCCGGCACGCGAACCCGTGGGAGTCGCGGCGCAGCGAGGCTCGTCACCCGCCGGACACCGGGGGCAACACCGCGACCTCGTCGGACGCCCCGACCGCGTCACCGTCGGCCGCGGGTTCGCCGTTGAGCCACACGCGGCACCCGTCGAGCACGGCGGAGAAGTCCGGCCCGAACCGAGCCCTCGCCGCGGCCAGCACCTCACCGACGGTCGAGCCGTCGACCGTGTCGCGCGCCGTCCCCGCCGCCTCCCGCGCCGATGCGAAGAGGCGGAGCACGGCCATGCGCGGACGCTATGCGACACTCGCCGGCGTGACCAACGCCCGCGTGCTGCTGCTGCGCCACGGCGAATCGACATGGAACGCCGAAGGCCGCTGGCAGGGCTGGGCCGACCCGCCGTTGTCGCCGCGTGGCGAGCGGCAAGCACTCGACGCCGCGGCGCACCTGAAGGACGCCGGGCTGACTCGCGTCGTGTCGTCCGACCTCGTCCGGGCGCGGCGCACCGCGGAGATCGTCGCCGCCGAGCTCGGCCTCGGCGACGTGGAGGTCGAGCCCGACCTGCGCGAGCGCAGCGTCGGCGAGTTCCAGGGCCACACCACCGAGGAAGTGCTGGCGAGATGGCCGGAGTGCTTCGACGACGCGCGCAAGATCGTGCGCATCCCCGGCGGCGAGACCTTCGACGCGGCCGCGGCGAGAGCGATCCCCGCGCTCCTCCGCATCGCACGCCGGCACGAGGGTGAGACCGTGCTCGTCGCGACGCACGGCGGGATCGTTCGCGCCATCGAGGCGCACCTGGGCGTGCAGCGCGACACCGGCATGCCGAACCTCGGCGGGCGGTGGCTCGAGGTGTGCGCCGGCGGCCCGATCACCGCGGGCGACATGGTCGTCACGGTCGACGCCGACCTCGTCACCCGTCCCGCGAGCGAGTAAGCGCGTGGACGGCGCACCCATGGAGGTCGAGGTCGTGCGCAGCGCGCGGCGCAAGAAGACCGTGCAGGCGCGCGTCGTCGACGGCGTCATCCGGGTGTCGGTACCGGAGCGGATGTCGAAGGCAGACGAGGACCGCTACGTCGCGCAGCTCGTGGCGCGGCTGCAGCGCCGGCGCGACGCGGGCGTGATCGACGTGGCCGCCCGTGCGAGCGCGCTCGCCGCTCGCTACGGGTTGCCGAAACCCGCGTCCGTCCGGTGGGTCGACAACCAGGGGTCGCGCTGGGGTAGCTGCACGCCCGCCGACGGGTCCCTCCGCATCTCCACCCGGATCGCCGCGTTCCCGTCGTGGGTCGTCGACGCGGTGATCGTCCACGAGCTCGCCCACCTCGCGGTGCCGAGCCACGGCCCGGCGTTCTGGGCGCTCGCCAACCGCTACCCGAGGATGGAACGGGCGCGCGGCTTCCTCATCGCCAAGGGCCTTCCCGACCCCGACGACGCGGGCCAAGACACCTAGCGACCCGAGCCGGCGCGCCAGGCGGCTTCGACGTGGCCGAGCGGCGTGGCCGGCGGCTCGCCCTTGCGGTACTCGGCGAGCAGCGCGCCGAAGCGGTTCGTCGCTCCGAGCCGGCCGAGCAGCGCCGACATGCCCCACACGACGCGGTCGAGGATCACGTAGTGCGGGGGCATGTTCAGCACCTGCATCACGTCGGAGTACTCGCCCTGCACATCGACGATCTTGCCGAGCGCCTTCCCGGTCCAGTCGCGCGTGTAGGTGAACTGCTCGCGCATGAAGGGCTCGTACGGCGTCGACACGTATTCGAAGATGTGCTGCGGGTCGAGGCCGTGGTTGCGCGCGAGGAAACCCGCCTCTACCGCTTCGCGCACCGTGCCCTCCGCGTCGCCTTCGAGAATGCGGTCGAGGATCCCCGACAGCGATTCGAGCTCGCCGGGGTTCCATCGCTTCACGAGGCCGAAGTCGAGGAACGTGACGGTGCCGTCGCCGTGGAAGATGTAGTTGCCGGGGTGGGGGTCGCCGTTGAAGACGTGGAAGTGCTGGATCGACCCCTGCGCGAAGCGGAAGAGCACCTCGGCCGCCTTCTGTCGCGTCGCTTCGTCGGCCTGCTCGCGGAACTCGTCGAAGCGCATGCCGTCGACCCACTCGCTCGTGAGGACGCGCTGGGTGCTGTACTCGGGCAGGACCGCGGGAACCCGTATGAATGGGTGGCCCGCGTACCGCTCGGCGAACTCCATCTGGAGCTTGGCCTCGAGGCGGTAGTCGAGCTCGTCGGCCATCCGCGCGCGCAGCTCGTCGACGAGCGCCTTCACGTCGAGGTTCTTGAGGGCGAAGCTCGCGAACAGGCCGTAGAGCATCTCGGCGTTGTCGAGGTCGCTCCGGATCGCCTTGTCGACGCCCGGGTACTGCACCTTCACCGCGACGACGCGCCCGTCCTTGGTCACGGCGCGGTGCACCTGGCCGATCGACGCCGCGCCGAGTGGCACCGGGTCCCACTCCAGGAAGATGCGTTCGGGGTCGTCGCCCAGCTCGTCGCGCACGACGCCGGCCGCGAGGCTCGGCGCCATCGGCGGGACGTCCTGTTGAAGCGTCGCCAGCGCGGCCTGCGCTTCGGGCGGCAAGCCCTCGGCGATGAAGGACAGCATCTGGCCGGCCTTCATGATGGCGCCCTTCATGCCGCCGAGGACGCTGGCGACGTCGTGCGCGCTGCGGATCGCGAATTGCTCGTCGAGCCTGGCCCGCTCCTCGGCGTCGGCACCACGCGCCCGGACCTTGACGAGCGCGAAGTGCGTGCCGCGGCGGAGCGTGAGGCGCATGATGCGGATCCGTCGCTCGATGCGGTGGCGGCGATCGTCGTCGCGCAAGACCGCCGCGGTCGCTGCTGCCGTCCCCGCCGCGCCGAGCGCGGCGACGCCCGCCGCTGCGGCCGCGGCCCGCCTCAGTCGCAACGCGGCCTACTCGCCGTTCGCGGCGGGCGTGCGGGCCTCGCGCTCGGCCAGCGCCTGGTCGTCGAGGCAGAACCGCGTGGCCGGCATCACCTCGAGGCGCTCGTCGGGGATCGCCTTCCCGCACGCTTCGCAGGTGCCGTAGGTGCCGTCGTCCAGCCGCCGCATCGCGTGCTCGATGTCCGCGAGCTCGCCTTCGATCTCGTCGAGGATGCTGAAGTCCTTCTCCCGCTCGAACGTCTCGGTACCGACGTCGGCCTGGTGTTGGTCGTTGGAGGAGAGCTCTTGCATCCCGTCGTCCTCAGACACCTCGCGCAGCCCTGCGTATTCCTTGCGGAGGGTTTCGAGCCGTTCCTGTTCCTCGGCGAGACGCTGGCGCGTGTGGTCGGCTTCCATGCGCCGAAGGCTACCCACGCACCGGTCGATCACATTCGGCCGATGAGATTCGGCGTCGCGGTCCGGGCGCCTGGGTCAGTTGGTGAGGCGCTCGGGGAGGCCGAACTGCGCGAACAGCTCGGGATAGAGGAAGTTGTGGTGGCCGGTGATCTTGCCCCCGGCCACCTCGATCACTTGGATCGCCCACGGTTCCCAGAGGCCGGGACGGACGAAGTGGTAGTTGCCGAAACCGGCGGTGCCGTTCACCGAGATCGGTACGAGCCGGCCGTGCTGGCACACGATCCCCTTCCCGAGGAACCACGCCGCCAGGTCGTCCGCACCGCGCATCCAGAGGTCGTACGGCGGCATCGAGAGCACGACGTCGTCGCGCAGCAACTCGACCAGCGCGGGGATGTCGTAGCGCTCGAACGCGTCGACGTAGCGGCTGAGGAGCCCCTCGTGCTCGGGGTCAACCGTGGAGTCGAGTCGTTCGCCCTCGAGGGCGGCCATCGTCGCCCGCGCCCGCTGCAGCGCGCTGTTCACCGACGCGACGCTCGTCTCCAGCAGTTGCGCGACCTCGCTCGCCTGCCAGCGCAGCACCTCGCACAGGATCAGCACGCAGCGTTGTCGAGCGGGCAGGTGTTGCAGCGCGGCGACGAAAGCGAGCCGGATCGACTCGCGCACGGCCGCCACCTCGGCCGGGTCGGCCGACGGGTCGACGACGCGGTCGTCGGGGATCGGCTGCACGAACGC
>DASVEG010000160.1:0-19649 GCA_036380695.1 Acidimicrobiales bacterium
GGTCGGGATCTCGAGCGTGCGCGTGCCGTACACGTCGTGCAGCTCGCCGTCGACGCCTTCGAGCGTGCCGCTCATGCCGACGACGAGCTCGTACTCGTTGAAGTATCCGCCGACCGTGACGCGACCGACCGGCCGTCGGTCCGCCGTCAGCAGCAGGCCCTCCTTCACCTCTACCGCTTGGTGCAGCCCGTCCGACCAGCGCCGCCCCGGCGCGATGCGCCCGGTCAGCTCGTCGATCACGTGGACCGCGCCGCGGGCGACGATGTAGTCGCGCCCGCGCCGCAACAACGACCGCGCCCGCAACGCGTTCTGCACGAGGTGGGGCCAATCGACGCGCCCTGGCGCGTACAGGTTGTCGACGCCGAGCAGCGCCTCGCACTTGGCAACCCCCTCCGGGGTGAGGTCGACGCGGTGGCGCGCCTCGTCGAGCACGACGTCGTCGCCCACGACGAGGGCGCGGCAGGCGTCGTCGGCCAGACGGACGTCGTCGGAGTGGAGGCGCGCGGGCGCGCTCAAGACCAGGGGCGTGCGCGCGTGGTCGATCAGCACGGCGTCGGCTTCGTCGACGATCGCAACGCCGAGCCCGCGCTGCACCGGCTCGTCGCCCGGCAGCCACAGCGCGTCGCGTAAGTAGTCGAAGCCGAAGTCGGCGCCCGCTCCGTAGGTGACCGCCGCGGCGTAGGCCTCGCGCGATCGCGCGCGATCGCACCCTGGCAGCAGCCACCCCGTCGACACGCCCACCGCGCGCAGGACCGAGCCCGACCAGTTGGCGTCGCGGCGGGCGAGGTAGGAGTTCGCGGTGACGACGTGCACCGGGCGCCGCGCCGCAGCGTGGAACAACGCCGGTGCGATAGCGGCGAACGTCTTGCCCTCGCCCGTGCGCATCTGCACCGTCCACCCGCACGCCAGCGCGAGGCCTGCCGCGATCTGACCCCCATGGAGGGTGACGCCGAGATGGCGGCGCGCCGCCGCGACCGCGACCGCGCTCGCCAGCACGACGTCGGGTTCGCCGGCGCGCATGCCCGACACGACCGCCGCGAGCTCGGAATCGGACACGCCGTCGAGCGCGGCAGCGCGTTCGCCGACGAGCGAGACGGCGCCCGTGAGTACGGCGTCGATGTCGTCGTCCGACACTTCGGCGAGTCGAGACGCCAACCCGGAGGCGTCCTCCACGCGCACGGCGCAAACCGTACTGCCGCGTGCGCGGACGTTGACGTCGCGAAGATCCGCGGATTCCGCGAGCACGCGTACCCGTACGCTCCTGCGATGGACGTCGACGACGCACGCGGAGCCCTCGCCGGCTTCGCCGATCTCGCCGCGCTCCCTATCGCCGCCATCGAAGGCGGCTGGGCGTCGTGGACGTTCGACGTCGGCGGCTGGATCGTGCGGTTCCCGCGCAACGACGACGTCGCCGACGCGGCGCGTCGCGAGCTGCGCCTCCTGCCCGCGCTCGCGGGGCGCCTACCGGTGGCGACGCCCGTACCGACCCACGAGGGCATGTGGCGCGGGCGCCCGTTCTTCGCCTACCGGCGCATCCCCGGCCGACCGATGGGCGCCACCGATGGCACGCCGGCGTTCCTCGACGCGCTCGCCGGCGCGTTGCGCGCGCTCCACGCGTTCCCGGTCGACGAGGCTGCCGGGTTGCTCGGCGTCGACCCAACGATCGCGGCGTGGCGTCGGTGGTACGTCGACGTGTGGAACGCAGAGTTCGAGCCTTGCGCCCTGCCCGCGCTCGCTCCCCAACTGCGGGCAGCCGTCGCCGAGGAGTTCTGGCGCGTCGTCGACGGCGACCTCGCGTTCGCGCCGACGCTCACGCACCGCGACCTCGGCCCCGAGCACGTGCTCGTCGACGACTCGACCGGCTTGCCGGTCGGGGTCATCGACTTCGAGGACGCGAGTATCGGCGACCCGGTGATGGACTTCGTGGCACCGGTACGGCTGTTCGGGCGAGCGGCGTGGGACGCGCTCGCTCGTGGTCGCGACCTCGGCCAGGCACCCGAGGCACGCCTCGGCTTCTACACGTGGTGCTCCGCGTTGCACCACGTCGTCTACGGGGTGCGGGAGGGCGTCGCGGCGGAAGTCGACTCGGGCATCGCGACTTTGCGGGCGCGGTTCGCCGACTGAGCCCGTGCGTCAGGCGACGAAGGCGGCGTTCGCCGACGTCGGGTAGTAGCGGTCGTCGCCCTCCCACTCGGCGTGGAATCCGTTGGCCGACGGCGCCGCTCCTGTGGCGGGCACCGAGCAGCTCGCCCAGCCCTGCGCGTCGGTGGTCGCCGAGCACTCGCCGGTGCCCGTTCCCGTGCCCACGCCGAGGGGGCGGTTGGGCCCGAACGAGACGACCCGCGCTTCCAGCGGCTCGCCCGTGAGGCGGGCGGTGAGGCGGGCGCGGTACGTCATCTGCTGCGTCGTCGCGACGTCGGCCGCGCGCACGGAGTCCACGGCGAGCGTCGTCTGCCCGTGCCACACCTGCACCCCGAGGGGTTCGCTGGTCGAGGGCCGGAGCGACCCGGTGTCGGGCGTGTACGTCGCCTTCAGCAGGTGCCCGCCAGGGAGCAACTGCTTGGGGCCGAGCGTGCACGTCGCCGCGCCGTTCGAGAGTGTCGCAGTGCACACGGCAGCCCCGTCCTCCCCGGCCAGCGTGACCGTGCCCGTCGGCGGCGTCGGCTTCGTCGACGTCACTTGGATGGTGAACGGCTCGCGGTCCTCGGCCCCGTAATCGAGCCACCAGGAGCCGGTCAGCGTCGTACGCGTGGAGGCCGCGTAACGAACCCGGCCACGCAAGCCTGCAGTGAAGAGCTCGCAGTTGTACTCGAACGTGGCGTCGAAGACGAGCACCTGGCCGGTCTGGTCGCGCCGCAGCTCGGCGACGACGAAGCGGCCCCCGCCTTGGCACCCCGCGCCCTCGCCGCCCACGTACAGGCCGGGCCGGGTGGCGTCGTGGTAAGGCGCGGTGCTGCGCGCGTCCTCGTAGGTTCCCTCCTCCAGCATCTGCCCGGCGAGGTTCGCGAAGCGCAGGGTGAACATGCCCTTCGGCGCGTCGACCGTGACTTGCACCGCGTCGAACGGGTTGCTGTGCGTCTGGATCGCGAAGGCGCTCGTCGGCACGGTCCAGCTGCGCGTCGCTCCCCGGCCGATGTAGTCGCCAGACTCGCTCGAAAGCCACATCGACATACGGCTGTCGTTGACGGTCTGCAGCGTCGCCGCACTGGCAGCGGGCGCGTGCGACCCGTCGCCCGAGTAGCTCGCGACGATCTCGTGCGCGCCGACCGCGAGCCCTTCGGTGGTGAACGTGGCCATGCCCTTCGACACCGGGACGGTGCCGAGCACGGTTGCACCGTCGAGGAACGCGACGGTGCCGGTGGGGTCGTCGCCGCCGCCCGCGGCGACGAGCGCGGTGAACGTCGCCGGCTGCTGCTCGATCGTCGACGGGTTCGACGCGGTGACGACCACCGGCGCATCGACCGGCGCGTTGTATCGCAGCTCGGCCCGGAACGTCGCATTGTCGGGCGACGAGCCGCACGCCTGCTCGAACGTCGCGTCGAACGCGACGATGTCGCCCCACGCGTCGGCGGTGATCGCCCGGATCGTGAACGTTCCCGTGGCGTCGTAGCAGTTCCACCGGCCGCCGACGTCGAGGCCAGGTGCGTCGGGCGAGGCGAAGCGCTTCGCTCCGGCGTAGGCGCCGGGGACGAGCTGCGTGCCGTACTGCGCTTGGAACTGGACCAGCCAGAAGCCCTGGGGCGTGTCGATGAACGCCTGCACCCGGCCTGCCGTTCCGGTGACGCGGAACTCGCTGTCGTCGGGCGTCGACGTGCCGCGGCCGACGTCGCCCACCGCGGGATCGAGCTCGTACGAGAACGAGGTGACCGTGGCGGCCGCGCTCGCGGGGGCGCCGGCCGTGAACCACGGCAGCGTCGCGGTGATGGCCATCGCAAGGACCGCGATGCCGCCGCGTGCGCGATGCGAACGGATGCTCTTCATGTCTCGACCCCCACCCCGTCGCGACGTCGCGCCGTTCGACAGGTGTTCGCCGTTCACCCAGCGATCTCCTACCCGCGGCGACGGGCGCGGCGGCGTCGCCGGTCCCTTCCACGCGACATGAACCGCGAGTACCACGGCTGAGACGCGCACGTCTCGTAGTCGGACCGCGTCGCCGATCCCTACTGCTACGGCACGGCGTAGCCTCGTCGCACCATGGACGTGACGTCGGTCGACGAGGTGCGCGATGCGCTCGCCGACCACAGCTACCTCGCAGACGAGGGCCTCGCGACCGCCGTCTTCCTCGCGTTGCGACTCCACCGGCCGCTGCTGCTCGAGGGCGAGGCCGGCGTCGGCAAGACCGAGGTCGCCAAGGTCCTGAGCCGGTGGACGGGTGGCGAGCTCCTGCGGTTGCAGTGCTACGAGGGGATCGACGCCGGCCAAGCCGTGTACGAGTGGGACTACAGCCGACAGCTCCTCCACCTGCGGGCCGTCGAGGCCGCGGGCGACGTCGACGTCGCGAAGGCGGAGGACGAGTTGTACAGCGAGCGGTTCCTCGTGCGCCGCCCCCTGCTGCAGGCGATCGATCACCGCGAGGGCCCTCCGCCGGTACTGCTCGTCGACGAGGTCGACCGCGCCGACGACGAGTTCGAAGCGTTCCTGCTGGAGATCCTCGCGGACTACACGGTCACGGTGCCGGAGCTGCGCACGTTCCGCGCGTCGGTGCCGCCCATCGTCGTGCTGACCAGCAACCGCACGCGCGACGTGCACGACGCGCTCAAGCGCCGGTGCCTGTATCACTGGGTGGAGCACCCTGGTTTCGAACGCGAGGTGCGGATCATCCGGCTCCGCGCGCCCGAGGTCGTCGAGCGGCTGGCGCGCGAGGTCGCAGGCGCGGTCGAGCGCATGCGGGGCATCGACCTGTTCAAGCCGCCCGGTGTCGCCGAGGTCATCGACTGGGCGCAGGCGCTCGCCGCGCTCGGGCGGACCGAGCTCGACGAGCGCTGGGTCGACGCCACCCTCGGCACGGTCCTCAAGTACCGCGAAGACCAGGAGCGGGTGCGGGGCGGCGGCCTCGGGGATCTCGTCGACGCGGGCCGGGCGCGCGCGGGATGACACGCGAGGCCGACGCGGCGACGGGCGGCGACCGCATCGCGGTCGCGTTCGCGGCGGTGTTGCGCGGCCACGGCGTCGACGTCCCCGTCGGCAGCGTGCTCGCGTTCGCACGCGCACTCGGCGAGGTCGGCGCGTCGGAGCGCACCGCGGTCTACTGGGCCGGCCGAGCGACGTTGCTCCGGCGCCCGGAGGACGCCGTCGCCTACGACGCGGCCTTCGGCACGTTCTGGTTGCAGCGCGACGTGATCCACACGCTGCGTTCGGTCCCCGAGCCGGTCACGGTGGCCGTCGACGACGGCACGGACGACGTGGCGCCCGCGCCGGACGACGACGCGCCTGCCGACCCGCAGCGCCGCATCCTGCACGTGCGCTACAGCGCGGTGGAGACGCTGCGCCACAAGGACTTCGCCACGTATACGCACGCCGAGTTCGACGAGGCACGCCGCCTGATGGCCGGTCTCCGGCTCGGAGGTGCGCGCCGGAAGTCGCGCCGGCTCCACGCGGCCAAGGGCAACCGCCGCACCTCGCACCCCGACCTTCGCCGCACGGTGCACGACAGCCTCCGGCTCCACGGCGAGCCCATCCGCCGCCGCTACCGCGAGCCGTCCGACCGGCCCCGCCGGCTGGTGCTGCTGTGCGACGTGAGCGGCTCGATGGACGCCTATTCGCGCGCGCTCTTGCGGTTCCTCCACGCCGCGATCGTCGGTCGAGGCCGCGTCGAGGCCTTCGCCATCGGCACCCGGACGACGAGGGTGACGAGGGAGCTGTCGTCCCACGATCCCGACGCCGCGCTCGCGGCCGCCGCCCGTGCGGTCGACGACTGGAGCGGCGGGACGCGGCTCGGTGCGGGGCTGCGCGCGTTCAACGACCGGTACGGCGTCAGGGGCATGGCTCGCGGCGCGGTCGTCGTCGTCCTCTCCGACGGCTGGGACCGCGGCGAGCCGGACGAGCTGGCCACGCAGATGGGGCGCCTCGCTCGGGTCGCACACCGGATCGTGTGGGTGAATCCGTTGAAGTCGACGCCCGGCTACGCACCGCTCGCCAGGGGGATGGCGGCCGCGCTGCCGTACGTCGACGAGTTCGTCGAAGGCCACTCCCTCGCCTCCCTCGAACGTCTTGCCGAGGTGGTCAACCGGCCGTGACGCAGCGATGAGCGCTCCGTTCTGGCTGCAGAAATGCGCCCTGTGGGCACATTTCTGCACCCAGAACGATTCGGGGGGGAGGGTCCGGTGAAAGAGGTGCTTCCCGACGTCGAGCGCTGGCGGCGCGCCGGCAAGCGCGTCGCCGTCGCACGCGTGGTCGGCGTCGAGGGCAGCGGGCCGCGCGACCCCGGCGCAACGATGGCGGTGAACGAAGACGGCGAGGTCTCCGGATCCGTCAGCGGCGGGTGCGTCGAAGGCGCCGTGGTGACGGAAGCGCTCGACCTTCTCGGCTCGGGCGCGAACGACGCCCGCCGGGTGACGTTCGGGTACTCCGACGACGAGGCCTTCGCGGTCGGGCTCACGTGTGGGGGCACCTTGCACCTGCTGATCGAGCCGCTGGAGAACTGGGAGTGAGCACCATCTACGAGGAGGTCAGGGACGCCATCGGCAGCGGCGACCCCCTCGCGTTGGTGACGGTGAGCGACGGCGTGAACCTCGGCGCCAAACTGCTCGTGCGGCCGGACGGGTCGACGCGCGGGTCGCTCGGCGACCCCGACCTCGATCGTGTCGCGGCTCGCGACGCGGCCGCCGAGCTCGATGCCGGTCGCAGCGCGACGAGGCACTACGGCAGGCACGGCGAGGCGCGCCAGGACGACGTCGAGGTGTTCATCGAGACCTTCGCGCCGCCGCCGCGCATGATCATCTTCGGCGCGGTCGACTTCACGGCCGCGCTCACGCGCATCGCGCGGGTGCTCGGCTATCGCGTCGTCGTATGCGACGCGCGACCCGTGTTCGCGACGCGACAGCGGTTCCCGTTCGCGGACGACGTCGTCGTCGACTGGCCAGACCGCTACCTCGAAAAGGTGCCGGACCTCGGGCCTCGCGACGCCGTGTGCGTGCTCACCCACGACCACAAGTTCGACGTTCCCGCCATCGTGTCCGCGCTCGCGACGAGGGTCGGCTACCTGGGTGCGATGGGCTCGCGCCGGACGCACGCGGAGCGGGTCGAGCGCCTCGTCGCGGCGGGCGTCGACGACGCCGGGCTCGCGCGTGTGATGGCCCCTATCGGCCTCGACATCGGTGCGCGGACGCCGGAGGAGACGGCGGTGTCGATCTGCGCGGAGATCATCGCCGTCCGCACCGGGCGGGGCGTTCCGAGCCTGCGCGACACTGAAGGTCCCATCCACGCCAGGGGGCTCCGCGATGGCAGCGACACCTGAGCACGTTCGACAAGCGGCCGCGGCGGTACGCGACGCAGACCGAGACCGCCTCGTGGCGCGCCTGCGCACGGAGTGCACCGAAGGACGGATCACGCTCGACCAGTTCTCCGACCTCGTCGGCGAGGTGTTCGCGGCCGACACGCGCGAAGAGCTCGACCGCGTCGTCGCCGTCATCCCGCCCGTGCCGCTGGCGCCCGCGGCCGCGCTCGCCGACCCGGTGGCGCCGGCCGCAACGCCGAGCGCGGCCGCCCGGGCGGCGCGGGCGATCCGGGCGAGGCGGTGGATGGTCGCGGTCTTCGGCGAGGTCTCGAACCGGGGCCGCTACAAGCTCGACGAGCCCAGCGCCGCCGTCGCCGTATTCGGCGAGTGCACCGTCGACCTGAGCGACGCGACGATCGACGGCGAAGAGGCGGTGATCCACGCGGTCGCCGTGTTCGGCGACGTGACGGTGATCGTGCCGGAAGGCATCGACGTGGTTCTCGAAGGGCTGGCGTTCTTCGGGACGAGGCGGTGCGACGTGACCGCGCAACCCCTGCCTGGCTCGCCGGTCGTGGTCGTGCGTGCGTTCGCGTGCTTCGGCGACGTCCGCGTGCGGTCGCCCCGCACGCGCAGCGGAGGCCGGTCGTGAGCGACGACTTGCCCGTCGTCCAGCAGCCTGCGGACCCGCCCGCGGTCCCCGCGACCGACGCGTCCCGCGAGCGTGCGATCGAGTTCCTGCGGAGGCACTGCACCGACGGCGACCTCACGCTGGACGAGTTCTCCGACCGGGTCGGGCTTGTCTACGCGGCGAAGACGGCGCGCGACATCGAGGTCGCGACGGGCGACCTCCCCGTCCTCGCCGGCAGCCCGCTCGCTCCCGGGACGGGCGTCGAACCCTCCGTGCCGCCCCGACCGACCCGGCGAGCTCGCGCCGTGCGCTGGACCGTGTCGGTGTTCGGCGGCAACCAACAGCGCGGCCGCTGGCGGATCGAAGGGGAGACCAACGCCATCGCGGTGATGGGCGGTTGCTACCTCGACCTTCGCGAGGCCGAGGTCGTCGGGCAGGAGGCCGTCATCAACGCGTTCGCGTGCATGGGCGGCGTCGAGGTCGTCGTCCCCGAAGGCATCGACGTGGTGCTGGAGGGGTTCGCGTTCATGGGCGGCAAGACGAGCCGTATCCGCGACGTCCCGATCATCCCCGGCTCGCCGCTCATCCGCGTCAGGGCGTTCGCGTTCATGGGTGGCGTGAACGTCAGGAGCAAGGGCCCCGTCAAGCCTCGCGGCTCCGGTCGCAAGGGCCGCGATCGCGACCGTGATCGCAACCGGCGCGATCGCGACCTCGACCGCGCGAGGAAGCTCGAGCGCCGCCACGCGCACCACGACCGCCACCGAGGCGAGTACGACGACGCGCTGCCCGGCGTCCCTACGCCGTTCGCATCCGTTCCATCGATCCTGCGCGGCATCGAAGCCGTCGCGCGCGACGTCCGCGAGGAGTGGCCCGCGGTCCGCGCGCAGGTCGCGCCCGAAGGCACGGTGACGATCATGTTCAGCGACATCGAGGGGTTCACCTCGATGTGCGAGCGCATGGGCGATTACCAGGCGAACGGGTTGCTGCAAGACCACTACCGCCTCGTACGCGACGAGCTGGCGCGCCACGGCGGCTTCGAGGTCAAGGTCCACGGCGACGGGTTCATGGTCGCCTTCTCGAGCGCGAGCCGCGCATTGCGTTGCGCGATCGCGATCCAGGAGGCCCAAGCCGCGTGGAACAAGGCCCACGCCAACACGCCGATGCGCGTGCGCATGGGGCTGCACACGGGCGAGGCGATCCGAGACGCCGACGACTTCCTCGGCACGACGGTGAACCTCGCGTCCCGCATCGCTTCTGCGGCGCGGGGCGACGAGATCCTGGTGTCCGGCCTGCTCCGCGAGCTCTGCGTGTCGTCCGGCGAGTTCGACTTCGACGGCGGCGCGGAGGTCGAGCTCAAGGGGATCTCGCAGCCGCACCGGGTGTACGCGGTCCGGCACTGACGGCGTGACGGTCGCCGCGGTCGTCCTCGCGGCTGGTGGCGGATCGCGCTTTGCGGGCGACGGGCACAAGCTCACCGCGATGCTCCGCGGCAAGCCCGTGGTGGCGTGGGCGGTCGAGCACGCGCTGGAGGCGGGGCTCGACGAGTCGGTCGCGGTCACCGGCGCGGTCGACCTGTCCGGGTTGCTGCCCCCAACGGTGACCGTGCTCCACAATCCCGATTGGGAGCGGGGCATGGCGACGTCGCTCACGCTCGCGGTGACGCACGCCGACCGCGCCGGTCACGAAGCGATCGTCGTCGGCCTCGGCGACCAGCCGTTCGTCGAACCGGAGGCGTGGCGGCTCGTCGCCGCGTCCGACGCGTCGCCCATCGTCGCCGCGGTCTACGACGGCCGGCGCCGCAACCCCGTTCGCTTGGCGCGGTCGGTGTGGGCGCTGCTCGACAGCGATGGCGACGAGGGCGCGCGGTCGCTGATGCGCAGGAGGCCAGACCTCGTGAGCGGGGTAGCGTGCCCCGGTACGCCCGCCGACGTCGACACCGTGGAGGACTTGACGAAGTGGAGCTGACGAACGAGTTCGAGGTGAACGCTCCTGTCGAGCGGGCGTGGGCGATCCTGACCGACGTCGAGCGGATCGCGCCGTGCATGCCTGGGGCGCAACTGCAGGAGATCGAGGGCGACGAGTACCGCGGCATCGTCAAGGTGAAGGTGGGGCCCATCACCGCGCAGTACAAGGGTGCGGCGCGCTTCGTCGAGAAGGACGACGCGGCCAAGCGCGCCGTGCTGCGCGCCGAGGGTCGCGACACGCGCGGCCAAGGCAATGCCAACGCAACGATCACCGCGACGCTCGTGGGCGACGGCGAGTCGACGAAGGTCTCGATCGTCACCGACCTGACCGTCACCGGCAAGGTGGCGCAGTTCGGTCGGGGCGTGCTCGCCGACGTCTCGGTGAAGCTGCTCGGCCAGTTCGTCGAGTGCCTCGAGAACGACCTGCTCGCACCGTCTTCGTCCGGCGGCGCAGACGCTCCGGCGACGAGCGCCGAGGGCGAGCCGGCGTGGTCGGCCGCACCTGCCGCGCCCGCGGCGGCGGAGGACGTCGTCGAGGACACGGCACGCGCCGCGGAGCCCGCGGCGACCACGACCGTGACCGCGACCGAACCGCCCTCGAACGGTCACGCCGCGTCGCGTACCGCGGAGCGCGAGGCGACGACGACGGCGGCGGCGACGTCGGGTGGCTCGACCGTGCGCAAGATCGAGTCGAAGGTCGCCGAACCGGTCGACCTGCTCGACGCGGCGGGTGTCCCCGTCGCCAAGCGC
This sequence comes from Acidimicrobiales bacterium, assembly GCA_036380695.1. Lineage (GTDB taxonomy): Bacteria > Actinomycetota > Acidimicrobiia > Acidimicrobiales > CADCTF01 > DASVEG01. The sequence goes on from DASVEG010000160.1 coordinate 10,778, forward strand.
GCCATCCCGATCGTGGCCGGCGTGCTGGTGATCCTCTGGTTCCTGCGCCGGCGTCGCCGCAAGCGCTCGCGGTGACCGACGTCCGCGTCGCCGAGCTGCTCGGTCGCGAGCCTCGGGGCGCGTACGAGGTCGTCGTCCGCGACGGCGACGGCGACCCGGTGGTGATCAAGAACGCGCCGCTGCTCGACGACGGCACGCCGATGCCGACGTTGTACTGGCTCGTCGGCGCGGAGGCGCACCTCCAGGTGAGCCGGCTGGAAGCGGCGGGCGGCGTCCGGCAGGCAGAGGCCGACGTCGACGCGGGCGAGCTCGCCGCCGCCCACGAGCGGTACGCCGCGGAACGCGACGCGTTGCTGCCGCCTGGCTATACGGGCCCGCGCCCGGCGGGCGGCGTCGGCGGTACGCGCACGGGGGTGAAGTGCCTCCACGCGCACTACGCGTTCCATCTCGCGGGCGGCGACGACCCCGTCGGTCGCTGGGTCGCCGAACGCCTCCAGAACGACGGAGAAGGCGCCGACACGGCATGACCGCTCCCGTGGCCGCGATCGACTGCGGGACGAACTCGACGCGGCTGCTGGTCGCCGACGCGAGCGGTCGCCCGCTCGAGCGGCTCATGCGCATCACTCGCCTCGGCGCAGGCGTCGACGCCTCCGGCCGCCTCGACCCCGCTGCGATCGACCGGGTGGTGAACGTGTTGCGCGAGTACCGCGCCGTCCTCGACCGTCATGGCGTGGAGCGGGTGCGGATGACGGCGACGTCGGCCGCCCGCGACGCGGCGAACCGCGACGAGTTCTTCGACGCAGCCGAGGCGGCGATCGGCGCGCGGCCGGGGATGCTGTCGGGCCGCGAGGAGGGCGAGCTGTCGTTCCGCGGCGCGACGGCCGGTCTCGATCCCGGCGACGGCCCGTTCCTCGTCGTCGACATCGGCGGCGGCTCGACCGAGTTCGTCGTCGGCACGACCGAGCCAGAAGGCGTGGTGTCGGTCGACGTCGGGTGCGTGCGGGTCACCGAGAAGTTCCTGCACGCCGACCCGCCAGACGCGGGTGAGCTGTCGGACGCGCTCACGGTCGTGCGCCAGCACCTCGACGACGTCGTGCGGGAGGTGCCGCCGACGATGGACGCGGCGCGGCTCGTCGGCCTCGCCGGCACGGTGACGACGATGGCGGCGGTCGAGCTCGGCCTGCCGCCCGACGATCACGCGGCGTTGCACCATTTCGTCCTTACCAGGGCCGCAGCGGAGGACGTGTTTCGGACACTTGCGACGGAACGACTGCGCGATCGAGTCCACAATCCCGGCCTCGAACGCGAGCGGGCCGACGTGATCGTCGGCGGCGCGATCGTGCTCGTCGCCGTGATGCGGTATTTCGAGTTCGACGAGTGCCTTGTGTCCGTCGCGGACATCCTCGACGGGTTGGTCCTTTCGCTGCTGCCTTGAGCCTTTGTTCCGGTCCGCAAGGATCGAATCGCCCGGTTGGGGAACTCCTAAGGCGTGGGTCTCTCAAGGCGTCTCCCCGGCAGGTCGAAGCACGACGACGTGTTCGCCGTCGCCGATCAGCCGACTACCGCAAGTGGCCGCAGGCGCGGATACTGGATGGCGGTGCGGGTCCTCGCCGGCGTCGTCGGCTTCCTCGTCGTCGGCAACCTCCTGATCCTCGGCGCGCACCTCTGGCTGCAGCGCAACGCTTCGGCCGGGCCCGACGTGCCGATCAACAACTTCGCCGTCGTCGACGACCGCCTGTGGCGGGGCGCGGCCCCGCAGGACACCGGCTACCGCGCGCTCGCCGACAACGGTGTCACGACCGTCATCGACCTCCGCGCCGAGGACGACATCAAGGTCGACGAGGTGAAGCTGCGCGACATGGGCATCACCCGCTTCCACCTGCCGCAGCGCGACGGCCAGGCGCCGACGCCCGACATGGTCGAGCGCTTCCTGCGCATCGTCGAGTCGAGCCCCGGCCGCGTGTACGTGCACTGCGGTGCCGGCGTCGGCCGCACCGGCACGATGGCTGCCGCGTACCTCGTCGAGGCCGACGGGCTGTCGAGCGTCGAAGCCGTCAAGCGCAACCTCGCCGTCGGCCCGCCCTCGCTCGAGCAGATCGCGTTCGCCTCCCGCCTGAAGCCCGGCAGCACCACGGTCACCAAGGCGCCTGTGCCCGTCGTCGCGATCAGCCGCGTGCTCGACGCCCCCCGCCGCTTCTGGGTCGGCGTCCGCCACTCCTACCAGTAGGCGCCCCCGAGGCGCCAAGGAGCGCCGCGCCGCCTCAGCGGGCGGCGACGACGAGGACCTCGGCTCGCACGAGATCCATCACCGAGTCCTCGAGGCACCCGCGTAGCCGGCGCTCGGCGTACTTCCCGATGGCTGGCCGCATGCGCAACTCGACCCGCCCGCCATTCAACGCCTCCACGCCGGTGAGCGCGTAACGAGAGCCGATCTGGTTGCTGCACGCGCCCCACAGCGCCTTCGCGCTGGCGACGTCGGCCGCAGGAGCCTGGCGGTTCTCGATCTGGATCACGACCCGCCCCGCCGACATCGGGACCAACGCATCCGGACGGTTCTGCGTCGCGTCGGCCAGCCGGTCGACTCCCGCCGCGACGAGCGCCAAGGGGACGATCGCGGCGACGACCACCGCCCATCGCCAGGTCGGCCGCGGCGGCGCGGGCAACCCAGGGAGCGCCAGCGTGGCGCCGCCGCGCAGCGTGCCGGACGTGACCGTCACCGGCTGCAACCGGAGGGCGAGCCCACGCTCGAGCGTCGGCCGCGCCGTCGCTCTCGCGAGCCGCTCAACGGCCCACGCCAGCGCGGACAGCACGACGCCCGCGCCGAGCAGGATCGGCACGAACACCGACATCCGGTCGGATGCGTCCGACAGCCACGCGAACGGTTCGGTGGGCGCAGGCCGCGTGTCTTCGAGCGCGCCCCTCACCGCGTCGTGGCTCTCGCGGGCGGTCACCGTCAGCCGATCCTCGAGCCGACGCATGCGATCGAGCACGAGCGAAAAGCCGATGCCGACCTCGAGCGCGATCATGAGCACGCCCGCGACGAGGGCGCGGTGCCACTCCCACCGGTAGAGGTAGACGAGCAGGTAGCCGGCCGCGGCCACGACACCGACGACCGCGACGGCCACGCTGACGCGGCGCCCGTTCACGAGACCACCTCGACGTCGCCGGTCGCGCCGTCGACCACGACGCGCGCTCCTTCGGCGAACCGTTCCATCGCATCCGCGACGCCCACCACCGTCGGGACGCCGAGCTCTCTGGCGAGGATGGCGAGGTGGCTCAGGACGCTGCCGGTCTCGGCCACGAGCCCCGACAGGCCGGGCAGCACCGAGGCGAGACCGGGTGCGAGCGTGCGGGTGACGAGGACGGTCCCGCCTTCGTGGCCGACTACGCCCGCCGCGTCGTGTACGACGACCCCCTCGCGCCGGCCACCACCTGCACCCTGGCCGGCGCGCGTGCCGCCGACCGCGACCGCTACGGGGCGGCCGAGCGCGTCGAGCCGGAACATCGCGGGCAGCGCCGCGGACGCCGGCTCGCGCACGGCTCCGACCCGGCCGTGACCCGTGAGGGCGGGCTCGAGCTCGGCGAGCGGCAGGTGGCGCACCGTGTCGGGATCGTCGACCACGCCGCGGCTGGCCAGTCGCTCGGCGACCTCCCACGCAGCGATGGCCGAGATCTCTTGCACCCAACGCGCGCGCAACCGCAACGCCTCTCGCAGCGATGCCACGTCGTCGACGTCGATGGCGTTCATGTGCGAGGTCGGGCTCGCGTCTGTGACGGGCAGCGCGGCCGAGCAGGGCGCGAGCGTCGCCGGGCGGATGGCGGGCGGCACCAGCGCGAGCACGACGGGATAGCGGGCAGGGATGCGCTCGTCGGGGACGCCGGCGCGGCGGGCCTCGGCGAGAGCCGCGAGGGCAGCGGCGGCCGCGCCGCCGGACGCACCAGCGCTCGCGGACGCGCCGCCGGTGAGCAACAACCCCGCGAGCACCTCCTGCCCGTGCAGCGCGACGAGCGCTCGGCGGGTGCCGTAGAGCACGCCGAGCAGGTCGGCGTCGTCGAGGGTGGCGACGGGGGGAATCGCGGCGAGCTGGTCGTCGACGTCGGCGACGAGCGCGGACGCCAGGCTCGGCATCGCGTTCCGCAGTCGGCCAGTTCGCCACGCGGCACGCAACCGGCGTGCGCCGGGTCGCGGGTCGAGCTTCCGCCAGAGCGACGACGGCTTCGGTATGGCGCCGATCAACTCGAGGTCGACCGCAGCGCGCCCTCCGACCGCCAGCGCGACGGGCGACGACGCGAGACGGCGGCGCGGTACGACGCCGGTGAGATCGAGCGCGTGCGCCATCCCCGCGCGCAGCGGGTCGAGCCACAGGTCTTGCTCGAGGCGCGTGAGCGGGTCGGGGAACGTCTCCGCGACGGGCCCTGGCCCGAGCACCGGGCCGCTGGCCACGCCGGTGCCGAGGGTCGTGACGGGGCGCGCTTGCAACAACCACAGGCGTCCATCGGCATCGACCGCCCACTCGACGTCTTGCGGTCCGCCGAACACCGTGGCGGCCCGCCGCGCCATCGCCGCCAGCGCGTGTCGCGTCGACCGGTCCGGCGCGACGGTCGGGTCGCCCTCCGTCGTGAGCACGCGGCCGTGGCGGGACAGCACCTGCGACGACCCGCCGTCTTCGCCGCTCACCAAGGCGTCAGGGCCGCCGCGGACGGTCGCCAGCGCGAGCCGGTCGAGGCGACCGCTCACCGGGTCGGCGCCGAACAGCACGCCACCCATCGCCGCGGGCAGGAACGGTTGAACGAGGATCGCCATGGTGTGGTCCTCGACCGACCCCGACCCGTCGAGCGCGATCACGCGTGCGGACTCGGCGACCTCGTCCAGCGCACCGACGAACCCGCGCCAGCCCCACACGTCGAGCACCGACGTGAACCGTCCAGCCATCGACGATCCTTCGGCGTCCTCGCTCGTGGCCGACGACCGCGTCACGACCGAACGCGTGCCGTCCCCGGACACCGCTCGCCACGCGGCGTGCAGCGCGTCCTTCGCGTCGTCCGCGAGGTTCGAGAAGCCGCCCGCCGCGGACGCCGCGGCGACGGCGTCGACCGTGACCGCGAACCCTGGCAGGACGGCGAGGCGTGCGGACGCGGCGCGCGCGAGGTTCGCCGCCTTGGCCCCCACCACCGCGACGTCGAGGGCACGCGGGTCGTCGAGCGCCACGGCAACGTCCAGCGTGCCGACGACGTCCCGCGTGTGAGGGAGTGCGGCCCGTCGCTGCCGCCGCCTGCTCGCCCCAACTCCCACCCGATGCGCGGGGATGACCACTTGCTCCCTTTCGGTCCTTGCCTGCGAACGTACGGGTGACCTGCGCTGTCCGCAATGGCCCCAATGGGCCATGACGCTCCGGTCTGAAGGCCCATGTGACCGGCGGGCTCGATCAGAACAAATGGCCCATCAGGTCGGCGAGCACATCCGAGGCGTTGCACTCGATGCCCTTGCGCGTGAACCAGTTGCACATGGTCGTCACGTCGTGCTCGAGCAACCGCAGCCCCTCGGGATGGGCGAGCGGGTCGACCGTTTGCGGGAAGTCGATGAAGACCAATCGGCCCTCCCACAGCAGCACGTTGTAGGGCGACAGGTCGCCGTGCACGACGTCGTTCACGAGGAACAAGGTCAACGTCTCGACGAACTGGTCGAACAAGGCCGGCAGTTGCTCGCGCTCGACCCGCGCGTGCACGAGCCGCGGGGCGGCGGCTTCGCGCGTGCCGACGTATTCGAGCAGCAGCTCGTTCCCGAGGCGCTGCACGGGGTACGGCACGGCTGCGCCCGACTCCCACAAGCGGGAGAGCACGGTGAACTCCGTCTCCACCCAGAGTGCGGCGCGGAACTCCATGCCCGCGGACGTGCCCCGGTCCATGGCGAGCTGGACGCGGCGGTCGCCGACCCGCCTCCGGTAGCGCGCGTCGTTCCGGAACATGCGCTCTTCGAACGCGCGGTAGCGCTTGGCCGCGAGCAGGTTCACCCGGTCGCCGAGGTGGCGCTCGACGAGGTGGACGTCGGCTTCCTTGCCCGTCTTGAGCATGCCGACCTCGTACTGGCGCGCCGCGTCTTCGGTGATCACCCAGTCCGGCACCGGATGAGGCCCGTGATCGGCGAAGGAGTACGTGCTTGCTTGGACGTCGGGGACGTCGTCGTCCCACGACCTCTTGGGCGGGCGGACGATCTTTTCGAACGTGACGGGCGCGAGGTCGTCGTCCGACGGCGCGCCGAGGCGTGATGCGGGCAGGGATGCTCCTCGGGTGAGATTGACCCACCCCGCTGGTGCGGCGCCGCTACGGAGAAGCGGTTCGTGCGGAGGTGGGTGCCTTCGTCGTGGTGATGCTCACGGCTGCCCACCTCCTTCCGGTCGTCGGGCTCGTTGGCCCGGGCGCGGCGCAGCAGCACCGTTGTGCCACACGAGGCTCCTCCGGTAAAGCGCTTTACGGTCGAGGTGCGGCGACTCGCGGGTTCCGAGCGCGACCTAATGTCGCGCTCCGTGCCGCAAACCGACCGCGTCCTCATGGGTCCGGGCCCGAGCAACCCGTACCCGGAGGCCGTCGAGGCGCTCGGCAGGCCCATGCTCGGCCACCTCGACCCGGAGTTCCTCGCGGTGCTGGACGACACCTGCGCGCGCCTGCGCACGGTGTTCCGTACCGCGAACGAGCGCACGCTGCCGTTGAGCGGCACGGGCTCGGCTGGGATGGAGGCGGCCTTCGTGAACCTCGTCGCCGACGGCGACGTCGTGGTCGTCGGCGTCAATGGCGTGTTCGGCGAGCGCATGTGCGACGTCGCGTCGAGGTGTGGCGCGGACGTCGTCCGCGTCGACGCACCGTGGGGCCGCGCGATCGACCCTGCCGCGCTGCTCGACGCCCACCCGAGCCCCAAGGTCATCGCCGTCGTGCACGCCGAGACGTCGACCGGCGTCCGCAACGACGTCGACTCGCTCGCGGGAACATCGCGTCCCGCCGACGCGCTGTTGCTCGTCGACTGCGTCACGTCGCTCGCCGGCATCCCTGTCGAGGTCGACGGGTGGGGTGTCGACGTCGCCTACAGCGGCACGCAGAAGTGCCTCGGCGTCGCGCCCGGGCTGTCGCCGTTCACGTTCGGCGAGCGCGCGTGGCACCAACGCGTCGAGCGGCCGAGGTCGTGGTATCTCGACCTCGGGATGATCGGCGAGTACGCCACGGCAAGCGGGGCGCGGAAGTACCACCACACCGCGCCGATCTCGATGATCCTGTCGTTGCACGCCGCGCTCGGTGCGATCCTCGATGAGGGCCTCGACGCCGTATGGGCACGCCACGCGCAATGCGGGCGCGCACTGCAGGACGGGCTGGTGAAACTCGGCTTCGAGCTGTTCGCCGAGGAGGGCCACCGCCTGCCGGAGCTGACGACCGTGTGGGTTCCCGAACACGTGCGCGATCGCGAGGCGGCTGTACGCCGCACGCTGCTCGAGCGCTACGGCATCGAGGTCGGCGGCGGGCTGGGCGAGTTCGCTGGCCGGGTGTGGCGCGTCGGCTGCATGGGCCACACCGCGCGCCCGCGCAACGTGACCTTGCTGCTCGGCGCCCTCGACGAGGTGCTGGCCGCGTGACCGCGCCGGACGGGTACGCCTGGCGACCCGACCCGTCGTCCGTGGCGTCGACGAACCTCGGGCGGTTCATGGCCGCGCACGGCGTGGGCTCGTTCGACGAGCTGCGCGCGCGCTCGATCGCGGAACCGGAGTGGTTCTGGCCGGCGGTCGTCGACTTCCTCGGCTTGCCGTTCGAACAACGGTGGTCGAGCGTGCTCGACGTCAGCCGGGGCATCGAGTGGGCGACGTGGTTCGACGGTGGCCGGCTGAACCTGGCCACCTGGCTTGTCGACCGGTGGGCGGCGGAGACGCCAGGCAAGACGGCGATCGTCTGGGAGGGCGAGGACGGCGAGACCCGCTCGTGGACGTACGCGGAGTTGCGCCGCGAAGTCGACAGTTGCGCGATCCAGCTCAAGAGCGAGGGCGTCGGCCGCGGCGACGCGGTCGGCATCTTCCTGCCGATGGTGCCCGAGACGGTCGCGGCTCTGCTCGCCGTGATGAAGCTCGGCGCGATCTTCCTCCCGTTGTTCTCCGGCTACGGCGTCGAGGCGATCGTCACGCGACTGCAGGACGCCGAGGCGAAGGCGCTCGTGTTCGCCGAGGGTTCGTACCGCAGGGGCAAGCCGCTCGACATGCTCTCCATCGGCCACGCCGCCATCGAGCAGTGCCCGACGGTGACGACGTCCGTCGTCGTCCCGCGGCTCGCAGGCGGGCGCGCGTGGACCCTCTGGAAGGACGACGCCTTCGACGCCCGCATCGTCGACAGCGAGCATCCGCTGTTCGTCGCGTACACGTCGGGCACGACGGGGAGGCCGAAGGGCACCGTCGCCGTGCACGCCGGGTTCGGCGTGAAGGTCGCGGAGGAGGTCGCCTTCCAGTTCGACTGCCGGGCCGACGACACGTTGTTCTGGTTCACCGACATGGGCTGGATCATGGGCCCGTGGGAGGTCGTCGGCACGCTCGCGAACGGCGCCACGCTCGCGATGTACGAAGGCGCGCCCGACTGGCCCGACCCCGACCGCCTGTGGGCGTTCCTCGAACGGCACGCCGTGACGATCCTCGGCATCAGCCCCACGTTGATCCGCGCCCTGCTGCCCCACGGCGACGCACCGGTTCGTGCGCACGACCTCTCGCGCCTGCGGGTTCTCGGGTCGACCGGCGAGCCGTGGAACCTCGACCCGTGGCAGTGGTACTTCGACGTGGTCGGCGGCGGGCGGTGCCCTGTCGTCAACATCTCGGGCGGCACGGAGGTCGGCGCGTGCTTCCTGTCTCCC
>DASVEG010000161.1:0-11002 GCA_036380695.1 Acidimicrobiales bacterium
GCCGGCGCGCGTCCTAGAGGCCCTTGCTCTAGCCCTCGGTCTCCAGGGTCTCCGTGAGCCGCTGCAGTTGGTCACGCAGCGCCGCGAGCTCGCGCAGGCCGAGGCCAGACCTCGCCACGAGGCTGGCGGGGATCGCCGACGCCTTCTCCTTGAGCGCCTTGCCTCGACGCGTCAGTGTGACGACGACGCGCCGTTCGTCGTTGGTGTCGCGCGCCCGTTCCACGTAACCGACCGCCTCGAGGCGCTTGAGAAGCGGCGTGAGCGTGCCGCTGTCGAGGTGCAGGCGCTCGCCGAGGTCGCCGACGGAAAGGCCGGCGGAAAGACCCTCCTCCTCCCACAGCGCCAGCATGGTGACGTACTGCGGGTAGGTGAGCCCGAGCTCGTCGAGAGCGGGGCCGTAGCCACGGACGACGGCTCGGCTCGCGGCGTAGAGCGCGAAGCAGAGCTGCTGATCGAGCGCCAGGTGCGAGGTGGTCTTCGACACGTGACCAGCGTAGCGGAAAGAACCAGTTGCACAATTCGATTGTGCACAATATAATGGAGCGATGGACACGACCGATGCCGCTACCACCGAGACCGCTCCCGCGTTCGCCGCGATGTACACGACGACGGCGCACGCGACGGGGGACGGGCGGAACGGGCACGTGGCCACCGACGACGGGTTGCTCGACATCGACCTGCGCGCGCCGAAAGAGCTCGGTGGTGCAGGAGGCGCGAGCAATCCGGAGCAGCTGTTCGCCGCGGGCTACGCGGCGTGCTTCCACTCGGCGATCAAGCTAATCGGCCGTCGCGATGGGGTCGACGTGGAGGGCACCGAGGTGTCGGCGACGGTTGGGCTCGGGTTCCTCCCGTCGGGCGGGTTCGGGCTCGACGTCGAGCTCGACGTCCACATCCCGACGCTGGACCGAGACGCGGCGGCCGCGCTGGCCGCGAAGGCGCACAAGGTGTGCCCGTACTCGAACGCCACCCGCGGCAACATCGAGGTCAGGCTCGCGACGGTGTAGAGAAGAACCATGCCCGACGTCCCCGCGCGCCTCCGCCCCCGCAGGGCGATCGTGGGGATGTCCGCCGTCCTCGTGCCGTTCACCGCGGACGGGGCGATCGACTGGGGGGCGTTCGAGGCGCACGTGGCGCGCACCCATGCCGCGGGGCTGACGCCCGCGGTGAACATGGACACCGGCTACGTGCAGCTGCTCGGCGATGCCGAAAAGGCTCGGGTGCTCGACATCGCCGCGGAGGTGACCGGCGGATCGTTCGTGGCTGGCGCGTTCGTCGCCGACGGACCGGGCGATGCGTTCGACGCGAGGTCGTACGCGCGCGCCGCGCACGCAGTCCGAGCGCGGGGTGGGACGCCAGTCGTGTTCCCTTCGCACGGCCTCAACTCGCTCGGCGACGACGAGTGGGTAGCGGCGCTGGCGACGATCGGCGGCGAAGTCGACCGCTTCATCGGCTTCGAGCTCGGGCCGATGTTCGTGCCCTACGCCCGCATCGTGTCGCTCGACGCCTATCGCGGCATGGTCGAGATCCCGCAATGCATCGGCGCCAAGCACTCGTCTCTCGATCGCGTCGCCGAGTGGGACCGGCTCGAGGTGCGCGACCGGGTCCGGCCGGAGTTCCTCGTCCTCACCGGCAACGACCTCGCCATCGACATGGTGATGTACGGCTCGGACTACCTGCTGGGGCTGTCGACGTTCGCGCCGGAGGCGTTCGCGGCGCGCGACCGGATGTGGGCGGAGGGCGACGCCAGGTTCTACGAGGTGAACGACCTCCTCCAGTACCTCGGACACTTCGTGTTCCGCCCGCCGGTGCCGGCGTACCGGCACGACGCGGCGATGTTCCTCGAGCTGCGTGGGTGGGCGGCGTCGGACGTGACGCCGGCGGGCGTGCCAAGGCGACCGGCGGCGGATCGCGAGGTGCTCGCCGACATCGCGACGCGACTCGACGGGATGGAGCCGACGTGAGCGCGCGCCTCGCGCAGGTCAGGAAGCTCGACACCTACGAGGCGTTCGTCGCGCACCTCGCGAGCATCGGCGCCGAGTTGCCGGTCGACGAGGTCGTCGACCCTGACGGGGCGCTGGCGAACCCTGTCGACATCGTCGACGGGTCGGCTGGGGTGTTGCGCGCCGGCAACCGGTTCGCGGTGTTGCCGATGGAGGGATGGGACGGCGACGAGCAGGGACGGCCGACCGACCTCGTGCGCAGGCGGTGGGAGCGGTTCGGCGCGAGCGGCGCGGGCCTCGTCTGGGGCGAAGCGACGGCGGTGCGCCACGACGGCAAGGCGAACGCGAACCAGCTCGTGCTCGACGAGACGACGGTGGACGGCATCGCCGCGTTGCGCGCGTCGCTCGCGCCGGGCCAGGTGGCCGGGCTGCAGCTGACCCACTCGGGGCGCTGGGCGCGGCCTCGCGGCGAGCCGGTGCCACGTACGGCGTACGAGCGTCCGTACCTCGACGGTCGCGTCGGTGCCACGGCGTCGAGCGTGTTCACCGACGACGAGCTCGACGAGCTGGCGGCCCAGTACGTCGACGCCGCGGTGCTCGCGCGCGACGCGGGGTTCGACTTCGTCGACGTCAAGCACTGCCACGGCTACCTGCTCCACGAGCTGCTGAGCGCGTACGAACGCCAGGGAAGGTATGGCGGGGGGCTCGACGGTCGCACGCGGTTCCTTCGCACGGTCGTCGCGGGCGTTCGCGAGCGCGCGCCCACGCTCGCGATCGCGGTGCGGGTGTCGGCGTTCGACACGATTCCGTTCGTCGAGGGCGCGGACGGCGTGGGCGTCCCGGTCACGGTCCCTGCCGGGAGCCGCCACCGCGCGTTCGGCGCCGACCTGGCGGAGACGCACGACCTGTTCCGCGTGTTCACCGAGCTCGGCATCGGGCTGGTGAGCGTGACGGCGGGCAGCCCGTACTACAACCCGCACGTGCAACGGCCCGCGTACTTCCCGCCGTCGGACGGGTACCAGCCGCCGGAGGACCCTCTCGTCGGCGTGGCGCGCCAGGTCGCCGCGGCCGCGGAGCTCGCGCGGGCGCACCCGGCGATCACGGTCGTCGGGTCTGCCTATTCGTACTTGCAGGAGTGGCTGCCGAACGTCGCGCAGGCGGTGGTCCGGACCGGCGGGGCGTCGATGGTGGGGCTCGGCCGGATGATGTTGTCGTATCCCGAGCTTTCGGCCGACGTGCTCGGCGGGGTGACCCTGCGGCAAGGCTCGATCTGCCGCACGTTCAGCGACTGCACCACCGCACCACGCAATGGGCTGGTGTCGGGGTGTTACCCGCTCGACCCGTTCTACAAGGTGCGTCCCGAGCGCGTGGTGCTGGCGGGAGCGAAGCGAGCGGACCGAGCGGACCGAGCGGACCGAGCGGACCGAGCGGAGCGATGACCCGATGAGTCAACAACTGCACACCGTCGTGATCGAGATGGACCCGCGGACGCTGGTGGCCAGCGAGGAGCACCAGGCCGACTTGATTCGCGAGTTCCAACTCATCGCGCTGAGCACGTCGCGCGCGCCAGGCGAGCAGCCGCCGCTTCCCGGCCGCCTGGCCGACCTCGTCGTCGAGGTGCTGCGCGACTACCAGGGCGTGCAGGAAGAGAACCTCGCGAAGGCGCATGCGGCCATCGAGCGAGGCGAGACCGTCGTGCGGTTGGAGATGCTGTTGCCGGCGGCGGTGGTCGGCGCGGTGGAGAAGATCCTGGGGGCGTTGGAGGAAGCGGACGCGTTCTGCCGCGACGGCGTCGCTTTGCTCACGTTGGCTACGCCACCGGACGTCGCTGCAGCACGCCGCTGGTTCGTCGCCGAGATCCGGAGGCAGATAGAGCGCGCCGTGAGCGGATAGAGCGCGCGGTGAGCGCGGTTCCATGAGAGCGCGCGCGGTGGGCCGCTGACCGCTAGGTCCGGCGGAGCGGCTCGATGGCGACGACGTAGTCGGTGATGCGGGCCGCCACCTCGAACGCGATGTCGGGCGCGCTGAGGTCGGGGTCCGGCCACGTCTCCGAGATGCGCCGCCAGTGCGCGGCGCGGCCGAGGAAAGCGCCAGCGACGGGTTCCTCGCCGACGATGTCGCGCCACTCCACTTCGTGCGCGAGGAGGCGTTCGAGGACGGCGGCGTTCTCGTCCTCCTTGGGGTGCTCCGCGTGGAAGCCCACTTCGAGCGCGAGCACCTTGGCCGCGGGATCGGCGGTGCGGCCGAGCACCTGCGCTTCGAAGTGCTCTCGCGCCGGCTTGGCCGCCCCGAACCACACCTTGATGCCCCACCGTCGCGCGTGCGCTCGTACCTCGCCGAGGTCTTCTGGCACGAGGCCGCGGAGGATCACCGCGACGTCGTCAAAGAGCGAGGGTTCCACCGGCCGGCTCCATCGGCCCCAACCTACGGCGTGAGGTACGCGGGGAGCGGCGCGTCGCCCGTGGGGTCGTCGGCGACCGGCGCGCCCCTCGCCAGGTGGAGCGGCAGCACGCCCGCCCAGCAGGTCGCGGTCGCGAGGTCGTCGTCGTCGTCGGCGGGCGGCCCCGTTCGAACCTTCGCCGACGCTTCGTCGAGCGGCAGTGCAAGCACCATCGTCTGCGCGAGCTCCTTCGACGACGGGGCGCGGACGTCGTCCCACCGGCCCGGAGTGATGCGCTCGCTCATCGCCCGCATGCCTTCGACCTTCTCGTCGTCGTCGGTGACGACGCGGGGCGTGCCGTAGACGACGACCGAGCGGTAGTTCATGGTGTGGTGGAACGCCGACCGGGCGAGGACCAGCCCGTCGACGACCGTCGCGTTCACGCAGCATTCCGCTCCCGCGCCGATGGTGCGGAGCATGTGGCTGACGACCGACCCGTGCACGTACAGCGTGTCGTCGATGCGTCCGTGGATCGTGGGCAGCACGACGGGGTGGCCGCTGTCGGCGACGAAGGCGACGTTGCAGATGAGCGCCGTGTCGAGGATCGAGCGGATCACCTCGCACTCGTAGGACGCGCGCTCGCGCCTGCGCTTCACCCTCGTGCGCTCCGTCGGCGTGATTGCTCCCGCGTTCATGCGCACATCGTGGGCCAGACGGCGCCCGAGCGCGGAGGAAATTCCGGGGGATTCACCGGCGGTACCCTCGTCGCCGGTGGGAACCGAGGACGCCCCGCGCACGCACGCTGAGGTTCTCTCGTCCTCGCTCGGGTTCTCTCGACTCGGGCTCCGGTTCGCGGATCCTGCGACCGAGGCCGACTACCGCGAGTGGCACATCGACGAGGCGATCCCGTTCACGAGGATCGGGATGCAGACGTCGGTGTTCGGGTGGATCGCTGGCACCGTCGTGTTCGGCCAGACCATCGACGGGTTCTACGACCGCGCCGGGCCGCTGGCGTTCGGGCTGGTCGTCCCGCTGATCCTCGCCACGATCGTGGCAACGTGGATCCCGGGGCTCCGCCGCTGGGTGCTGCCGATGACGGCGGTGACGAACGCGTCGTCCGGCCTCGTCGCGGCGTGGGCGGTGGCCGAGGCCGCGGGCCACGCCGAGGCGTCGGCGGTGGTAATCCTCATCGCCTACTTCGGGTTCGTCGTGTTCCGGCAGCACCCGCTGCCCGCGCTGGTCGCCGTCCTGACGTACGCGGTGTTCCACCAGTACCTGAGCACGAGCGCATGGCGGGATGCGGAGCTGTCGACCGTGGGCTTCGTCGTCGGCACCACGCTCGCCGCCATCGCGGTTGCGACCGGAGCAGTCGTGTGCGCGCTGCTCGACCGGCTCACCCGTGAGGACTACCGCAGGGAGCGCATCATCGTCGCCCAGCGCGAAGAGCTGGCCGAGCTCAACGAGACGCTCGAGGCCCGGGTCGACGAGCAGCTCGCCGAGATCCAACGGTCGCGCCAGCGCATCGTCACCGCGCAGGACAGCGAGCGCCGCCGGCTCGAGCGCGACCTGCACGACGGCGCGCAGCAACAACTCGTCGCCTTGAAGCTGCGGCTCGCGCTCGCCGCTGCGGCGGTCGAGGAGTCGGCGCCGGACGTCGCGCGACAACTCCACGATCTCGAGGGCGCGACGTCGGAGGCGATCGAGGCGCTGCGGGAGCTGGCGCACGGGATCTACCCGCCGCTGCTCGGCTCCGCGGGGATCGTCCGCGCGCTCCGCCAGCAGGCGAGCCGGCTGCCGATGCCCGTCGAGGTGGAGCCGGACGACCTGCCGCGCTTCGGCGCAGACGTCGAGGCGGCCGTGTACTTCTGCTGCCTCGAGGCGTTGCAGAACGTCGCCAAGCACGCGGGCGCGTCGCACGCGTCGGTGGCGTTCGCGGCCGGCAACGGGTTGACCTTCACGGTCACCGACGACGGCAGCGGCTTCGACCCGTCGTCGACGGCCAACGGGCACGGGCTCACGAACCTCGCAGACCGCGTCGCCGCCCTCGGCGGGACGTTGGACATCTCGTCGTCACCGGGCGAGGGCACGACCGTCCGCGGGTGGGTCCCGACGGGCTGACCGAGCGCGGCTGGTCAGGTCGCCCAGGGCGGCGCGGTGCGGTCGCGGAACGCGGCCATGCCCGCCGCGGCTTCCTCCGACCGGAAGAGCGTGGCCGACAGCTCGGCGGTCCATGCGAACGCGTCGGCACGCGACAGCTCGGGCACGCGAGCGACGAGCTGTTTCGCGGCAGCGAGCGCGTTTGGGCCGCCCGCTCTCAGCTTGGCCACGACCTCGCCGACCGCGGTGTCGATGGCGCCGGCCGGCACGACCTGGTTGACGAGGCCGACCTCGGCCGCCCGCGCCGCCTCGATCCGCTCGCCGGTCAGGAACAGCTCGAGGGCATCGGCGCGCCGCAGCTTCGGCAGGCACACGACCGAGATGATGGCGGGGGCGACGCCGATGCGAACCTCGGTGAACCCGAACTTGGCGGTGTCGGCGACGACGGAGATGTCGCAGGCGGCGGCGAGCCCGACGCCGCCGCCCATGCAGTGACCGGCGATGCGCCCGACAACGGGCTTCGGCGAGTCGAGGATCGTGGTCAGCACGCCGACGAGATCGTGGCGGGGGCCCGACCCCGGCGCGCCCTTCGCGCGCGACTTCAGGTCGGCGCCCGCGCAGAACGTTCGGCCGTCGTGGGTGAGGACGACGACGCGGACGTTCTCGTCGCCGATGGCGCGCTCCAGGTTGTCGCCGAGCGAGTCGACCAGCTCCGCGCTGAGCGCGTTGGCGTTGCCGGGGCGGGCGAGCGTGATCGTCGCCACACCCGCGTCGACGTCGTAGCGGGTTGCGGGACCCTCGTCTGGCTCACCCACGGTCGGCACCTCCCAACAAGACCTCTGGCACGTCGGCCACCTTCGCTCGCAGGTACTCGCCCAACCCCTTCGCTTGCGCGTCGACGCGCGACGACGACGCCACGCCCTCGCCCAGCAACCCGACGACGACGAAGTTGAGGGCACGCAGGTTCGGGAGCTCGTGGCGTTCGACGTCGAGCTCGCGCGTCTCCGGCAGCAACGCGCGGAACCGGTCCACGGTGAGGTAGGCGTGCAACCACGCGTACGCGTCGTCGGTTCGCACCCACACGCCGACGTTGGCGTTGCCGCCCTTGTCGCCCGAGCGCGCGCCGGCGACGCGACCGAGCGGCGCGCGCACCGTCGTGCCTTCCGGCACCTCGGCCAGCGGTCGCGATGACGGAGCCAGGGCGTCGCTCGCCGCGTCTCGCGTCGCGTCGTCCGCGAGCGTCGGCTCGACGACGGACGCCTTGCCGTTCACGACGACCAGCTGCGGCACGAGCTCGGCGGGCACGGTCGTCGGCCAGTACACGCCGTAGGCCTGCGCGCCGCCCATGCCGCCGCCGCCGAAGAAGCCGGGGTAGCTGGCCAGGGCCATCTCGGTGACCTTGGCGCCGAGGGCCCGCCCGACCTTGCGTTCGTCCGGGTCCTTCACGGTGATCCGGAGTTGCGCGATGGCTGCCTCGTTCGACGCCGGGTCGGATTGGTCCGTGCGCAGGAGCTGGACGGTGACGTCCTCGAACGCGGCCTTGCCGCCGGGAACGGCCGCCCACAACGTGCGCTCGACCAGGGCCGCCTTCTCTTCGATGTCGAGGCCGGTGAGCATGAGCGTCACCGTCGTGCGGTAGCCGCCCTCGTAGTTCATCGCCACCTTCGTCGTCGCGGGCGGCGGCTCGCCTCGAACGCCGGAGATGCGCACGCGGTTAGCCCCGTCTTCGCTCAGCTCGATGGTGTCGAAGCGCGCGACCACGTCGGGGTTCGCGTATCTCGCGCCACCGATCTCGTACAGCAGCTGCGCGGTGACGGTGCCGGCGGACACGAGGCCGCCGTGAGCTTCGTGTTTGGTGACGACCGACGACCCGTCGTCCGCGACCTCGGCGATAGGGAAGCCTGGATGTTCGAGCCCGGGAACCTCCTGGAAGAAGGAGTAGTTGCCGCCTGTCGCCTGCGCGCCGCACTCGATCACGTGGCCGGCGACCACCGCCCCCGCCAGCCGGTCCCAGTCGGTGCGCTTCCATCCGTGCCACCACGCGGCGGGGCCGGCGGCCACGGCCGCGTCGGTGACCCGGCCGGTCACGACGATGTCCGCCCCTCTCTCCAGCGCGTCGGCGATTCCCCACCCGCCCAGGTACGCGTTCGCGGTCATGACCGCGCGGTCACCGAGCGGTGCGCCGGTGTCGAGGTTGCGGAAGTCGTGGCCCTCCTTGCGCAGCTCGTCGAGCCGCGGCACCAGGTCGTCGCCCTCGACGTACGCGACGACGGGTGAGAGCCCGAGCCGGTTCGCGACCGCGGCGACCGCGTCGGCGCAGCCTCGCGGGCTCAAGCCGCCGGCGTTCGAGACCACCTTGATGCCACGGTCGAGGCACGTGCCCATGACCCGCTCCATCTGGGTGACGAACGTCCGCGCGTAGCCGGCGGCCGGGTCGCGCATCCGGTTCTTGGCGAGGATCAGCATCGTGAGCTCGGCGAGCCAGTCGCCGGTGAGCACGTGGATGGGGCCGCCGTCGACCATCTCCTCGGCCGCGGCCAGCCGGTCGCCGTAGAACCCGCTGCAGTTCGCGATGCGAACGGAGTCGCGCATGGTCAACCGCCGGTCGCTCCCGGCTCATCGACGACGACGAGCAAGTCGCCTGGGGCGACCTGATCGCCGGTCGCGACGCGCACCTCGCTGACCGTGCCGGCGTGGGGCGCGACGACCCGGTGCTCCATCTTCATGGCCTCGATCACCGCAAGCAGCTGTCCGGCCTCGACGGGGTCGCCCGCGGCGACGTGCACCGCGAGGACCTTGCCCGGCATGGGCGCGACGAGGCCGCCCTCGACGACCTCGACCGTCGGCTCGGGGAACCGGGGGAGCTCTTCCAACTCGACGTCGATGCCAGGACCGTGCACCCACCACCGGCGCCCGTGCGATGCCACATCCACCGCAATGCGGCGGTCGCCCACGTCGACGTCGACGCGGCCATCGCCCACGGCGAGGATCCGCACGTGGCGGGCGGGGCTCTCCCCGCTGACGTCGAGCCCGCCGTCGCGCGTCGGCCGGTACGCGACCTCGATCTCGTCCTCGCCGCGCCTGAACGTCACCCGTTCCGGCGGCATGACGCTGTTTCGCCAACCGCGCGGGAACGTCGTGAGCACGCGAGCGGCCGCGGCGCGTTGGTAGCTGCCGGCGATGGTCGCGGCCAGGGCGGCGTCGGCGAGCTCGTAGCGAGACGCGGTCCTGGTACGTGCGACGTCGACGCGGTCGACGAACGACGTGGTGGTGTCGCCCGCGAGGAACTCGTCGCTTCGCAGCAACGCGACCAGGTAGTCGCGGTTGGTGACGACGCCGTCGACGCGCGTGCGCTCGAGGGCGAGGGCGAGTCGGAGCGCGGCCTCGGTTCGCGTCGGCGCGTGGGCGACGACCTTGGCGAGCATCGGGTCGAACTCGAGGCCGACGACCGAGCCCGTGTCGATTCCCGAGTCGTACCGGACGACGGGATCGACGGATTCTCGCCACGCCCGCACGGTGCCGGTCGCGGGGAGGAACCCCTGCGCGGGGTCTTCGGCGTACAACCGCACCTCGATGGCGTGGCCGTCGATGCGCAGGTCGTCCTGGCGCACGGTGAGCGGCTCGCCTTGCGCGACGAGGAGCTGCTCGCGAACAAGGTCGAGGCCCGTCACGGCTTCGGTGACGGGGTGCTCGACCTGCAACCGCGTGTTGACCTCGAGGAAGAAGAACTCCGGGTTCCCCGTGGCGTTTTCGCTCACGATGAACTCGACGGTGCCGGCGTTCTCGTACCCGATCGCGCGCGCTGCGGCCGTCGCCGCGCTCGTCATGCGCTCTCGGAGCGACTCGTCGAGCGCGGGTGAGGGGCACTCCTCCACGATCTTCTGATGACGCCGCTGGATCGAGCACTCGCGCTCGAAGCAGTGGACGACGTCGCCGTGCGAGTCGCCGAGGATCTGCACTTCGACGTGTCGCGACTCCGCGAGGTAGCGCTCGAGAAACACGGTGCCGTCGCCGAACGCGGCCTCGGCTTCTCTGCCCGCGGCTTCGACGGCGCCTGCCAGGTCCGCGGCCGAGTCGACGACGCGCATCCCCTTGCCGCCGCCGCCGGCGGACGCCTTGACGAGCATCGGGTAGATGAGGGTCGGAGCGATCGCCTCGACGTCCTTGGCCGACGCGACCTCGTGCGAGTCGAGCACGGGCACGCCGGCGTCGGCCATCAGCCGCTTGGCGCGCAGCTTGTCGCCCATCGCCTCGATCACGCGCGGCGGCGGGCCGACCCACGTCATTCCCGCGTCGACGACGGCTTGTGCAAACGCCGCGTTCTCCGAGAGGAAGCCGTAACCGGGGTGGATCGCGTCGGCTCCCGCGCCGCGTGCGGCCTCGATGATCTTGTCGACGGCGAGGTAGGTCTCGCGCGCGGAGCGGCCGCGCAGCGGCACGGCCACGTCGGCCTCGCCGACGAAAGGTGCCTGCGCGTCGCCGTCGGAGTAGACGGCGACCGTCTGGATGCCCATCGCCGAGGCCGTGCGCGCGATGCGGCGCGCGATCTCGCCGCGGTTCGCGATGAGGAGCCTGCGGATCGTCG
>DASVEG010000162.1:0-3491 GCA_036380695.1 Acidimicrobiales bacterium
CGTGGGCCACCCGGCTCGAGGAGTACCAGGTCTTCGGACTCGTCGAGATGGTCGTGTTCATCATCGTGCTCGCCCTTGGCCTCGTGTACGCGTGGCGCAAGGGTGTCCTTCGCTGGATCTGAGGTCGTACCCCAATGGGTCTCGTCGAGAGCGGCCACATGCCGAAGCCGCTCACCAAGCTGCTGAACACCGCCCGCAAGTACTCGCTGTGGATGTACCAGTGGGGCCTCGCGTGCTGCGCCATCGAGATGGGCTCCGCGATGGGCTCACCGCGCTACGACATCATGCGCCTCGGCGTCATCCCGCTTCCGGCCAGCCCGCGCCAGGCCGATCTGCTCGTGGTGTCCGGCACGGTCACCGACAAGATCTCGCCGGCGCTGCGCCGGTTGTACGAGCAGATGCCAGACCCCAAGTACGTGA
The DNA here is from genome assembly GCA_036380695.1 of Acidimicrobiales bacterium. Lineage (GTDB taxonomy): Bacteria > Actinomycetota > Acidimicrobiia > Acidimicrobiales > CADCTF01 > DASVEG01. Next base: position 421 of record DASVEG010000162.1, read on the forward strand.
TCTCGATGGGCAGCTGTGCGAACTGTGGCGGCCCGTACTGGGACAGCTACTCGGTCACCAAGGGCTGCGACCAGATCGTGCCCGTCGACGTGTACGTGCCCGGCTGCCCGCCGCGGCCCGAGGCGCTGCTCGAGGGGATCATCCTCCTGCAGCAGCGCATCGCGGACGAGGACATGGCCGTGCGCTGGGCGGGCGAGGCGCGGGTCGTCGCCGAGCGCGACCCCCACGCCGAGGTACCCGCGTGAGCGACCAAGACGCCCCAGCCCCGGCGGACGCCGAGGCGGAAGCACCGGCCGAGCCGACGACGCCTCCCGACCCGGCCAGGGAGGCGTTGGCCGACGCGCTCCGCCGCGACCTCGGCGACGGGTTCCTCGAGCACGCCAACGCCAACGGCGACCTCTGGATCCGCGTCTCGCGCGACTGCTGGCGACGGGCGGCCGAGACACTCAAGGTCAAGCACGGGTTCGACTACTTCTGCTTCGTCTCCGGCATCGACTGGCTCGAGAACCCCGAGCTGTCGTCGCGCTACGAGGCCGTCTACAGCGGCGACGGCGGCAGCGGAGAAGACGGCGGCGACGAGGCCGCCCCGGCAGCCGACGCCGGCCCGACGCTGCTCGGCGACCGCGTCGCAGGCGGCGACACGCGGTTCACCGTCTTCGGTCGAGTGTTCAGCACCACCAAGAAGTGGGGCGTGACGTTGAAGGCCGACCTCGACGAGGCGAACCCAACGGTCGAGTCGTGGGTGACGGTCTACCGAGGCGCCGACTGGCACGAACGCGAGACGTGGGAGATGTTCGGCTTCCAGTTCGACGGCCATCCCGGCCTGCGCCACATGTACCTGCCGGGCGGCTTCGAGGGCTTCCCGCTGCGCAAGGACTTCCCGCTCCTCGCGCGCATGGTCAAGCCCTGGCCCGGCCTCGTGGACAAGGAACCGATCCCGGGCGAAGACGACGACTCCGAGCAGCAGGGCGAGCAACAGGAGGCGGCTGCGACATGACGATCACCGAAGCGCAGCAGCTCGCGTACATCTCCGGCCAGGCGGCCGAAGCGCGCGTGCGGTTCGAGCTCGAGACCGAGGGCATGACCCTCAACATCGGGCCGCAGCACCCCGCGACGCACGGCACGCTCCGTATCGTCGTGCGTCTCGACGGCGAGCAGGTCGTGTGGGCCGATCCCGTCTGCGGCTACATGCATCGCGGCTACGAGAAGCTGGCCGAGACGCGCAAGTACCAGCAGGTCACCACGCTGGTGAACCGCATCGACTGGCTGGGCCACTTCGCCAACGAGGTGCCGTTCATCCTCGCGGTCGAGCAGCTCTATGAGGTCGAGGCGCCGCCGCGAGCCCAGTGGCTGCGCACGATCTTCTTCGAGCTGGCGCGCATCGCCAACATCACGCTCTTCCTCGGCGAGATGGGCGTGCAGCTCGGCGCGTTCACGCCGGTCTTCTACGCCTTCCGCGACCGAGAGCACGTGCTGAACCTCATGGAGTCGGTGACCGGCGGGCGGTTCCACCCCAACTTCGACCGCGTCGGCGGCCTCAAGGACGACATCCCGAAGGGATGGGTCGAAGAGACCAAGGCGGTCATGAACAAGGTCCGCGACTTCTGCGACGAGATGGAAGACCTGCTCGTCGGAAACGAGATCTACGAACAGCGCACGAGGGGCATCGGCGTCATCCCCGCGCGCGTCGGCCTCGAGTACGGCCTGTCGGGCGCCAACATCCGGGCGTCTGGCATCGACTGGGACATCCGTCGCGACTCGCCTTCGCCGCTCGCCTGGAAGGAGTGCGACTGGAAGGTCTGGACGCACACCGACGGCGACGTCTGGGCCCGATACTGGGTGCGCCTGCAGGAGACGCGCGAGGCGGCGAAGATCGTCGACCAGCTGTGCGACGGGCTGCCTTCTGGCCCGATCATGGCGAAGATGCCGGCCCGCCTCCGGGTGCCGAAGGGCGAGGCGTGGATCAGCACGGAGAACCCGCTCGGCGAGATGGGCTACTACGTCGTCTCCGACGGTGGCCCCAGCGGGCCCTTCCGGTGCAAGATCCGCACGCCGTCGTTCAACAACATCTCGATCGTGCCGTGGCTGCTCCGCGGCGTGTACGTCCCCGACGTGATCTCGATCCTCGCCAGCCTCTACTTCATCCTGGGGGACATCGACCGGTGATCGGCCTGGCGTCGCCCGCGATGCTCGCGGTCGACTTCACGACATATGGGTGGGTCACCGCGCTCAAGGTCGCGATCGTCCTCGGCGTGATCCCGTTCGGCGCGCTCCTGCTCGGCTACGTCTTCCTGATGAAGATGATGAGCTTCATGCAGAGCCGGCTCGGGCCGATGGAGGCCGGGCCCTACGGCGTGCTGCAGCTCGTCGCCGACGGCGTGAAGTTCCTCCAGAAGGAGGACATCTTCCCGACGAACGCCGACCGGCGGGTGTTCGCGATGGCGCCGCTCGTCGTGTTGATGTCGACGTTCCTGCTCTACGTCGTCATCCCCGCAGGGCCCGACGCGATCGTGGAAGACCTCGACACCGGCATCTTCTTCGCGCTCGCGGTGTCGTCGCTGTCGGTGATCGGCGTGCTGATGGCCGGCTGGGCGTCGGCCAACAAGTACTCGCTCATCGGCGCGATCCGCGCCGCCGGCCAGCTGATCGCCTACGAGCTGCCGATGGTGCTCGCCGTCGTCGGGGTCGTGATGCAGGCAGGCACGATGTCGCTCTCCGGCATCGTCGAGGCCCAAGCCACCCAGGAGATCTTCGGCTTCGGTGCGCTCGGCAACCCGTTCATCCTCACCCAGTCGGTCGGGTTCGTGCTCTTCATGATCGCCGCGCAGGCCGAGCTCTCCCAGACGCCGTTCGACATGCCCGTCGCCGAGTCCGAGCTCGTCGCCGGCTACATGACCGAGTACAGCGGCTTCCGCTTCCTGTTCTTCTTCATGGGCGAGTTCGGGACCGCCTTCGCCTATGGCGCCATCGCCTCCACGCTGTTCCTCGGCGGCTGGTACCTGCCGGGCATGGACGTCGACGGTGGGCTCTCCAACCTGATCGGCCCGCTGGTGCTCGGCGGCAAGATCATG
>DASVEG010000163.1:0-5766 GCA_036380695.1 Acidimicrobiales bacterium
GGCGAGCCGCAGCAGGTCTTCGACCGTGCCGTCGGCCGGGAGGTCGCGCACGGCCTCGCGCACTTCGTCGGCGCCGTAGCCGAGCTGGGTCAGGGCAGCCTTGACCTCGGCACGCGCCAGCGTGGCGGCGTCGGGCGCGACGGTGACGATCTCGAGGTCGACGTCCGGCACGTCGAGGCGCGACTTGAGCTCGAGCAGCAGGCGCGCCGCCGTCTTCTTGCCGATGCCGGGAACCAGCGTGAGCGCGTCGGCGTCGTCGGTCGCGACGGCCCTGCGGAGGGCGACGGGTGAATGGATCGACAGGATCGCGAGCGCGACGGCCGGGCCGACGCCGTGGGTGGACAGGAGTGCCTCGAAGCAGGAGCGCTCGTCCCCGGTGGAGAAGCCGTAGAGGACGATGGCGTCCTCGCGGACGTGGGTGTGCACGTGGAGGAACACGGGGCCGCCGAGCTCGCCCGCGCTGGTGAGGACGGGCGTAGGGACCTGCACGCGGTAGCCGACGCCGCCGACCTCGACGAGCAGCTCCCCCGTCGCCGACCGATCGAGAAGGATGCCGCGCAGCGACCCGATCATCGGGTGCCCGCCTTCGTGGCCGCGGCGAGGACGGGTGCGATCGCCAGGTGGCAGAGGGCGAGGGCGAGGGCGTCGGCCGCGTCGGCGGGCTTCGGCACCGCCGCGAGGCCGAGGAGCGACTGGACCATGCGCTGTACCTGTTCCTTCGGGGCCGCGCCGTAGCCGGTCACGGCGTGCTTCACCTCGTTGGCGGTGTACTGGAAGACGTCGCAGCCGGCGTCGTGGGCCGCCGCAAGGGCCAGCCCGCTGGCCTGGCCGACGGACATGGCGGTTCGCACGTTCGTCTGGAAGAAGACGCGCTCGACCACGACCGCGTCCGGCCGGAGGTCGGCGAGCAGCGCCCGCATCTCGCGGTTCATCGTCGCCAGGCGGCTCGGGAGCGGGGCCGTCGGCTCGGTGGTGATCACGCCGCAGGCGATGGCGCGCAGCGCCGCGCCGTCCTTGCGGACGGCGCCGTAGCCGCACCTCGACAGCCCCGGGTCGACGCCCAGCACGAACACGCGTTCGCAGGATAGTTGCCGCCGCGGCGGGAGGGGCGGATCCCGCCGTCCTCCCCGTCGTGTTGCGCGTTCTGGGTGCAGAAACCTGCGCTATGCGCAGGTTTCTGCACCCAGAACGAAGTCAGGGGCGAGGGGCGGCGGGGGTGCGGGCTTCGCGGACGGCCTTCACCAGCTCCGACGTGCGGCGGAAGGTGAGGCCGGCGGTGGCGCGGTGGGCGTAGCGGATGACGCCCGCGCCGTCGATCACGAACACCGAGCGGCGGTAGAAGCCGACGGGGCCGAGGATGCCGTAGGCGCGGCCGACCGCGACGTCCTCGTCGGCGAGCAGCGGGAACTTGAAGCCGTGCAGCGCGGCGAACCGCTCGTGGCTCTCGACGCCCTGCGGGCTGATGCCGAGCAGCTGGGCGCCGAGGCCGACGAACTCCTCGAGGTCGCCGTTGTACGTGTTGAGCTGCATCGTGCACACCGGCGTGTTGTCGCCGGGATAGAAGACGAGCACGACCGGCTGCCCGCGGTACTCCGACAGGGTGTACTCGCGGTCCCCCGTCCCCTCGAGGGTGAAGTCGGGTGCGATGTCGCCGACGCCGACGCGGGGCGGTGCCATGCGCCGACCGTACTGCCCTGCCGCCGCGATGACCCAGTCACGTCCCGGGTCGCGGCGCCGGTCGCCGGTCTCCGTCTCCGTCAACGACGGCACGCGACCGCGGGCGTTATCGGCTCAGCGGGCGAGGGCAATCACCGCCGAGGCCGCGACGCAGAGCCCGCCAACGACTCCCATGACCGGAGCCAAGGGGGTATGCAGGCGCACCATTGCGTACCAGTACCGCTCGCCCAACGACGCCGAGGGGTTGCGAGGTGCGTACCGCCCCAAGTAGCCGACCACCGCCGACGCGAGGCACCCCACGCCGGTCATCAGCAGCCCCTGCACCGCCCCCTCCACCGGAAGGCCTCTACGCCTCGACGGTCTGGAGGATCGAGTCGGGGATGTCGAAGTTGGCGTACACGTTCTGGACGTCGTCGAGATCCTCCAACGCATCCAGCAGCTTCAACACCTTGCGGGCGTCGCCCTCGCTCGCGAGCTCGACGGTCGACGTGGGGAGCATCGTGAGGTCGGCGGAGTCGAACGCGATGCCAGCCTCCTCGAGCGCCGACCGCACGGAGTGCAGGTCGGTCGGGGCCGTCGTCAGCAGCCACGTGTCGCCTTGATCCTGCAGGTCTTCGGCGCCGGCTTCGAGCCCCGCTTCCATGATCTCGTCCTCGCCCACCGCCTTCGGCAGGACGATCACGCCCTTGCGCTCGAACTGCCACGCGACGGCGCCGGGCTCGGCCATCGACCCGCCGTTCTTCGTGAACGTCGACCGCACGTCGGAGCCGGTGCGGTTGCGGTTGTCGGAGAGGCACTCGACGATCACCGCGACCCCGCACGCCGCGTACCCCTCGTAGGAGATCGCCTCGTAGCGAACGCCCTCGAGCGCGCCCGTGCCCCGCTTGATCGCCTTCTCGATGGTGTCCATCGGCACCGACGCCGAGCGCGCCTTCTGGAACATCGTGCGCAGCGTCGGGTTCGACTCGGGGTCGCCGCCGCCCTCCCGCGCCGCCACCTCCACCTGCCGGATCAGCTTGGCGAAGAGCTTGCCGCGCGCCTTGTCCTGCGCACCCTTCTTGTGCTTGATCGTCGCCCACTTGGAATGACCGGACATGCGATTACCTCGCCAGTTCTAGGAAGAGGGAGTGGACCCGAAGGTCGCTCGACAGCTCAGGATGGAACGCGGCGACGAGCACCGCACCTTCACGACACAGCACGGGGTGGCCGTCGACGTCGGCCAGCACCTCGACACCGTCGCCGACCCGCTCGACGAACGGGGCCCGGATGAACACGGCGTCGACCCGCTCGTCGCCGGCGCCAGCGACCGACAGTGCCGTCTCGAACGAGTCGACCTGGCGCCCGAAGGCGTTCCGCCGCACCGAGATGTCGATCGCGCCGAAGAAGCGCTGGTCGGGCCGCCCGTCGAGCACCTCACGCGCCAGCAGGATCATCCCCGCGCACGTGCCGAACGCGGGCATGCCGTCCCGCAACGCGCCCGCGATCGGATCGAACAGCTCCGCGGAGTCGAGGAGCACCGACATCGTGGTCGACTCCCCGCCCGGCAGCACGAGCGCGTCGAGCGCGCTCAGGTCTTCTGGGCGCTTGACGAGCACGGGCTCGGCGCCGAGCTCGGTGAGCGCGGCGACGTGCTCGCGGACGTCACCTTGAAGAGCGAGGACTCCCGCCTTCACCTGGCGGCACCTTCGCTACCAGCCCCGGTCGGCGAGACGCGTCTCCACCGCGTTCGCCTCCTCGCCCCGCATCGCGTCGCCGAGGCCGCGCGACACCTTGGCGATGATCGCCGCGTCGGTGTGGTGCGTCGTGGCCTCGACGATCGCCCGCGCCATGCGCGCCGGGTTCTCGCTCTTGAAGATGCCCGACCCGACGAATACGGCCTCCGCGCCGAGCTGCATCACCAGCGCGGCGTCGGCGGGCGTGGCGATGCCACCCGCGCAGAACAGCGGGACGGGCAGCTTTCCCGCCTCGGCGATCTCCTGGACGAGCCCGACCGGCGCCTGCAGCCGCTTGGCCCAGCCGTAGAGCTCGGCCGAGTCGGCCTGGGTGATCCGCCGGATGTCGCCGAGGATCTCGCGCAGGTGGCGCACCGCGTGCACGACGTCGCCGGTGCCGGCCTCGCCCTTCGAACGGATCATGGCCGCGCCTTCGGAGATGCGGCGCAGCGCCTCGCCGAGGTTCGTCGCACCGCAGACGAAGGGGACGGTGAACTGCCACTTGTCGATGTGGTGCGCCTCGTCCGCGGGCGTCAGCACCTCGGACTCGTCGACGTAGTCGACACCGAGCGACTGCAGCACCTGCGCTTCGGCGAAGTGGCCGATGCGGGCCTTGGCCATCACCGGGATGGTGACGGTCTCCTTGATCCCCTCGATCAGCACGGGGTCGCTCATGCGCGCGACGCCGCCCTGCTTGCGGATGTCGGCCGGCACGCGCTCGAGCGCCATCACCGCGACGGCGCCCGCGTCCTCGGCGATCTTCGCCTGCTCGGGCGTGACGACGTCCATGATCACGCCGCCGCGCAGCATCTCGGCGAGCCCGCGCTTCACCCGGTCGGTTCCGGTCGCGCGTCCGCTCTGCTGCTGGGGGGTGTCGGCCATGCCGACCAGTCTACGGGCCGGGATCAGACGACCGTCGCGGCATTCGCCGGCGGCGGGAGCAGCACGAGCGTGTTCCCCGGCGACAACCGGATCGGTGCCCCTGCGAGGTCGGTGTAGGTCGTCACCGCGGTCGCGGACGACTTGGTCCACCTGGCCTTCGCCTGCTTGCCGTCGACCAGCACGATGGCGTCTCCCGAGCCGACGACGACGGCTTCGTCGACCCAGTTGCCGGCGGAGTCGTGGTAGCCGACGGGGCGATACGGCGTCTTCTGCACGATGACGTTGGTGAAGGAGAGGCGGCTTCCGTCGGACAGGTTGTGCGGCGCGCCGTTCGTCGTCCGCAGCCACTTCTTCGACACCGCGTCCCACTCGAGCATCGCGGAGGTGCGGCCGCCGAAGTCGACCGTCACCTTCGACGCGGGGAGCGCCCCGCTGGGGGCGAACGCCTCGCCCTCGGCGAGGAACGGGAAGAACGCGGGTGGTACCTGCTTGCCCTTCTCGCCGCCTGCCTCGCGGAGGTCGTCGGTCGAGCCGAACGTCGCCCACGGGCGCTTGCGGCCCTTCGGGTACGTGAACGGCCCCGCGCCCTGGCGCTCGGACACCACCGCGACCGGGGCGTTCTTGAGCCCCTTCAGAGTGATGGCGACGCCGTCGGAGAACACGAACACGCCGCCGAGCGCGGACACGATCGCGGGGTCGGTCGTGCGCAGCGACCGGATCGGCCCGACGAGGTCCTCGTCCTGCGAGTGGTACACCGCGACGAACCGGGTGACGCCGCCCTCCACCTTCTCCTCGAAGATCACGTCGGCGGTGTCGAGGCCGGCTTGCGGACGGCCCTGGGGCGAGTTGTCGACCTTGATGCTCACCGCGCTGCGGTTCACCGCGCCCGGGTCGACCTGCACGCCGGTGAGCGGTGCGGCGACCGTGACCGGCACGGCGGTGGTGGTCGTCTCCTCGGCGGCGTCACCGGCGCTCGCGGCGGGCACCTTCTCGTCGTCCCCGCCGCCCGAACAGGCGCCGAGCACGACGGCGGGAAGCAGCGCGGCCGCGAGGGCGCGGGCTCGAAACGTCATGGTGTGGCGGGCTCCTAGAAGATCGTTGCGGTGCCGGGCTTCGGCAGCTCGAGCCAGGTCTGGCCGGGGGTGAGCTTCACGGGCTGACCGTTCGCGTCGGTGTAGGCGGTGACCTGCTCGGGGGAATCCTTCTTCCACCGGCCCTTGATCACCTTCCCCTCGGTGAAGATCCAGGCCTCGCCCTCGCCCACGATCTTGCCTTCGGGCACGGGCTCGCCGGAGGCGTCGACCAGGCCGGTGTTCACGTACTCGGTGAACTGGATCACCATGTTCTTCGGCGCCACGGGCTGGCCGTTCGCGTCGTTGTGGTCGGTCGGCGTGGGCGAGACGCCCTGGACGTTCTGGTACCCGGTCTTGCGCCGGTACGACGACGACGCTGCGTCCCATCGCCACTCGACGTTCGTGACGATCCGGCCCCGGAA
>DASVEG010000164.1:0-2970 GCA_036380695.1 Acidimicrobiales bacterium
ACAACGCACGCCGCTGTTCCCCGAGTCCGCGGCGATCATCGAGGGGCTGCGCGACGCCGGCGCGCTCGGCGCGTGCTGGTCGGGAGCGGGGCCGACGGTGCTGGCCGCGTGCCACCGCGACCGCGCGACTGCGGTGCGCGACGCGGGCGACGCGCTGCTCGCGAGCCTTTCGGTCGCGGGCGTGGCGATGGTCGTCGCCGCCGACCGGAGCGGCTTGGTGGTCGAGTAGACAGTCGGCGTGCCGACCAAGCCGTCTCGCGACCTGGTCGCGGTCGACAACCCGCACCCCGACCGCGACTACGAGGTGCGGTGCGAGACGCCGGAGTTCACGTGCGTGTGCCCGATGACGGGCCAGCCCGACTTCGCCAAGGTCACGATCCGCTACGTGCCCGGCGAGAAGATCGTCGAGCTCAAGTCGCTGAAGCTCTACCTCTGGAGCTACCGCGACGAGGGTGCGTTCCACGAGGACGTCACCAACCGCATTTGCGACGACCTCGTCGCCGCGATCGCACCGCGCCGCCTCACCGTGCACACCGACTGGCTCGTGCGCGGAGGCATCACCACGACCGTGGAGGTGAGCTACCCCTATGGCCCCGGTTCTTGACGAACGGCACGACTTCGCCCACCCCGTCGAGGGCGACACCGCGTGGTCCGAGTCGTACTACTTCAACTGCTACGACCCGGACGCGGACGTCGGCTTCTTCACGCGCATCGGCGTGCGTCCCAACGAGGGCACGATCGACGTCGGGCTGTCCGTGTGGATGCCGGGGGGCGGCCTCGCGGCGGTTCGCCACGTGCGGGAGCAACGCGAGATGGTCGAGCGCCGACTCGAGGTCGGGCCCGTCGCGTACGAGCTCGTCGAGCCGATGAAGCGATGGCGGCTGACGGCGGACGCGGACTCCGCGGCAGGGCGCGTCGCGATGGACGTCACCTTCGACGCGTTGATGCCGGCGATCGGCGCCGACGGTCAGGGCCGCGAGGGTGCCGGAGCGTCGGCGGAGACGAGGCAGGCGGTCGGCAAGGGACACCTCGAGCAGGCGGGCCGCTGGTCGGGTTGGATCGAGACGAACGGCCAGCGTTCCGTCCTCGGCGCGGAGGCCCGCGGCAACCGCGACAAGTCGTGGGGGCCACGCCGCTGGGGCGGGCCGAAGATGTGGCGCTGGTTCTCCGTGAACATCGGCGACGACACGCACTTCGGCGGCATCCGCATCGGCACCGACGCCGGCGACCTCCACCGTGGCTGGGTGTGGAAGGACGGCGAGCACGCTTCCATCCGTGAGTGGAAGGTGACGAGCGAGGTCGAAGACGACGGCGTGACCCACAAGGCCACACACGTGCTCGCCACCGACAAGCTCGGGCGCACGCACGAGCTGCACGCCGACGTGCTGCGCGTCGAGCCCGGCCGCGCCGGCGTGCGACCGAACACCACGATCGTCAACGAGGGCTTGGCGCGGTGGGAGTACGAAGGGCAGGGCGGCTACGGCATCAGCGAGTACCTGCACCAGCTCGACGCGCACGCGCGCCCCGTCGTGGAGATCGAGTAACCGCACACATGCCCGACATCGAGGTGCGAGAGCTGGCGGGCGACCTCCGGTTCCCCGAGGGTCCCGTCGTCCTTCCCGACGGCGACATCGCCGTGTGCGAGCTCAACGCGGGGCGCGTGTCGCGGGTGCGTGCCTCAGGAAGCGCGGCCGAGGTGATCGCCGAATGCGGCGGCAGCCCCAACGGCGCGGCGATCGGCCCCGACGGCGCGCTGTACGTCTGCAACAGCGGCGGCTGGCGGTGGACCACGGTGGGGCCGTACCTGTTGCCCGGCGACCACGGTGGCACGCAGGCCGACGACTACTCGGGCGGCCGCGTGCAGCGCGTCGACCTTGCGTCGGGAGAGGTGGCCGACCTCTACACCGAGTGCGACGGCAACCCGTTGCGCGCGCCGAACGACCTCGTGTTCGACGAGACCGGCTGCTTCTGGTTCACCGACCACGGCCACATGCGGGCGCGCGACCGCGACCACGGCGGGCTCTATTACGCCAAGGCGGACGGCTCGGACGTCCGCGAGGTCGTGTACCCGCTCGACGCGCCGAACGGCGTCGGGCTGTCGCCCGCTGGCGACCGCGTGTACGTCGCCGAGACACACACCGGTCGCGTGCGGTGGTGGGGCCTCGCGGGGCCAGGGCAGCTCGCCGAGCCGACACCTGGGTTCGGGGTCGGCGGGTCGCTGCTGTACGGCGCGCCGGGCAACGACCTGTACGACTCGCTCGCGATCGACGGCGATGGCCACGTGTGCGTCGCGACGCTCGTCCGCGGCGGCATCACGAGCGTGTCGCCCGACGGCGAGACCGTCGAGCACGTCCCGCTTCCCGACCCGCTCGTCACCAACATCGCGTTCGGCGGCGACGACCTGCGGACGGCGTACGTCACGTTGTCGGCGACCGGGAAGCTCGTCGCGATCCCGTGGCCCCGACCGGGCCTCCGCCTCGCGTTCGGGTAGTCGCGGGCTGGGCCACAATGACGGCGTGACCCCCTCGCGGTACACCACGCGCCTGGCCGTGCCTGTCGACGCGACGTTCCTACGCGAGATGGTCTACGAGGCGGCGGTGCCCGTCGGTCGCGAGCGGCCAGACCGCGATGCCGTGCTCGCGAACCCGCACGTGGTCGCGTTCGTCGACGGGTGGGGCCGCCAGGGCGATCACGGGATCGTCGCCGAGAGCGACATGTCGCCCGTCGGTGCCGCGTGGTTCCGCGTGTTCCCCGACGACGACCCCGCTGGTGGGTTCGTCGGCGGGCAGACGCCAGAGCTGCTCGTCGCGCTGGTGCCCGAGCACCGCGGCAAGGGCGTCGGCGGCCTCCTGCTGAGCGCGCTCTTGTCGAAGGCGCGCGAGGAGGGCTTCGCGAACGTGGGGCTGAACGTGCCGCGGGCGAACCTTCCCGCGCTCTCGCTCTTCCGGCGCCACGGCTTCGAGGTCGTTC
>DASVEG010000165.1:0-4671 GCA_036380695.1 Acidimicrobiales bacterium
GTGGGTGTTCTCGATCGCGCACAACCGGGCCGTCGACGCGCACCGCCGGTGGGGGCGCGACCGCTCCGTCCCGTCGGACGACGTGGTCGACGCGCGGGTCGTCGACGCCCCACCGGATCCGGTCGATCCCGAGCTCGTCGAGGCGCTGGCGGCGTTGAGCGCGGACCAGCGAGAGGTCGTGCTGCTGCGATTCGTCGCCGACCTCCCGCTCGACGCCGTCGCCCGCGTCACGGGCCGGACGACGGGTGCGGTGAAGGCGCTCCAGCACCGCGCGCTCGAAAACCTGCGCCGTGCCGTATCCCAAGACGACGCCTGAACGCTCACCAAGGCAACTATGAGTGACTCCTTCGAGCCTGAAGACGGCCTGACCTCTCGCCTCCGTGCGCTGGGTTCGCTCCCCGTCGACCCTGCGACGCAGTCGCAGCACCTGACCGCGATGGCCGAGGCCGCGGCTGCGCCGTCCCTCGGCGCGACGCTCGGGAGCCGCCTGCGGCTCGCCGGTGCGCTCGTCCTCGGGTTCCTGCTCGGCACCACCGGGCTCGCCAGCGCGGGCGCCCTTGGGCCGCTGCAGCCGATCGCCGCCACCGCCGTCGAAGCGGCGACGCCGCTCGACGTGCCCAACGGCAAGGACGCTGGCGAGGATGCGGGCACGGCCCGCTTCCGCGGCGACGGCGAGCACACGTGTGAGGACGTCGAGTACCGCAACCGCGGCCAGTACCTCAAGGCCGTGAAGGCGAAGTACGCCGAGTCCGAAGAGCTCGACGCCAAGATGACGGCGGCCAAGGCGAGCGACTGCGGCAAGCCGCTGTCGAGCCTCGAGGGTGGCGAGGAGGCCGACACCACCGACGCGCCGAAGGAGCCGAAGGCGAAGTCGTCCAAGTCGAAGGCGCCCAAGGACGCGACCGCGAAGGACACCGCGGCCAACGGGTCGGAGGATGCCGAGGGTGCGTGCGCAGGCGGCGCGGGCAACGGCAACGCCGGCGGCGTGAAGGACGACAAGGTCGGCGACGGGGCCGAGAACGCCGACGACGGCGCCGCGAAGCCTGCGGATGACGACGTGGCCAAGCCCGACTGCGCCGGCGAGGCCGGCACGGGCGGCGATGGCGACGGCGACGGCGATGCCGACGCAGGCCAGCCCGCCGATCCCGGCGCGGCGGGTGCGGAGCAGAAGGCGACCACGCCGGCCGCCGACGCCCCTGCCGACCCGCCCGCGGACACCCCCGCCGCCTCTGACGCACCCGCGGACACCCCCGCCGCGGAGCAGGTCCCGGAGATCCCCGCCAGCTAGCCGGTGTTTTCTCGTTCCGGAGGCAATAGAGGCGGTAGCACCGCCGCTATTGCCTCCGGAAGCGCGTTCGAGGCGGGTACGGGGCGCGTTCGGGGCGGGTTCGGGCCGCTGGCTACGTGCCGTAGCCGACGGGGAGCCAGATGTCGCCGGCGGTGGTGACGTAATAGACCTGCCAGCCGTAGTAGCCGCGGAACGCGCGCTCGTCGGCCTTCATGCGGTCGCCGTAGGCGATCACCGCGTCGACGTAGCGGTCGTCGTGGTTGTAGTTCCAGATGGCGTTGCGCATGTCGGACGGCGCGCCGTTCCGCTTGAGGTAGCGGGCGGCGGCGGCGATGGCGTCGGCGTAGGAGTTGATGTCGCCGCCCTCGCCGTACTGCTCCCACGTGGCAGGGAGGAACTGCATCGGCCCCTGCGCGCCGGCCTCGCTGGTGCCGCGGATACGGCCCATGCGCGACTCCACGAGGTTGATCGCGGCGAGGTAGTACCAGGGCACGTCGTAGGTGGCCCCCGCGGTCTTGTAGTGACCGATGAGCTCGTCGGCGGGAGGCGGGTCGACGATCCGCCACGGCGGCAGCGCGGTGCGGGGCTTGCCGACGAGCGACCGCAGCTTCGATCCGGCCTCCACGTCTGCCCGCACCTGTGACAGCAAAGGCTCGGACAGCAACTCGAACGTCGGCGCGCGCAGCTCGGCCTTGCTCGTCAGCGTGCGGACGGCGACCTGGTACACGTGCGACTGGCGCGCGACGTCCGGCTTGTTCTCGAGCACCGACGCCCACGCGGTCGACAGTTGCGCGGCCAGCTCCGGCGCAGCCGACGCGGCGACCGGCTCGCCCGGCTGGGGCACGCTCGGCAGGGGCGAGCCAGGCCCGAGCTTCGGCGGCGCGATGGTCGTTGTGGTGGTCGGCGCCGCGGTCGTCGTGGTCGCCTCGGTGGTGGTGGTCGCCTCGCTCGTCGTCGTACCGCGCTCGCTCGCGAGGTCGGTGCCGTCGCCGCCACCGCCCATCAGCGCGAACGCGATGCCGAACGCGGCAAGGGGCAACGCGACGAAGAGGGCGACGATCAGGATCCGGCGGCGGGGCATCGAGGGGCGAGGCTACGACGCGGCGACGAGTTGGTAGACGCCGCCCTGGAGCGACAGCGCGTACAGCTCGCCGGTGGCGTCCTCCGCGAACGACGCGAGGCTGGCGACGGTCGGACCGAGCTCGACCGGGTCGCCGGGCGCGTCCTCGGGCGCGTCCGCGGGCAGGGCGACGACCTCGCCGCGGCAGAAGTCGCCGAAGACGTACCACCCGCGCAACGACGGGATCGCGTTGCCGCGGTACACGTAGCCACCGGTGACCGCACACGCGCCGTCGTCGCGTGCGTAGTCGTAGACCGGACCGACGTGGTCGGGGAGCGCGTCGCCCTCGAACCGCCTCTTGCCCTCGTAGCGGTCCCAGCCGTAGTTCTCGCCGCCCCGCGAGCGGAGCGGGGAGCGCGAGACCTCCTCGCGCTGGTTCTGGCCGACGTCGCCGATCCAGAGCTGGCCGGTCGACCGGTCGAACGAGAACCGCCACGGGTTACGCAGCCCGTACGCCCAGATCTCCGGCCTCGCGCCGTCACGCGACAGGAAGGGGTTGTCGACCGGGATCGCGTAGACGCCGCCGCCCGCGGGGTCGGGGTCGATCCGGAGGATCTTGCCGAGCAGCGTCCCGAGGTTCTGCGCGTTCTCCTCGGGGTCGCCGCCGCTGCCGCCGTCGCCGAGCCCGAAGTAGAGGTACCCGTCGCGCCCGAAGGCGAGGTGCCCGCCGTTGTGGTTCGGATAGGGCTGGTCGACGTTGAGGATCTCGCGGCGCGACGAGTCGTCGATGTCGTTCGAGTCGGAGGCGAGCGCGTACTCGACGAGACGCGTGTCGCCCTCGCGGTCGGTGTAGTCGAGGTACACGTGCTGGCCGGCGGGCGACACCGCCAGGCCGAGCAGGCCGCGTTCGCCGCCGCTCGACACGTCGGACGTGATGTCGAGCACGACGTCGCCGGGGCGCCCACCGGTCAGCAAGCGCACCCGCCCCGCCTTCTCCACGACGTAGAACGACGGCTCTCGCCCTGGCACCGGAGCGAGCATCACCGGCTGGTCGAACTCGGCGACGAGCCGGGCGCGCAGCTTCGGCGGGCGCGACGACTGCCCGTCCCCGTCGTCCCCGTCGCTGCCGTTGGTGCCGTCCGTCGTCGCCGCGTTCGCCGCGGTCGTGGTGGTCGCCCGTGCGCCGTCCCCGTCGCCGTCGTCGTCGCCTCCGCCGCTGCACGCGCCGAGCAGCACGAGCCCCGCAAGCGGCACCGCCCACCTCGCGCGCGTCACGGGCGGTTGGCGATGGCTCGGACGAGACCCTCCTGCACCACCGACACGACGAGCACGCCGTCCGACCGGAAGATCTGCCCCTGCGCGAGGCCGCGCGCCCCGCACGCCGATGGGCTCTCCTGGTCGTACAGGAACCACTCGTCGGCCCGGAACGGCCGGTGGAACCACATCGCATGGTCGAGGCTCGCCATCATGAGGCCACCGCTCATGACCGCGTCGCGGTGGGGGAGCACGACCGAGTCGAGCAGCGTCATATCGGACGCATACGCAACCACGCACGCGTGCAGCAGCGGGTCGTCGGGGAGCGAGCCGTTCGCCCGCATCCACACCTGCTGACTCGGCTCGCGGGGGCCTTGGTCGGGCACGCGCCATGGGTCGTTCACGAACCGGGTGTCGATGGGGCGGGGCCGGGCGAACCACGCGGGCACCTGCCCCTCCAGCGCCTTCATGCGCTCTTCCCACGTCGGCAGCGCCTCTGGCTCCGGCACCTGGGGCATCGACTCGGCGTGCTCGAACCCCGGCTCGTCCTTGTGGAACGACGCCGACAAGTGGAAGATCGCCTTGCCGTGCTGGATGGCGACCACGCGGCGGGTCGTGAACGACGTGCCGTCGCGGATGCGGTCGACCTCGTAGAGGATCGGGATCGCCGGGTCGCCGGGTCGCAGGAAGTACGCGTGCAGGCTGTGCACGCGGCGGGCGGGGTCGACCGTGCGCCCTGCGGCGATCAACGCCTGGCCCGCCACCTGCCCGCCGAACACCCGCTGGCGCTCTTCGTCGGGGCTGCGGCCCCTGAAGATGTTGACCTCGATGGCCTCGAGGTCGAGCAGCTCGATCAGGCCGGCGAGCGCGTCGGTCACGCCGCTGATCCTCGCACTCGCACCCGCCGCTGCACCCACGGCCAGGCGAGCAGCGCGAACGACGAGAGCACGACGGGCCAGTCGCCGAGCCGGGCGTAGATCGTCGACCCCTCGCGGCGCGGCACCTCGGCCGACAGCACCTCGGGCTCGCCGAGCGTCGAGCGAGCGAGCACGCGGCCGCGGTGGTCGAC
>DASVEG010000166.1:0-7559 GCA_036380695.1 Acidimicrobiales bacterium
GAGCGACTGTCGCTCGCCCGACTCCTCGACGGCAGCCACGCGCATGGCCTCTTCGGCCTCGTCGATCTCTTCGCCCTTGCGAGCCGCCTGGGCGCGGCGGACGATCGACATCACGCCTGCCATCTGCTTCGGGCCCATGATCGCGATCTTGGCCGTGGGCCAGAGGAAGACGAACCGCGTGTCGAACGCGCGGCCGCCCATGCCGTAGTTGCCCGCGCCGTAGCTCGCGCCGAGGATCACGGTGACGTGCGGGACCGTGGAGTTCGACAGCGCGTTGATCATCTGGCTGCCGTGCTTCACGATGCCGCCGCGCTCGTAGTCCTTGCCGACCATGTAGCCCGTGATGTTCTGCAGGAACAGCAGGGGCGTGTCGATCTGGTTGCAGAGCTGGATGAACTGCGCGGCCTTCTGCGACGAGTCGGAGAAGAGCACGCCGTTGTTGCCGAGCACGCCGACCGGGAACCCGTGGACGGAGGCCCAACCGCACACGAGCGAGTTGCCGTAGCGAGGCTTGAACTCCTCGAAGCGGCTGCCGTCGACCACCCGGGCGATGACTTCGCGCACGTCGACGGGTGTGCGCAGGTCGACGGGCATGAGCCCCAGCAGCTCCTCGGGGTCGTGCACCGGGGGGTCGGCGACAGCGGTGGGGCCTGGCCCGAGCTTGCGCCAGTTGAGATGCGACACGACGTCGCGGCAGAGCTGGATGGCCTCGAGCTCGTCGTCCGCGAGGTAGTCGGCGAGGCCGCTCACGGACGCGTGCATGTCGGCCCCTCCGAGCTCCTCGTCGTTGGCGTCCTCGCCCGTCGCCATCTTCACGAGCGGCGGCCCGCCGAGGAAGACCTTGGCGCCGCCCTTCACGAAGATGTTGTAGTCGGACAGGCCCGGTTGATACGCCCCTCCCGCCGTCGAACTGCCGAAGACGACGGAAATCGTCGGGATCCGCATCGCCGACAGCTCGGTGATGTCGTGGAACATGCGGCCGCTGTCGGCGAAGTGCCCGAGGTTGCGCCGGAGCGCGGCCTCGAGGCCGCCGCCGCCCCCGCCGCCTCCGCGCAAGTCGCCGCCCGCGGACTCGACGAACTGGATGTACGGCAACCGGTTCTGGCGAGCCACCTCGAGCGCGCGCATGAGCTTGCGAATGCTGATGGCGGTCATGGCCCCGCCGAGCACGGTCGGGTCGTTGCCGAGGATGACGCACTCGGTGCCGGAGACGACGCCGATGCCGAGGAACATGCCGCCGCCGACGTTGTAGTCGGTGCCGTATCCGGCGAGCGGGCTGAGCTCGAGGAACGGCGCGTCGCGGTCGAGCACGTTCGCCACCCGCTCGCGGATCGGGAGCTTCCCCCGCGAGCGGAGGCGCGCCTCGGCTTGGGGGCCGCCTCCTGCCGCCGCCTCGTGCAGGAGGCGTTCGACCTCCTCGAGCATCGCCGTCATGTCCGCGACGTTCTTCTGGAAGCCGGGCGCGGACGTGTCGACCGCGGTGGGCAACGTGGTCACGACGCGGCCTCGACGATCGGCATGCCGGGCTCACGGCCCGTGCCCGCCGGACCCGCGAACGCCTGGAGGATCGAGAGCCACTGCTCGGCGACGGGCCCGTTCGCACGCAACGACGTGTCGTCGCGGTGACGGCGCTGCGTCGCGACCAGCGCGAACTCGAGCGCGCTCCCTTCGATGACGTTCGCCGCGTCCTCCGGTCCCCACGACCACGTCTCACCGCTCGGCGACCGGAGCGTCACGCGCACGGGCTCGCCCGTGTCCTCCACGCCGTGCACGCGGTGCGTGTAGGCACGCGCGCCGACGCCGATGTGGCACACGTGGCGGAGCCGTTCGCTGACGACGGGTGGGAGGTCGAGGGCGTCGGCGACGTCCTGGCCGTGGGCCCACGTCTCCATGAGCCTCGCGGTGAGAAAGCTCGCGAGGCTCATCGCGGGGCCGTACCACGGCACGCGTGCGTCCGGATCGGCCTTGGTCGCCGCGTCGACCAACGCACGGCGGTCGCGCCGCCACGCCTCGAGTAGCTCGTCGTGCCGGCCGGTGCGGCCGAGGTCGGTGTCACCGACCGGCGTGCGCCCGCTGAACAAGTCTTCGACATGGGCGCGGAACGCGTCGGGGTCGGTGAGCGCGAGCTTCGCCTTGTCGTCGAAGTAGTTGAGGTGGCTGATCTGGTCGCGCACCGCCCAGCCCTCCGCGGGCGTGGGCGTCGTCCAGCGCTCGTCGTCGAGCGCCGCGACCCGTTCGTCGAGGGCGTCGTGCTCGGCCGCGAGGTCGGCGAGGATGGCGTCGGTGCGGCTCATCGGCGACTCGGCGTCGTCATGCGCCGGAGCATGCCATCCGTTGCGGGGTCGCGTTGGCGGCTAGCGATCCGCGGCGAGCTCGCGGGCCCACGGCGTGAACGACCCTTCGAGCACGACCGCGACGAGGCCTTCGTCGGTGCCGGCCGCGTGCAGCTCGCCGTTGTCCCAGAACGCGGCCTGCATCGCAGTGATCGGTTGGCGCTCGCCCTCGTCGCCCGACACCCATCCGCGGCCGGAGACGACGCAGAAGAGTTGGCCGCCTACGGCTTCGTGCTCGCCGATCAAGCCGCCGGGCTCGAGGTGCATGCAGGCCACGCGGGCCATGCCCGTCGGGTCGGTGAGCGGGGCGAGAACGAAGTTGCTGCCGAAACGATCGACGTGGTGGCCGGAGGACGCGTCGAACGTGAACAGCCGCATCTCGTCATCCTGACCGACCCCGGCCGCTCCTGCGCTGGATCGTGGCGGCGACGATCCACGCGTGGGTGATGGTGAGGCCCGCGCGCTGGAGGAGCCCGCGCTGCTCGACGAATGCGGTGGCGACGAGGCACGCCGCGGTCGCGATGCCTGTCGCGGCCGAGGCGGCGGCAGCGGCGCGGTGGCCGTCGCGGAACAGTGGCCGCACCGTGAGCAGCGGCACCGCGGCCAAGGTCGCGTAACCGGCCGACGCGGCGACGCCGTGGGCGGTGTCTCGCGCCGGGGAACCGAGCGGGATCGCCGCGACGGCGACGGTGGCGCCCGCGGTCGCCAACGCCGCGATCCACCCGCGACCGGGCAGCCACGCGCGTGCCGAGACGCCGAACGCCCCGACACCGCCCGCGAGGGCCAGGAGCCCTGCGGTCATCGCGGTTCTCGTCGGCGCGCCCGTCGCGGCGAGGCGGCTGATCGCGTCGTCGACGGGGGAGTAGCCGTCCGCGGTCGCACCGAGGGTCGACCACGCGGCGACGAACCCGCCGATACCAGCGATGGTCACCGCGGCTGTAGCGGTGGCGATGGGCTCGCGGGCGGGTGTACTTCGGTTAGCGCGATTTCGTCGCCAATTCGTCATCCGCATCCGTTGTCTGTTCCGAAGTCTGGTCCGTGCGAACCAAGAACGTCATCGGAAAGAACGTGGTCGGCAGCGTGATCCTTGCCCTCGTCGGTGTCGTCGCAGCCTTTACGGGTGCGTGCGCGGGCGGCGATGGCGGGGGCGGTGACGGGACGAGCACGAGCGATGCGAAGGCGGGCGACGCCACGGTCGTGGCGATCGAGGACTTCACGTTCGCACCCGCAGAGATCGAGGTGAAGGCCGGCACCACCGTGCGATGGGAGAACGCAGACGCGTTCCTCCACACCGTCACGAGTGGAGCCACCTCGGGCCCGGAGAACGAACCCGACGGGCGCTTCGACGAAGAGCTCGCGGACGCGGGCAGCTCCGCGGAAGTCACCTTCGAAGAGCCAGGTACGTACACGTACTACTGCCGCCAGCACAACGCGATGGACGGAACCATCACCGTCGCCTGACGCGGCCCCCCTTTTCCAACACTCATCCCCCACCAAGGAGACAACGTGACCACCATGAAGAAGCGGTTCGCCGCGGGCCTCGTGCTGCTCGCCCTCACGGGTGCAGCGTGCGGTACCGACGACGACGGAGACGCGGCAGGCGCAGCGGGCGGGGTAGGGGCCGGCGACGACGCGTCGTCGTCGACCACCGACCACTCGAGCATGAAGGAAGCCGGCGGCGCCGGGTACGAGAAGGCCTACGCCGAAGTGCGGACGGCGTACCACCACATGTGGGAAACCGGCGGCGTCCTCTCGGGGGCGATCGCCAAGCAGAACAACTTCGCCGACACCGGCGAGAACAAGGCCGCGGCGACGAACGTCGCGCTGAGCAGCCTGCTGGGCGAGCACGTGCTGCTTGCGACGGTGGCGACGACCAAGGGCCTCGCCGGCGCGCCGGACTTCGACGCCGCGGCCGGGGCGCTCGACGCCAACAGCGTGCAGCTCGCGGACACCGTCGGCTCCGTCTACGGCGAGGAAGCGAAGAACGAGTTCCTGAAGCAGTGGCGTGACCACATCCGGATGTTCGTCGACTACACGAAGGCGACCGCCGCGAAGGACAAGGCTGGCCAGGACAAGGCCGTCGCCGAGCTCGGTGGATACGTGAAGAACTTCGGGTCGTTCCTCGCCAAGGCCGTCGGTCTGCCCGAGGCTGCGGTGCAGGCGTCGGTGAACGACCACGTCGGCCAGCTCAAGGGTGCGCTCGACGCCGCGGCGGCGGGCAACTACGACGAGGCGTACGCGAAGGTGCGCGAGGGCTACCACCACATGGTCGAGACCGGCGGTGTGCTCGCTGGTGCGATCGCCAAGCAGAAGAACCTCGGTGACCCCGCGAGCAAGCAGGCGCAGACCACGATCGCGCTCGGCAGCCTGCTGGGTGAGCACGCCGCGATCGCCGCGGTGACGACCACCAAGGGGCTCGACGGTGCACCTGACTTCGAGGCCATCGCCGGTGCGCTCGACAAGAACAGCCTCGAGCTGGCCGAGACGATCGGTTCGGTCTACGGGGAGCCTGCGAAGAACGAGTTCCTGAAGCAGTGGCGTGACCACATCCGGATGTTCGTCGACTACACGAAGGCCACGGCCGCCGACGACAAGCCGGGGCAGGAGAAGGCCGTGCAGGAGCTCGGCGGCTACGTGAACAACTTCGGGTCGTTCCTCGCCAAGGCGGTCGGCCTCCCGGAGGCGGCGGTGCAGGCGTCGGTGAAGGACCACGTGTTCCAGCTCAAGGGTGCGCTCGACGCGTACGCGGCGGCCAAGGGCTGATCCACCGGGTTCTCCCGGGTGCGCCGGCGTGGCTGGGGCGCCGGCGGCGGGGCACGCAAGAGCGGCGGCCGGGAAACCGGCCGCCGCTCTCGTGTGTGTGCCGTTCGGTTGTGTTGCGGTGTTGCGGTGTTGCGGTGTGTCAGCGGGTCACGCTGCGACGGCTGTTCGTCGCGTTGTACAGCAGCAGCGCGATGACGGCGCCGACGATCGAGCCGATGATGCCGGCAGGCTGCAGAGCGCCCTCCGCCATGTCACGGCCGAACAGGACGTAGCCGAGGAATCCTCCGATGAAGGAACCCACGATGCCGAGAACGATCGTGGCCCCCACACCCATCGGGTCGCGACCCGGGACGAGCGCACGGGCGATGAAGCCCGCAACGGCGCCGATGATGATGAGCGCCAGGATGAAGCCGAGCATCTGAACCTCCGGTCGTTGGTTGGACGCTTTCGGTATGCCCACGAACGCGCTGAGCGATGCAAGCTCGTGCGGTGCGTGCGTCGAAACCGTGACGAATGGGACGACCCGGCTGCACCGGTACCGTCCTCGCATGGGCGCCAGGTCGCCACGCTCGTACGAGCCCGTCACCGACGTCGATCTGCGCCGGCTCGCCGATCTCGGTGAGGAGCACCATGATCGGTTTCGGGCTGCGCACCCCGCGTGGGCAGGGGAGTTACTGATCGCGTGTCTGGCCCAGGGTGCCGCCCGCCATCGGATAGACGGCGTGCACGGCGTGAAGGACTTCGACGTCTGGTTGTTCTACGCGCTGCCGCCGGGACGGAGCGGCGCACACTTCCCCTGGAATCGATACACCCACCACGTCGACTTCGGCCCTTCTCCGCACGGCAGGCCCGAGCACTCGGATGCCGAGCGGGCGAACCCCGCCTACGACGTCGACGCATGGGAGGCGTTCGCGGGGCGTCGCGTCGACCTCCTTGCCCGCGCCATTCCCGCGCACGCGGACAGCCCCGAGGCCGCTCTTCGCCAGTGGCTCACCGAAGGCTCGCGCCGCCGTCCCCGGCCAGGGGCGAGTGGTTCGTCGGCGTGGTGGCTGTCGCGCTCGCCAGTGATCGACCTCTCGCGCCAGGCCGCTCGGCCCGGCGCGGTCATCTGGGACGCGCTGTGACAGTCGGCGGCGGCGTGGTCGCGCGTCTAGATCAGCAGTGGCATCGACCCGGGTGGTGGGGTGGTTCTGGTGGTGCCGTCG
This sequence comes from Acidimicrobiales bacterium, assembly GCA_036380695.1. Taxonomy (GTDB): domain Bacteria; phylum Actinomycetota; class Acidimicrobiia; order Acidimicrobiales; family CADCTF01; genus DASVEG01. The sequence goes on from DASVEG010000166.1 coordinate 6,302, forward strand.
GGGCTGGTGACTTCGAAGGTGGCGTCGGGCAGCAGTTTCGCTTGCCACCGTTGGTTGTGGAGGAGGTGGTGGTGCCTGGTGCAGAGGAGGACGAGGTTCCCTAACTCCGTTGGCCCGCCGTGTTCGACGTGTTGGATGTGGTGGCCTTCGCACCAGGTGGGTGGGCGGTCGCAGCCGGGGAACCGGCAGTGGCGGTCGCGGACGACGAGGCAGTTCCACAGGTTCGGGGGGATGACGCGTGTGGCGGTGCCGTAGTCGAGGATCGCGGAGTTGCCGGCGGTGAGCACTCGGTGGACGTTCGAGTCGCACAGCAACCTGCCGATGGTGTCGGCGCTCAAGCTCATGCCGTCGACGGTTTCGCCGCCGCGGGCGTGGTCGAGGTCGTCGATGTCGACGACGACGTTGACGTGGGGGCGGTGGCGGCTGGCGGACCGAACCGCGTGGTGGTCGAGGAAGAAGCGGCACACGTCGACCAGCGCGTCGGCTCGCCGCTCGGCCGCAGTGCGCACGGGTTCGCCGGGCGCGTCGTCGGTCGTCGCCATGCGGACGGCGGTGGCGACGACGGAGCCGCTTTCGGCGTCGAGGGCACCGTCGATGGCCCACTCGTCGCCGACGGGCGACAGGTGCAGCCTGCGTTCGCGTTCGTCGGGCGCCGGCTCGCAACCCGCGGCTTCGGCGTGGGCCTTCCACACCCGCATCGCGCGGGTCACGTCCGCGGGCGCGAGCTCGGCCAGCGCTGGCAGCAGCTCGTGTTCGTGGTCGGCGAACCGGGCGACGGTCTTGGCGTTCACCGCGGCGAGCACGGCGTCGACCTGCCCGGTCGACAACACCCCGTCGGCCCACGCCGCGGCCACCACCGGTAGCCGCGCCAGGCGTTTCGCTCGCGCCGCGACGCGTCCCGCGTCGCGCGACGACATGCCGACCGTGGACCGCAACCACGCGGTCATCGACGTCGACCCGTCGCACGCCCACAGCCCGCTCTCGTCGTAGGCGCGCACCGCGGCGGCGACCTTCGCGTCCAACCGATCGCGCAAGGCGATCAGGTCGCGAAGGGCACCGGCGTCGACCGGGACATCCAGCTCATCGACCGCCTCCGCCAACTCCGCCAACATCTCCTAATCGTACATATGTTCCCCTCCTCAACTTTGTGTGGATGGGTTCGTGTCGCGGTGGGTCGCGTTGTCGCTGGTGAGGCGTTGCGCTGTGGTCGGGAGGGGGTGGCGCGAAAGACGCGCACATGGGCTGACCCCTCTTTAGG
>DASVEG010000167.1:0-7729 GCA_036380695.1 Acidimicrobiales bacterium
GGTACTCCGGTGCGTACGACTGGTTCGCGAGCGCGCTCACCGTCGCCAGCGTCCCCGACCCGTCGCTCACGGTCGCGCCGACCGCGTAGCTGCCCGCGCCCGTCGCGGGAAGGTCGCCGGCGAACGTCGCGCCCGCGGTCCGTTCGAGGGGGACCTCCACCGACCGCCCGTCCGGGGTGCTCACGCGCGCCGATGAGGTCACGCCGTCGGCCCACGGCGCCGCGCCTTCGAGCACGATCCGCAGGCGGTCGCCCTCGATCGTCGCCCGCAAGGACGCGCCTCCCGCGTTGGCGCTGAACGTCTCCCGCACGACGGTGCCCCAGAACGACGAGTAGCCGTCCCACCCGGCCCACTGCTTCGACCACCGGGCCGACGCGTCGCTCGTCCACGCGGTCGCCCGACCGATGCCGACCGTCCACGACGCGAGCAGTGGGTCGTCCTCGTCGCCCAGCCGAAGGTCGGTCGTCGCGGTCGGCTTCGACGTCGCGGCGACATAGCCGAGCAGCGGCGGCGCGGCGCGGAGGTCGCGCACCGCTTCGGCCCCGCCGGTCACCTTCGGATACCAGCTGCCCTCGTTGACGAAGTTGCGCGACGCGAGCACGGCCTCCTGCATCAGGATCTGCGGGATCTCGTTGAGGTCGCGACCTGGATAGAAGCGCCCTTTGCCCGCCTTGGCGACACGTTCGAGCTCCCTCGTCGCGCCTTCCCCGGTCGCCACCACCGACACGGTGATCCCCTCCGCGGCGAGCTCGCCCGCCTGCCGCTCGAGCTGGCCGAGGTTGCCGGGCTCGGTGAACCCGTCGGTAAACAGGATCACGTGCTTCAGCTTGGCCTTGGCGTTCCTTAGCTCTTTCGCGGCGCGGGTGAGGCCGGCGTTGACATCGGTCGACCCCGCGGGCGCGAGCTTGCGCAGGCCCTCGGTGACGACGTCCTCGGGCGGCACCTTCTGGAGGGGGACGACCATCTCCTGGTCGGTGTTGAACGCGAGCACACCGACGAGGTCGTGCTCGGACAGTGCCTCTATCGCCCGCGCCGCGCCCGCTCGCGAGATGTCGGTCTTGTTGACGCCCCCGTTCTCGCGGTTGCCTCCGCCGACCATCCCGTTCGGCGCGCCCTCCGCGCAGTGGCAGGCACCCATCGACCCGCTGGTGTCAATCGCCAGCACTTCGGCGACCGACTGCCGGCGCTTGGGGTCGGTGATGTCGCTGATGACGGGGAGCAGTTCTTCGAGCGCGCTGTCCCGGTAGCCGCCGAGCGCGTACGAACGGGTGCCGCCGACGACGACGAGCCCGCGGCCGAGGTCGCGTGTCGCCGCGCCCAGCCCGGCTACTTGTTCCGCGGTCAGCGAGCGGGCGTCGACGTCGACGAGGATCGTCGCCTCGTAACCGGCGAGCCGGTCGAGCGGCGGGAGGGCCGTCGCCGCGACGACGTCGACCACGAGCCCCGAGGCGCGCAACGCTTCCGCCATCGTGCTGCCGTCGCCGGTGGCCCCTTCGACGAGCACGACGCGCGACGGGCCATCGACCTGCACGCCCGCGTGCGCGCCGTCGTTCTCGCGGACGGTGTCGCCCGCGCTCGACACCGTCATGGTGAACCGAGCCGTCCCCGACCGGAGCGCGGGCTGCGCGAACTCCACGACGTTCTCGCCTTCGACGAGGTCGACGAGGCGCTCGTCGACGACGGCCCCGTCGCGTTCGAGCGTCACGCGCGCGGCGCCGGCGTGCGTCGCGACGACGACACCGCGCAAGGCGATGGTGTCGCCCTCGCCGGCACGCGTCGGCGCGTCGAGGCGCGCCACGGCCGCGTCGCGCCCGGTCGTGCGGTCGACGGCGTGCACGTCGACTTCGATGCCGGCTCGGCGCAGCCGGTCGGCCTCAGCCCTGGCATCGCCGTCGGTCGCGCGCCCGTCCGACACGACCACCACCCGGCGCCGCGCGTCCGACGGCAGCACGGCCGCAGCGAGTCGCAACGCGTTGGCGAGGTTCGTCCGCGAGGAGTCCACCGTCGTCGACGGCTGCACGAGCCGCGCGCGCCGCTGCACCGTCGACTCCAGGCGCGCGTCGCCGCCGAAGAACGCCACGCCAGCCCGCGCGTCGCGCGGCTGGGTTTCCACTGCGTCGCGTACCCACGCGACGGCCTCGGCGCGTCCCGATGCGCCCATCGAGGCAGACGCGTCGACGAGGAACACGGTCGCGACCCCCTTGCCAGGACGGGGCAACGCGACGCCTGCGAGCGCGAGGACGCACAGCAACGCGACGACACCCCGCAGCACCAGCGCGCCGCGCCACTGCCGGCGACCGACACCGACGCGCCGGCGCGCGACGAGGGTCTCCGCCACCATCACCGCGATCAGCGCGGCGATCAGCCACCCGAGCACCGGAGCCTCGCCGCCGGTCTCCGCCCGCTCGTCGCCCTCGGCCGGCTCGGGAACGGGCAGCGCCTCCTCGGGTGCGACGTCGGCCTCCGATGCGTCGGCGTTCACCGCGATGAGCCGGTCCGGCCTCCCTTGCTGGCGGACGACGTGGAACCCGACCCGTTCGGCCACCACCGCGCTGCCCGGAGCGACCGCGACGTCGCTGCCTCCCGGCTCGCGAACCGTCGCGCCCGCGGGCACGGGCAGCGCCTGGCCGACGCGTATGTCGCCGGCAGGCAGCGCGGCCCCGGCGAGCTCGGTGAGAAGCCGGTCGCCGATGACGGGGAACGCGACCTGCAGCGGGAGGTCGCTGTCTTCGAGCGCGAACGTCAGGTACGCGAATGGCCGCCCGTGGCGGGTTCCCCGCAGCAACAGCGCGCCGCCCTCGGCTCCGGCCACCACTTGGTCGCCGGGCGCCTCCACCTTCTGCGCCTTCTCGACGACGATGCCCGACAGGTCGAGGTCGCGGAGCAGCGGCTCGTCAGGCTGCACGAGCGTGACCGCGGGATGGTCGAGCGACCCGACCACGGTCACACCCGGCGCGCCAGCGGGCGGTGCGATGGCGAGAGCGGCGGCGCCGGGATCGGCTGGCACCGCGACGCGGTCGTAGATCGCGAGGTCGAAGCCGGGCGCGGGCCGCGACGCGGCGGACTTCTCGATGGTGACGCCGGGGATCGAGGCGAGGAGCGCTTCGAGGAACGGGTTGCCAGGGCCGGCCATCAGCACCCTCACCGCCGGTCGCCTCGCTGCGACGGCGACGGCACGGTTGTCGACCGTCAGCAGGTCTTCGCCTTCGAGGAATGCCTCGACGCGGTCGCCCGACGGCAGCGCGACTTGGCGCTCGACGGTCGCGTTGCGGGCGAGGCGGAGTCGCAACGTCTCGCGTGTTCGCCCGTCCACGTCGATGCGCAAGGTCTGCGTCACCGCGGGGCCGCCCGCGTTCCGCACCGACACCAGGGCGCGCAGGCCAGAGCCGGCGGGCTCCACCACGAGACGCGTGATGGCGCGATTGGTCGAACGGTCGCCGACCCGCACGTAGCGGGTGCCGGGCAGGAGCGATCGCCGACCGTCGTCGTCGAGCCCGCCGTCGGACAGCAGGACGACACCGATCGGCGTGCCCGGCGTCTCGAGGCTCGCGGCGAGCGTGAACGCGGTCGCGAAGTCGGCGCCCCCCGGCGTCGCCCGGATCGGGCGCAACGCGTCGTCGAACGCGCGGCGGTCCGCGCTCGTGCTCAGGACGACGCGTGGCTGCGGCGCGGCGACGACGATGCTCGCAACGCCCCCCGACGGCAGCTGGCCGCGCAACCGCCTCGCTTCGTCCTTCGCGTCCGCGAGGCGGTCGGGGTCGCCGTCGGTCGCGGCCATCGAGCCGGACGCGTCGACGACGAAGATCGTGTGCGCGGCGAGCGGCGCGTCGGTCACCCGCACCGGCCGGGCGACGGCGCCGGCGAGGAGCACCAACGCGGCGAGCTGCAACGCGAGCAGCACGCTCGGCCGGAGCCGCTGCCAGGGAGCGGCCGCAGACACGGGCTTGGCCACCTCACGCCAGAGCCACGTCGAGCTGACCGTCACCGGTGGCCGGCGCGGGCGGAGGATGTGCAACACGACGATGGGTACCGCGAGCGCGAGCAGCGCGAGGCCTGCGGGGTTGGCGAACCTCACCGAAGCACACCCGCCTCGCGCCATCCCGCGACGAGAAGCGACTCGAGGTCGTCGTCTGCCATCACCCGCACGTAGCCCGCGCCGAGGCTCCTGCACCGGGTCGCGACCGAGTCGGCCCACGCGCGTGCGACCTGTTCGTACGCGCTCGCGGTGTCGACCGAGAGGCTGACGGCGACGCGATCGCCGCGCTCGGAGTCGACGAGCTCGACGTCGCCGCTGAAGCCAGGGCGCAGGTCGTCCTCGGCGAGGACGTGGACGACGAGCACATCGCCGCCTCTCGACGGCAGCCGCTCGAGGCCGGCCTCCCACTCGGGGGTCAGGAGGTCGGAGACGAGCACGACCAGGCCGGGCGGCCCCGGGCGCGACAGCAAGTGCGTCGCCGCGGTCGCGAACCGCGTCTCGCCGTGGGGCTCCAACCGCTCGAGCGCGGCGAACAACGCGGGCACGGCGGAGCGGCCGAGGAACCTCGGCGCCCTCGCCTCGAGCGGGAACGTGTGGAGCGAGACGGCGTCGCGGCGCACGAGGGCGACGAACCCGAGCGCAGCGGCGACCCGCGCCGCTTGTTCGAGCTTTCCCGAACCGGCCATCGAGGCCGACGTGTCGACGAGCAGCCGCACCTGCAGGTCTTCCTCTGCCTCGAACAGCTTGAGCAACAACACGTCGAGACGGGCCAACAGGTGATAGTCGATGCGCCGGAAGTCGTCGCCGGGGTGGTACTCGCGGTAGTCCGCGAAGTCGATGGACGCTCCGTAGCGCGTCGACCGGTGCTCGCCCGCGAGATGCCCAGCCAGCCGGCGACGGGTCGACAGCTGCAGCGCTTCCAGTCGAGCGAGCAGTCGCGCGTCGAGCAGGCCGGCCATCCGCGCGCTCCGTGCCTCAGGTCCCGCGCAGGCCTGGTCCGGGTGGTGGCACGCGGTCGAGCACCTCGGCGACGACGTGATCGGCGTCGACCCGGTCGGCCACCGCTTCGTACCCGAGCACCAGCCGGTGGCGGAGGGTCGCGGCCGCGAGACCCCTCACGTCGTCCGCCGCCACGTTCGGCCGCCCGTCGAGCAGCGCCGCCGCCTTGGCCGCCAGCACGAGCGCCTGTGCGCCGCGGGGCGACGCACCGAAGCGCACATAGCGCTTCACGCCGTCGGGCGCGGTCGCCCCGTTCGGGTGCGTGGCCATGACGAGGTGGACGGCGTGCTCGACGAGGTGCGACGCGACCGGCACCTGGCGGGTGAGCTCGATCATCGCGGTGAGCGCGTCCGCGTTGGCGACGGCGGTGACCGACGCCTCCGTGCCGGTGGTCGTGCGCTCGACGACGGCGACGAGCTCTTCCGCCGACGGGAACGGCACGAGCGCCTTCACGAGGAAGCGGTCGAGCTGCGCCTCGGGAAGGGGGTACGTGCCCTCCATCTCGAGCGGGTTCTGCGTGGCCATGACGAAGAACGGTCGAGGCAGGTCGCGCGTCTCGCCGGCAACGGTGACCCGGCGCTCCTGCATGGCCTCGAGCAGCGCCGACTGCGTCTTGGGCGTCGCGCGGTTGATCTCGTCGGCGAGCACGAGGTTCGCGAAGACGGGCCCGGCGCGGAACGCGAACCGGCGCCGCCCGGTGTCGTCCTCCTCGAGGATCGAGGTGCCGACGATGTCGGCCGGCATGAGGTCGGGCGTGAACTGGATGCGCGCGAACTCGACGTCGACCGCGGCCGACAACGTCTTCAGCAGCTGCGTCTTGCCGAGACCGGGCACGCCTTCGAGAAGCGCGTGGCCCTCGCACAACAGCGTGATGAGCACCAGCCGCACGAGCTCGGGCTGTCCGACGATGACCTTGCCGATCTCCCGTTGGATCGCGGCGGCCGTCTCGGCGTAGCCCTCGGGCGTCGCGAGGGTTGGGTCGGCATCGGCCATGCGGCCTCGACGGGCAGGTGTCACCGGTTCCCTTCCGCGAGCGAGTCGAAGTAGGCGCGCACGAGGGCGCGAGTGGAGGGCGACAGCGAGAGGCGGTCGAGCGCACGAGAGGCCTGCGTGCGGTACTGAGGGAGCGCGTCCCGCACCGGGACCCGCGCGCTGCCGCGCAGGGTCGCGCCGTTCTGCTTGCCGATCGTCTGGCTCGGCCCCTGGCCCGGCTGGCCGGGAACGACGATCTGCTCGCCGTCGGTGCCGCGCGCCACCGGCGCGACGACCGTCGCGTCGCCGACCCCGTGGTCGGTCTGCGCGGTGCCGGTCGCGGTGCCGCCGGCCGTGCCCGTGCCCCCCTGGCCCGCCGCTCCGGAGCCGCCCTGGCCACCGCTCACCTGCCCGGACGGGGAACCACCTGCGCCGCCTTGACCTGCGCCCTGGCCCTGGCCGGATCCGCTGCCCGACCCCTCCCCGTCTCCCTCGCCGCCTTCGCCCTCGCCTTCGCCTTGGCCGGTTCCCTGGCCCTGACCCTGGCCCGAGCCCTCGCTACCTTCGCCCTCGCCTTCGCCCCGGCCCGACTCGCCGGAGTCACCGGTGTCGCCCGACTGGAGGCCGGACGTCGCGGTGGCGAGCGAGCCGAGCGCGGACGCGCTCGCATCCTGCGCTGCGACCGAGCGCGTCGCGGCCCCTTGCGCCGATGCCGCCTTCGCCAGTGCGTCGGACGCGCCCGCGGCGTCGCCTGCCCGCAGCGCGTCGCTCGCGTCCTGCAGCGCCTCGGCCGCGTCGGGGTTGCCCGCCGCTTGCGTCGCCGCGAGCGCGGCGAGACGCTCCGCCAGCGCGGCGCGCTCCTCGGGTGTCATCGACTCGACCTCGTTCGCGAGCGCACGCATCTGCTCCGCGGCGGAGCCCGAGAGCCCGGACGCGAGCGGCGACGCCTCGACGCTGCGGTCGAGCCCGCGCGCCGCCGCCTTCTCGGCGAGGAACGACTCGGACAAGCCTTCGGCGAGCTCGTCGGCGGCGCGATCGAGCGCGGCTTGCGCGTCGTCGAGATCACCCGCCCTCTCGAGGTCGGCCGCGGCTTCCTCGAGCGCCGCCGCGGCATCCTTGGCCGCGTCGCCGGTCGCCCGCAGCTCGTCTGCCGCGGTCCGCAAGCGAGCGGCCTGCGCGTCGGCCAGCGCTTGCTCCGCGGCCCTCCTGGCCCGCACGTCGTCCTGAGGGTTCGGCAGCAGCGCCAGCGCGACGGCCACCACGGTCAAGGTCGCGGCCACGGCGACCCGGCGGGCGACGATCCGCACCGCGACGGCGTCGCGAGCGCGCCGCCGGACGGCGAGCGCGTCGGCCCGCGCCCGTACGCGCTCGACCAGGGCAGGTGCGCCCGGCCGGCCCGCGTCGACTTCCAGTGCCGTCGCGAACGCATCGCCCGTCCCGAGCCCCCGGTCGGCGGCGCGGGCCGCGGTCAGCAGCGGGATGCGCAGCGCGATGGCGCCAGCGGCGACCACGACCAGCGCGGCCGCAGCCGCAAGCGCGGCCGCCGGTTCGGGCCACGACCACGGCCGGAGCCGGCCCGTCGTCACGTGCGCGACGGCAACCGCGGCGACGACGGGCGCGACGAGTTGCAGCGTGGCCACCGCCCACACCATCCGCAGCCGGCGGCGGACCGCCCGCAAGAGCGCGTTCACGCGACCGCCTCTCGCGGCAAGGCGATCCGCCGCGCGGCGAGCGCCAGCGCGGCCGCACAGATGCCGGCGTACGCGAGCAGCGACCAGACCA
>DASVEG010000168.1:0-10319 GCA_036380695.1 Acidimicrobiales bacterium
GCTCTCGGCGCCGTTGACGGTCTTGACCAGGCTGATCGCCGGGTTGATGACCGTGGCGACCGCGGTGTCGTCCGCGTCGACCTCGCCGCCGAGCACGTCGATGCCGATGACCCTGGCCGTGTTGACCTGGCCGGTGGCCGGTGCCGACGTCGTGTACTCGCACGAGCGGGATGCGCCCGGCGCGAGCAGCGTGGAGTTCACCAGCGCCTGGCACGACGCCGACATCGTGGCGAGCGTGCCGTTGACCGTGTCGGTCAACGTGGTGATGCGGAGCGGCGTGTCGCCGGTGTTCGTGAACGTCACGACGTAGGTGAGCGCGTCGCCCTCGTGGACCGTCACCGACTCGGCACCGTTCACCGTCTTGGTGAGGGAGATGTCGGGGTTGATGACGTCGACGTTGGCGTCGTCGTCGTCGGTCGCGGTGCGGTTGAAGGCGTCACGGCCGACGACCGTCGCGACGTTGTGGACGTCGTCTTCCGGGTTGGCCTTGTACGTGCAGGTGCGGGTGCCGCCTGGTGCGAGCGGCGTGTTGTTGACGAGGCTCGCGCAGCTCGCGGCGAGCGTAAGCGGGATGTCGTTGGCGACGTCGGTGAGCGACGTCAGCGTGAGTGCCTGCTGACCGGTGTTGGTGATGACGAGCTTGTACGTGACCTCGTCACCCGAGTGGATGGTGACGCTCTCCTCGTCGTTGACCGTCTTCACGATCTGGATCGCGAGCGGCTTCACCGGGTTGACGAACGCGACCTCGACGGTCTGGTTGCCTACGACCGTGACGTTCTGGTCGGGCGCGGGCGTCATCGTCGCAGGGACGGTGGCCGGATCCTCGTGCACGGTGTAGGTGCCGGGAACGAGGCGGTCGATCGTGCAGGTGCCGTCGGCGCCGGTGGTGCACTCCGCCGGATCGCCATCGCGATCGGTGGCCTGCGTCGTGGTGCCGGGAAGGCGGAGGATGAAGCGGACGCCGGCGACGGGGCCGCCGAGCGCGTGCGTCTTGCGGATGAGCACCGAGCCCAGGATCAGCGGGTCCTCGAACGGCTGCGTGATCTCGACCTCTTCGCGGAAGCCGACGGTGACCTCGACGATGTCGGGGTCGGGGTTGAAGCCGGTCGGCGCGCTGATCTCACGAACCCAGTACGTGCCGGGCGTGACCTCGTCGAACGAGCAGGTGCCGTCGGCGGCGGAGGTGCAGGTGTCGACCGGGGTGCCGGTGGCGGCCGCGGTGTTGAAGAGGCCGAACACGGCGCCGGCGAGCGGCTGGCCGAGGTCGTCCTGCTTGTGCAGGAGGATCTTGCCGCAGGTGGACACGTCGACCGAGGTCGTCGGCATCTTGTCCTGCAGGGCCGACGTGATGGAGTGCGACGAGCGGCTGCGGACGTTGACGAGGCTGAAGCCGGGGCAGGTGAGGAAGCCGTCGGGCAGCTGCACCGACACCTCGATGAACGTGCGCTCCTCGACGAACTGGATGCCGTCGACCATCGGGTCGTCGGCGATGTCGGAGGTGTTGTTCGCGCCGTAGGCGGTGAAGCCCGAGGTGATCTCGTCCCACTCCGAGCCGTCCCACGTGAACAGGCGGATCTCTGCGGTCAGGAAGCTCGTGCCGCCGAAGTCGACCGCGACGAGGAAGTCGCCGACCTCGCGGGTGATCGGGCAGGGGCCGTCCTGGTAGTCGCCGGTCTCCTGCGGGACACCGGAGCGGTTGAACTCGAAGTTGACGTGCGTGTCGCCCTCGCCCTCGGCGCGGACGAGGCCGAGATCGAGGAAGGCCTCCTCGCCCTCGAAGCGAGCGTCGACGTAGGCGCGGAGCAGGTTGTCCTTGCCGGGGGTGACGCCGCCGGCGTGCGCCTGGCAGACCCAGCTCCCGGGCTGCTCTTCCTTCGAGGAGCCCTGGAACGCGCTGTCGATCGTGTCGTCCTCGACGATCGCGGCGTCGGCCGTCTCCCAGTCGATGTTGTTGGGGTTGTCGACGTCGAAGTCGCCGTCGATCTCGAACCCCTCGTTGGTGCCGGGGCTCACGACCAGCGCGGCCGCGGGCAGGGCGCCGGTCGCGCCGATGAGGAGCGCGAACGCCGTGGCGATCGCGACCTTCGGCACGTGGCGGCGCGCGCTGCGGCGGCCCGACGGGGCGGTCGTGAAGCGGGCGGGACCCGAGCTGGCGATCGCCTCGGCGAGCGGGACGGGGCGGAGGCGGCCGACGACGTCGTCTGCCTCGCGTGCCGCGCCGAACGGAAGGGGGCGGCCGACGGCACGGGTCAGCGCGGCCCGGACACGCCCGGCCGGCCTCGTCGTGGAGCGGTAGGGGGCGAGCCGCGACGAGACGTCAACGCTGTCCGCCGGCCGCTCGGTCGTCCTTCGCCAGTTCTTTCGGGGAAGCATCAGCTACCCGCCTTCCTTCGTTCGGTCTTGACCGGGAACCCCGCAGGAAGTTCCCGATCGGCGTGTCGTGTGCCGTGCGAAACATTTCCTCTCAAGGTTTCGGCGGTGCTCGCCGATACCTCTCGAGGACCATCAAAAGATCACTCACAGTGGTGATACCACGACTCCTACGCGCAATGCCAGCGCGAGGCGAAGATATGTCGCGGCGCCGTCCTTCCCAGAACTATCGCAGCTAATCAGCGATGTTGGGGAACATAACGGCGATAAGTTGCGAAACGGGCAAGTGCTACGCCTACCACGCACAGTGAGAGGCCGAGCAACGCCAGCCCGATGGGCGCACCGCCCGTCCTCGCCAGCGACGGGGCAACCGCAGCGGGGGTGCGGGTCTGCTGGACGCCGAGCACCTCGCTCGGCCGGCCGAAGACGCTGCCCTGCACCGCAGGACCGACCGAAGCACCCGCGGCTTGCGCCTGGGGTTGCGTCGTCGGGGGCGCCGGGCACGACCCGCCCGTCGGGAGCGGCAGGTCGACCGGGCACGAGCGCGGGAGCTGCGGGCCGGTGTCGACCGAAGGGCAGAACGAGGAGCCGTCGGGGCACGTGCCTCCGGTCTCCGGGCACGGCCCGCTCGCGGGCGGCTCGCTGCCATCGGGGCAGCGGTGCGGAGGCTGTGCGCACGAGCCGTCTGCCGCAGGCGGCTTCCCGTCGGGGCACGGCTCGGGGTCGGTCTTCTCGCAATCGTTCGGATGCGCAGGGTTGCCGTCGCCGACGCCGGGGTTGCCGCCGTTGGGGTCGCCCTGCACGTCGCACTCGTGACCGCCGTTGGGGTCCTGGTTCTCCTGGCCGGGCGGGTCGTTGGTCGCGTTTCCGACACAGCCGGGGCAGGGCGGGCCGGCGTCAGCGGTTGCCACGGCTGCGCTCTGGACCCCGCTCGGGTCCTCGACCGCCGGCGCGACGGCGTCGTCCTCGACACCGCGTTGCAGCCCGGGTGCGCGGTCGAGACCGGGCGCGTCGAGGTCCGACGGTGGACCGGCGAACGACACGCCGGTGCTGGCCCAGATCGCCAGCGAAGAAATCGCTACAGCTGCGAACGCTGCCCGCCGATACCGAACTTGGATCATCCTCACCCGCCTCTAACCACGCTGCGTGGTGTGTACCACGCGCGAGCGGGCGTTGTCAGGCGCGAACGGGCAAAACCACCGCTTTCCGTGGTGGTTTACGCCCTTCTGCGGCTTCCGCCCCAAACGTCCGGCAGCTGTCGGAGGGGGACGAGATCACGCCGGTACTGGCGGTGGACCTGCTCGACCTGCACCCTCGACTGGGCCTTGAGCTCGTCGATCTCGGCGTGCAGCCGGCGAACGTCATCCTCGAGCTCGATCACCCGCTTCACGCCCTCGAGGTTGAGGCCGGCCGCGGTCAGCTCCTGGATGCGTTGCAGCTGCGCGATGTCGCGCTCGCTGTACCGGCGGCTGCCGCCGGCGGTGCGCGCCGGGTCGAGGAGACCCTTGCGCTCGTAGATGCGGAGCGTCTGGGGATGGACGCCGCCGAGCTCGGCCGCCACGGAGATGACGTAGACGGCGCGGTCGCGGCGGTCGCGTGCAGGGCTCATCGCTCGGCTCCCTCTCGCGGTGCAACGACGACGTACTGATCCAGATGTGCCCGCGGCGACTCGGTCGTCGCCTCGGCGAGGGCCTCGATCGCGTCGCGCTCGGCGTCGGAGACGCGGGCAGGGACGGCGACCTCGACGGTGACGAGGAGGTCGCCAGCGGACGACCCGGCGGGCGCGCCTCGCCCGCGGACCCGGAAGGTCTTGCCGGTGGGCGTGCCTGCCGGGATGCGAAGCGTCACCGGCGCGTCGAGGGTCGGGACGGTGACGGTCGCGCCCAGCGCTGCCTCGGCGAAGGTCACCGGGACGGACAGGGTGAGGTCGCGCCCCTTGCGGCCGAAGATCGGGTGTTCTCCTGCGTGGACCGTGACGTACAGGTCACCAGACGGCCCGCCGTTCGCGCCAGCACCGCCGCGGCCCTTGACGCGGATGCGTTGCCCGTCGCGGACGCCGGGCGGGATCCGCACCTTGACGCGCCGCGGACGGTGGACGATGCCGCTGCCCCGGCAATCGCGGCACGGCGTCTCCACGCGCATGCCGGTGCCCTTGCAATCGCGGCAGGGCTGGCTGAACGAGAACAGCCCCTGGTTCTCGTCGCGCACGCCGCGGCCTCCGCACGTGGAGCAGATGACGGGCGAGGTGCCAGGGGCAGCACCCGTCCCGGCGCACGTCATGCAAGCCGCGTCGCTGACGACGTTGACCGACGTCTCGACGCCGTGGACCGTGTCCGCGAACGACAGGTGGAGCTCGGCCTCGATGTCTTCGCCCCGCCTGGGGCCAGACGCCCGGCCGCTCGCGCGGGTGCGCCCCCTGCCCCCGAACACGCCGCCGAGCAGGTCGGTGATGTCGTCGACGCGGAAGGTCTGGCCGAACCCGCCGAACGGGTTGCCGCCGCCCGCGCCGCCGAAGCCACCGGCCATCGGTCCCAGCCGGCGGACCTCGTCGTACTCCGTGCGCTTCTCGGCGTCGCCGACGACGTCGAACGCCGCCGAGATCTCCTTGAAGCGCTCCTCGTTGCCGCTGGCCGCGTCGGGGTGGAACTGCTTGGACAGCTTGCGGTACGCGGCCTTGATCTCCTTGTCGGTAGCCGACTCGGAGACGCCGAGCACCTTGTAGTAGTCCTTCTCGAACCACTCCCGCTGCGCCTGCGCCATCAGTGACCCGGGTCCCTATCCCCGAACGCTCACCATGGCGGCGCGCACGAGACGACCGCGCCAGCGGTAGCCGGCGCGGAGCAGGGCGGCGACGACCTGGCCGGCGTCCTCGTCGGCGTCACCATCGGCCTCGGGGTCGGCCGGCTCGTGCATGACGGCCTCGTGCTCGGTCGGGTCGAACGCCTCGCCGACCGGGTCGATGCGCTCGAGGCCTTCCTTGGCGAGGGTGTCCATCAGCGCGGTCGCCACGGGCGCGATCGCCTCGCCGGAGCCGTGCTGGTTGGCGAGGTCGATCGCGTCGAGGACCGGCAGCAGCTTTTCCACGAGGTGCTCGGCGGCGCGCTCGAGGGTCTCCGTCTGCTGGCGGATCATGCGCTTCTTGTAGTTCTCGAAGTCGGCCTGGAGGCGACGGAGCGCGTCGAGGTACTCGTCGCGCTCGCGCTCCACCGCGGACGCAGCCAGGTCGATGTCGAGCTCGACCTGGGCGGCCGCCTCGTCCGACTCGGCGGCGAGCGTGGCCCCCTCCGCGTCGCCGGCCGCGGTCTCCGGCGCGGTGCCAGACGCGGCCTCACCCTCGACCTCGACCTCGACCTCGACATCAGGCTCAACGCCGCCGTCGGCCGCCTTCGCCCGCTCGCGTTCCGTCGACGACGCGCCCTCTCGGGGCCGCGACGGACGGAGAGCGGGATCGGGGGCGGCGGCGTCGCTCGGGGGCGCGGTGTCGTTCTGCGCGTCGCTCAACGGCTACGCCCCCCGCTCCTCGTCCTCGACGATCTCGGCGTCGACGACGTCGTCGTCGTTCGCGGCACCCGCCGCCCCGCTCGGCGGCGGCGGCGAGCCGGCGTCGGCGGAGGCCGCGCCCTCCTCGTACAGCCGCTGGGCGAACGGCTGCAGGGTGCCGTTGAGCCGCTCCGTCGCCGACTTGATGGCCTCGAGGTCTTGGCCGTTGAGGGCTTCCTTCAACGACGCCAGCGCGGAGGTGACGGCCTCCTTCTCCGGACCGGTGGCCTTGTCGCCCTGATCCTTGAGGAGCTTCTCCGTCTGGTACACCCGGCTGTCGGCGTCGTTGCGGATCTCCGCCTCTTCGCGCCGGCGGCGATCGTCCTCGGCGTGCGCCTCGGCGTCGCGGACCATCCGGTCGATGTCGTCCTTCGACAGCGACGACTGCCCGGTGATCGTCATCGACTGCTCCTTGCCCGTGGCGCGGTCCTTGGCGGACACGTGCACGATGCCGTTGGCGTCGATGTCGAAAGTGACCTCGATCTGCGGCACGCTGCGTGGCGCCGGGGGCAGGTCGACGAGCTGGAACTTGCCGAGCGTCTTGTTGTACATCGCCATCTCGCGTTCGCCCTGCAGCACGTGGATCTCGACGGACGGTTGCATGTCCTCGGCCGTGGTGAACACCTCGCTGCGGCGCGCGGGGATGGTGGTGTTGCGCTCGAGGAGCTTCGTCATGATCCCGCCCTTGGTCTCGATGCCGAGGGACAGCGGCGTCACGTCGAGGAGGAGGACGTCCTTGACCTCGCCCTTCAGCACGCCGGCCTGGATCGACGCGCCGACGGCGACGACCTCGTCGGGGTTGACGCCCTTGTGCGGGTCCTTGCCCGTCAAGCCGCGGACGAGGTCTTGGATCATCGGCATGCGGGTCGAGCCCCCGACCATGATGACGTGGTCGATCTGCTCCTTGGTGAGGCCGGCGTCGCGAATGGCCTGCTCGAACGGGCCCTTGCACCGCTCGACGAGATCGGCGGTGAGCTCTTCGAACTTGGCGCGCGTGAGGGTGGTGTCGAGGTGCTTCGGGCCGTCTGACGTCGCGGTGATGAACGGCAGGTTGATGTTGGTCTGCTGGACGGCGGACAGCTCGATCTTCGCCTTCTCTGCGGCTTCCTTGAGGCGCTGCATCGCCATGCGGTCGGCCGACAGGTCGACGCCCTCGGCGTTCTTGAACTCCTTGACGAGCCAGTCCATGACGCGCTGGTCCCAGTCGTCGCCGCCGAGGTGGGTGTCACCGTGCGTCGACTTCACCTCGAACACGCCCTCGGCGATGTCGAGGATCGAGACGTCGAACGTGCCGCCTCCGAGGTCGAAGACGAGGACGGTCTCGTCGGTGCCAGCCTCCTTGTCGAGGCCGTAGGCGAGCGCGGCCGCGGTGGGCTCGTTGATGATGCGCAGCACCTCGAGGCCCGCGACCTGGCCGGCCTCCTTGGTGGCGGTGCGCTGCGCGTCGTCGAAGTACGCGGGGACCGTGATGACCGCCTGGTTGACGGTGTCGCCCAGGAACGCCTCCGCGTCACGCTTCAGCTTCTGGAGGATCCGAGCGCTGATCTCCTGGGGCGTGTAGCGCTTGCCGTCGATGTCGACGGTCCACGTCGTGCCCATGTGGCGCTTGACGGAGCGGATCGTACGGTCGGGGTTGGTGATCGCCTGGCGCTTGGCGACCTCGCCGACGAGCACCTCGCCGGTCTTCGAGAACCCGACGACCGACGGGGTCGTGCGCCCGCCTTCCGCGTTCGGGATGACCGTCGGCTCGCCCGCCTCCAGGACGGCGACGACGGAGTTCGTGGTGCCGAGGTCGATGCCGACGGCCTTGGGCATGCTGCGAGCCTCCTGCTTCCGATGAACGAGACACTGCTGAAACTTGAGTGCGACGTTATCAAGGAGTTGGAGGTTGCGGGTATTCCCGGCCGGGGCCGGATCAGCCGGTCGGCCCGCGCAGCTCGTCGTGCGCGGCGTCGACGTCGAGCTCGCCCGCGGCGACGCGGCGGAGGATCTCCCTACGGCGCGCCGCCGCCGCGCCCGCCGGCGACGGAGCCGACGCCGGCGGCGCGACCGAACCGTCGTCGGGCGGCGCACCCATGGCGGTCACGATCTCCTCGAACCGCGAGCGGGCGGTGTTGTACGCGATCCCGAGGTCGGCCGCGAGCTTCTGCAGGTTGTTCCGGCGCTCGAGGAGGAGACCGACGAAGTCGAGTTGTTGGGGCGTCAGGCGGCCGACCCACCCGAGCGAGAACCGTCCTTCGA
Source organism: Acidimicrobiales bacterium (assembly GCA_036380695.1). Lineage (GTDB taxonomy): Bacteria > Actinomycetota > Acidimicrobiia > Acidimicrobiales > CADCTF01 > DASVEG01. The sequence continues at coordinate 8,152 of DASVEG010000168.1, forward strand.
TCGCGACGCCGGATGCGGTCTCCAACCGCGTGACGACGACGTCGCCGCCGGTGAACGGATCGCGCGTCGGAAGGCGCAGCGGGTCGCGCTGGCTCACGCGATGGGGTCGGACTCGTCGGGCTCACCGGCGGCGTCGCGCGCAGCGACGTCGCCCAACAGCCCAAGCTCGCCAAGCTGGCGGATCCACTCGGGGCTCGCGCCCGTCGCGGCGAGACCGACGAGCGCCTCGGCGTCGAGATCGGTCAGCCCGGCCTCGGCGAGCTCGCGCACCCACTCGGGGCTGACGCCGACCGCGGCCAGGCCGACGATCGCCTCCGCGTCGAGATCCTTGAGGCCGGCTTCGCCCAGCTCGCGGATCCATTCCGGGCTCACACCGACGGACGCGAGCCCGATCAGTGCCTCGGCGTCGAGATCCTTGAGGCCGGCTTCGCCCAGCTCGCGGATCCATTCCGGCGCTACGCCAGAGGCGGCGAGCGACACGAGCGTGTCGACGTCGAGGCCCCCGGCACGCCGGCGCGCTGCCCGCTCCGCTCGCGGCGGTCGTGGCGCCCGGGGTGGCCGAGGCGCGCGCGGCGGGAGTGGCGGCAGCGGCGGGAGGTGCCGGAAACCCGGCGGGAGCACGCTGAACCCGGGCGGGAGCAGGGGCATCGGAGGCACCGGCGGGACCGGGGGCACCGTCGCGCGGGGCGCGCTCATGCTGACGTCGCCCAGATCGGCCCCCTCCCCCGCGTCGCCGGCCACGCCTTCGCCGTCGATCTCGGCGAGCAGCTCGTCGGCCTCGTCGATGTCGATGTCCCCGGCTCGAAGGAGTTCGAGTACCCGTCGTCGCGCATCCGTTGCAGTCATAGTGGCAGATAGTGCCAGAATCAATGGCAGATGGCAATACCCTCGCCGCTGAACAGGACACGGGTCGCCGCCTGACGAATTCCTGAGCGCGGCGATGCCGGTGGGGCTCGCCGCCCACAACCCATCTCCAGAGGAGCCATGCGCCGCGCTCTCTTCGTCCTCCTCCTGGCTGTCGCCCTCGCAGGCGTCGCCGCCCCGACGACCGCTTCCGTCCTCTCCGACGCCGCTGCTACCGCTTCCGCCGTGGCCCCTGCCGTGCCTTCGTCCGTCGGCCTGCGGGCGGGCGTCGGCGTCGCCGACTTCTCCTGGCACGTCGGGTCAGGGTCCGGCCAGCACTCCACCGAAGGCAACGGCACCGTCGGCGTCGTCACCGGTGACCCGGTCGACCCGTATGCCCAGACGACCAAGCAGCAGCCGAGCAGCGGCATCCAGTCGAGGCTGTCGGCGCGGGCGCTCGTCTTCGAGGGCTCGAACGGCGAGCGGGTCGCGCTGGTCAAGACCGACAACTACCTGGCGCAGGACCTCCTCGTGCGGCGCGCCGCGCAGCTGATCGACCCGGCGCTCCGGCTCCCCCACGACCGGATCGTGATGTCGGCCACCCACAACCACAACTCGCCGTACTTCTCGTCTCCGGCGGCGGGCGTGTGGGTCTTCCAGGACGTCTGGGACGTGCGCGCGTTCGAGTACCAGGCCCGCCAGATCGCGGAGGCGATCACCGACGCGGCCACGTCGATGCGGCCGGCGCGCCTCGGCGCGACGACCGTCGACTTCCCCGGCGTGAAGGGGAACGTCGCCGGACGCGGCGCGTCGAGCGACCGGTCGCCCTACGGCTACCCGCGCGACTTCGGCGACCACGGCGTTGTCGTGCTGCGCGTCGACGACGTGTCCGGCAAGCAACCGGTCCCCCTCGCCACGTGGACCAACTTCGGGCAGCACCCCGAGTCGCTCTCGGGTTACGACCTCGTGTCTGCCGACTTCGTCGGCCCGTTCGAGCGGTTCGTCGATCGCGAGACCGGTGCCACGCTCGTTTACACCCAGGGCGACGTCGGCTCGTCGGAAGGGCCGAGCTACGACGGCCCTGGCACCCAGCGTCTCCCCGACGGCTCGCTCCGGGCGTGGTACCACACGGGCTTCGCGCAATCGGAGCGGTTCGCCCGGCTGCTCGCCGACGCCGTCGTCGCAGGCTGGCGCCAGATCGGCGACGGCAACGCGCAGATCCCCTTCACGCGAGACGTGCCCGTGTCGGTGTTCGACGCGTGGGTGCCCGGGCCGGTGTCGCACCCGTACCCGGCAGCCAACGCGTGCTCGACCGACCCGACGCT
>DASVEG010000169.1:0-8376 GCA_036380695.1 Acidimicrobiales bacterium
CGTGGCTGTCGTGACCCACCAGGGCGCGCCGGCGTCCCCTTCCGCCGTGACCGTCGCCCAGCGGCTGGCCGACCTGCGCGCCCGCATCGCCGCGTCCGGCGGCGACGTCGACGCCGTCCGGATCGTGGCGGTGACGAAGGGCTTCCCCGCCTCGGCGGTCGCGGACGCCGCGGGCGTCGGCTTGCTCGACGTCGGCGAGAACTACGCGCGGCCCCTGCTCGACAAGATCGCGGCGCTCGGCGCGGCTGGCGACGGCCTCGCCGCCGATGTGCGGTGGCACTTCCTCGGCGCCGTACAGCGGAACAAGGTGGCGCGACTCGCCCCTCACGTCGCGCTGTGGCAAGGCGTCGACCGCGTCGCCGCCGGCGAGGAGATCGCGCGGCGGGCGCCTGGCGCGACCGTCCTCGTGCAGGTGAACCTCACCGGCGAGCCCGGACGCAACGGGTGCTCGTGGGTCGACGCGCCCGCGACGGTCGATGCGCTTCGCCGTCTCGACCTCGACGTCGCTGGCCTCATGGGCGTGGCGAGCCGGCATCGCACCGAGGCAGCCGCACAGTTCGCGAGACTGCGTGAACTACGCGACGCCCTCGGCGTGCGCGAACTCTCGATCGGCATGACCGACGACCTCGACCTCGCCGTCGCCGCAGGAGCGACGATGGTGCGCGCGGGGCGTGCCCTGTTCGGTGCACGCCCCGGAGCGGCCGAGGTGCGACGATAGGAAGGACAGGAGGCGCACGATGTCCGCGTTCCGACGGATGATGAGCTACCTCGGCCTCGTCGACGACGACGAGTACGACGAGTACGAGGCATACGACGAGCCACAGGCGGCCCCGCAACCGGTGGGGCCGACCGCCCGTCCTGCGCGCGGATACGGCGACCACGTGGAGCCGACGGGCGGCTCCATCCGCACGTTCCCCGCGCAGTCAGAGCAGGCGAGCGGGATCACGGTGGCGCCGCGGACGTCGTCCGTCGTGCGACCCTTGACCCCGGTGGCCAACACGAAGCCTCAGACGATCGTCCCCGCGTCGTTTCAGGACGCGAAGGAGATCGGCGACCGGTTGAAGGCGGGCGTGTCGGTCATCGTGAACCTGCAGAACGCGGACCGCGACCTGATGCGCCGGATCATCGACTTCGCTTCCGGCCTCACCTACGGGCTCGACGGTGAGATGGAGCGCACCGCCGATCGCGTGTACCTGCTCACGCCGACGCAGCGCAGCTGAGGATGGGCTGCCTCGTCGCGCAGGTTCTGCAGCTCTACATCATCCTCGTCTTCGCGCGGATCATCCTCGGGCTCTTCCCGTTGCAGGAGGGCGGAGCGATGGCCGGCATCTACGGCGTCCTCTATTCGGTGACCGAACCCGTGCTCGGGCCGCTCCGCCAATTGATCCCGAGCATCGGCATGTTCGACATCTCCCCGCTGGTCCTGTCGCTCATCGTGTCTGTGGTGGCGCGCAGCATCTGCTGATCGGGCCATTGGGGTGGGTAGATTCCACCCATGGAGCTGTCGCCGCAGGACATCCGGGACGTTCGCTTCCGCGAGAAGCTCCGCGGCTACAACCCGGAGGACGTCGATGTCTTCGTGACGAACGTCGCGGCAACGGTCGACGCCCTCCGGCGCCGCATCGACGAGCTCGAGCGTGCCCAGCAGGACGCGCCATCCAGCGAGGCTGCTCCGGCGAGCGACGTCGAAGACCAGCTGCGGCGCACGCTCGTGCTGGCGCAGCGGACCGCGGACATGGCGGTGCGCGAGGCACAGGACGAAGCGAGCCGGCTGATCGCCGACGCCGAGGCGCGCCGTCAGGAGGTGCTCGACGAAGCCGAGGCGATGCGGGCGCGCATGGTCGGCGACGCCGAGGCCGAGGTCGAGGCAGAGCGCAACCGCCTGCACGAGGAGCGCGCCGCGTTGCAACGCGATGTCGACGCGCTGCACGCGTACCTCGCCCAGGAGCGCGAGCGGCTGCGGATCTACTTCGCCGACCAGCTGCGGCGGGTCGAGGACGGCGTGCCTGGCGTCGAGCCCGCACCGGTTCCCGAGGCCGCGGAGCGCGAACCCACGCCCGCGGAGGAACCGGATCCGCGTGACGTGGGCGCGGTCGGCGCCACGCCCGCCGCCGGCGCTGCCGGCGCCGACGACCTCGACGGCGCGGGCGCGGAGATGCGCGGTGCCGGTGCCGGTGCCGCCGACCTGCCCGACGGCGAGCTCGCCACGGGCACCGTGTTCGACGGCGACGAATCCGACGACGACGATCCGTTCCTCGCCGAGTTGCGCCGCGCGGTCACGGACAACGAGCCGTTGGGTCCGCGCGACGAGGAGTCCGACGAGCCGCGACCTGCCGACAAGAGCTTCGACATCTTCGACGACGACGACGGCGGCGGTCGGTTCCTGCGCCGTCGCCGCTGAACGGCGATACGGCTCCTCGGATCACGCCGCCCCGTACGGAGCGGTTTAGGATGCTCCGTCGCTCGGACGAAGGATGGGTGCGCCTGTGTTGCTGCTGGTGACGATCGTGCTGGTCTTGATCGCGGTGATCACGCTCGTGATCGGCATCTTCGCGGACAGCCTCGCGCTGATCTTCGTGTCGATCGGGTCGAGCGTTCTCGCCGCGATCGTGCTCGGCGTCCTCTCGCAGACGAACAAGCGCCGCGACCGCGAGGAGGCCGAGACGCCGCGCCCGGTGGCGCAGCCGGCGCCTGCGCCGACGGCCGCCGAACCGATGGTGCCCGCCCCGCCTGCGCCGCCCGTACCCCCCCCGCCCGCGCCGGAGGAGCCCACGCTCGTGCAGCCAGCCGCCGGCGCCGACGCATTGCCGATAGAGGGTTACGACTCCCTGCGTGTCGCCGACATCCTCCCCAAGCTCGCCGAGCTCGACCTCGACCAGCTCGAGCAGGTGGCGCAGCACGAGGAGTCGACGAAGAACCGCACCAGCATCCTCAACCGCATCGACGAGTTGATGGACGAGCTCGAGGCCCAGGAGGCAGGCGTTGCGACGCCCGTGCCGGCGGCCATCCCCGAGCCCGCGCCGGAGCCTGCCGCGGTGGTCGCCGCGGCGGACGGGCTGCAGGAGGCTGCGGTCAGCAGCGGCTTCCCGATCCCCGATTACGACGCACGCAGCGAGTCCGACATCATCGGCCTGCTCGGCGACCTCGACGCGGACGAGCTCGAGGAGGTCGCGGAGTACGAAGAGACGCACGCCAACCGCGACCGCGTTCTCGACGCGATCGACGACCGCCTCGACGAGCTCGAGGGGATCGCGCCCCAGGGTGCACCCGCGGTCGCGCCCTCGCCCGCGCCCACCCCGGGCGAGAAGGTCGTCGTGGTCGAGCCGGCCAAGCGCCCGCCGCCCAAGAAGGTCGGTGCGAAGAAGGCTGCGGCCAAGGTCGCGAAGACGGCGGCGAAGGCCACCAAGGCCACCAAGGCCGCGACGCCTGCCAAGCGCGCCGCGTCGTCGGCGACTGCGGCAACGCCGGCCAAGGCGGCGGCCAAGAAGGCGACGGCCAAGAAGGCGGCGACGGCTGCGGTCAAGAAGGCCGCGGCGTCGACCAAGAAGGTCGCGGTCAAGAAGGCGGCCGCGGCCAAGAAGGCCACCAAGCGCGCCTGATTCGCGAACCTGCGCGTTTGCAGGGCGGTACTCGCCCCTGATGTCGCGTAGAAGCGGTTACCCGTCGACCTTGGCGACGCCGATGCGGACGACGCGTCCGTCCGGCAACTCGCACCGGTGGCCCTCGGCGAGCGCTTCGGCGGCCAGCAGCTCCTGGGCCAGGGTCTCGGCGCGCACGTAGTCGCCGTGGGCCTGCACCGCGGCCCACACGTCGTCGTGCCCGTGCACGTCGAGCACCAGACGGATCCGGTCGCCGACGTGGAGCCCGGCTTCCTTCCGCGCCTCGTTGGCCGACCGCACGATGTCGCGTGCCAACCCCTCCCTGGCCAGCTCGGGCGTGACCTCGACGTCGACGACGACGAGCCCGACGTTCCCCGGCAGGGCGCGTGTCGTGCTGTCGTCGCGCGGCACGAGCCGCAGCGTGTACTCGTCGTCCTCGAGCACCCGCCCGTCTACGGCGACACCGCCGCCCTCCGTCCGCTCCCAGTTGCCCGCCTTGACCGCCTTGATCAGGCGCTGGACGTCTGGCCCGACGCGCGGGCCGAGCACCGCTGGCACCAATTGCAGGACCATCTCGCCGTGGGTGTCGACGTCGTCGGTCAACGTCACGTCCTTCACGTTCACCTCGTCGGCGATGAGGTCGACGAAGGGCCGGAGGGCCTCGGCGCCCGGCATGGCGACGACCACCGACCGCAACGGCAGCCGGACGCGAAGCCCGCCGGCCTTGCGCACGGACGACGCAGCCGAGCAGACGTCGCGCACGCGATCCATTGCGGTGACGAGCTCGGGGTCCGCCGGGATCTCGTCCGGCGACGGCCAGTCCGCGAGATGGACACTGCGCTCGCCGGTGACGCCTCGGTAGACCTCCTCGGCGATCATCGGCAGCAACGGCGCGGCGATCCGGCACAGCAACGAGAGGACCGTCGCGAGCGTGTCGAACGCGTCGCGGTCGGACGTCCAGAAGCGATCGCGTGACCGGCGCACGTACCAGTTCGTCAGCGCGTCGAGGAACGACTCGACCGATTCGCACGCGCCGTACAGGTCGCCGCCGTCCATGCGCTCGGTGAAGGCGTCGAGCAGCTCTCGGGTCTTGGCCAGCGCGTAGCGATCGAGGACGCCGGTCGCGTCGGTGCGGAACGTGGCGCGGTAGCCGTCGGTGTTGGCGTAGAGCGACAGGAAGTACCACGTGTTCCAGATCGGGTTGACGACGCGGCGAACCGCGTCCGCCACGCCCTGCCGCGTGAAGACGAGGTCTTGGCCGCGGAGCACCGCGGACGACAGCAGGAACCACCGCACGGCGTCCGCGCCGTAGGTGTCGAACATCTCCTCCGGGTCGACGTAGTTGCGCAACCGCTTGGACGCCTTGCGCCCGTCGTCGCCGAGCACGACGCCGTGCACGACGCAGCGCTTGAACGCCGGGCGGTCGAACAACGCCGTCGCCAGCACGTGCAGGTTGTAGAACCACGCCCTCGTCTGGCCCACGTACTCGACGATGAAGTCGGCAGGGAAGTGGTTGTCGAACCACTCCTCGTTCTCGAACGGGTAGTGCACCTGTGCGTAGGGCATCGACCCCGACTCGAACCAGCAGTCGAGCACCTCGTCGACGCGGCGCATCGTCGACCGCCCCGTTGGGTCGTCCGGGTTCGGTCGCACCAGCTCGTCGATGCCGGGCAGGTGGAGGTCGGCGGGCCGCACACCGAAGTCGCGCTCGATCTCGTCGAGCGACCCGTAGACGTCGACGCGCGGGTACGCGGGATCGTCGCTCTTCCACACCGGGATCGGGGATCCCCAAAAGCGATTGCGCGAAATGCACCAGTCGCGGGCGTTCGCCAACCACGACCCGAACGCGCCGTCGCGAACCTGCTCGGGCACCCAGTCGATCTGCTTGTTGAGCTCGATGGCGCGCTCCTTGAACGCGGTCACCTCGATGAACCACGACGACACCGCCTTGTAGACGAGCGGCGTGTCGGTCCGCCAGCAGTGCGGGTAGCTGTGCACGTACGTGTCGTGGCGGACGACGGCGCCGCGCTCCTTGAGGTCTTTGACGATGAGCGGGTTGGCGTCGAAGACCTGCACGCCCGCGTAGTCGGACACCTCCGACGTGAACCGCGCGTGCTCGTCGAGGGGCGCCACGACAGCGATGCCGTTCGCCTCGCACACGCGTTGGTCGTCCTCGCCGAAGCCCGGCGCCATGTGCACGGTGCCGGTGCCGTCCTCCGTCGACACGAAGTCGCCGGCGAGCACGCGGAACGCGCCTTCGTCCGCCTTCGCCGCGAAATACGGGAACATCGGCGTGTAGGTGCGGCCGACCAGGTCGCGACCCTTCACCGCGCCGACGCGCTCCGCCTTCGCCAGCTCCTTCTCGTACTTCGGCACCGTCGCCTCGCCGACGACGTAGCGGCGGCCGTCCTCCTCGAAGATCGCGTAGTCGATGTCCTCGCCGACCGCGAGCGCGAGGTTGGACGGCAGCGTCCACGGCGTCGTCGTCCACACGAGGATGTCCTCGCCCGTCTCCAGCCGGAACAGCACGGTCACTGCGGGGTCCTGCCGTTCGCGGTACGCGTCGTCGAGCCGGGTCTCGAAGTTCGACAGGGGCGTCTCGCACTCCCAGCAGTAGGGGAGCACCTTGTAGCCCTCATAGATGAGCCCCTTGTCCCAGAGCTGCTTGAAGGCCCACAGCACGCTCTCCATGTACGAGAGGTCGAGGGTCTTGTAGTCGTGTTCGAAGTCGACCCAGCGCGCCTGGCGGGTGACGTAGGCCTCCCATTCCTTCGTGTAGCGAAGGACGGAGGTGCGGCACGCCTCGTTGAACTTGGCGATCCCGTACTCGGTGATGGCGACGTGGCCGCTGACACCGACCTCCTTCTCGGCCTCCATCTCCGCAGGGAGCCCGTGGCAGTCCCAGCCGAACCTGCGCTCGACGCGGCGCCCGCGCATCGTCTGATACCGAGGAACGGCGTCCTTGACGAACCCGGTCAAGAGGTGGCCGTAGTGCGGGAGCCCGTTGGCGAACGGGGGGCCGTCGTAGAAGACGTACTCGTTGGCGCCGTCCGCGCCCGCATCGCGCGCCTCGACCGACGCCCGGAACGTGTCGTCGCGGTCCCAAGATTCGAGGACGGCGCGCTCGATGGCAGGGAACGACGGCTGCTGCGGGACGTCGGGATACGGGCGACCGTCGGGCATGTCCCTACGATAAGGCCCGTGCCCGACGATCTTTTCGAGGTGGCCGGCGACGGCTCGCTCGTTCTCCGAGTCCACGTGCAGCCAGGTGCAGGCCGAACCGCGGTGGTCGGCCGTCACGGCGACGCCTTGAAGGTGAAGGTTGCCGCACCGCCGGAGCAAGGCCGCGCCAACGACGCGTGCGTCGCGTTGGTCGCGCAGATCGCGGGGGTGAAGCCGGCCGCGGTCGAGCTCGTCTCCGGCGCGTCGAGCCGGTCGAAACGGTTCAAGGTGACCGGCCTCGAACCGGACGAGCTCGGGGCAGCCCTCGACCGCGCGCTCGAGGACGCCCCGCTCGGCGGCAGCACGGGCGGGAATACGCGACCCGATACCAATCGTTCCGTTCCGCGCCGGTAGCGCGCTGGCGGGTCGCGCGCTGGGGGCGGTGGTACCCTCCGCCGTTCTTCGATCACCCCGAAAGGGACGCCATGGCGACGAAGAAGGCATCGCCGGCCAAGAAGGTGCCGGCGAAGAAGGCTGCAGCGAAGAAAGCTGTGGCGACGAAGGCAGCAGCGACGGCGAAGAAGGCGTCAACGACCAAGGCAACGGCCAACGCAACGGCCAAGGCGACGGCCAAGAAGGCAGCCGTTCGGTCGGCCCCGCCCGGGGCGTCGGCGTCCAAGACGGGCGCGGCACCGAAGAAGAGCGCGACGAAGATCACGAAGCAGACCGCGACGACGAAGAAGGCAGGGGCGAAGGCAACGGTGGCACAAGGCTCGAAGGCGGGCTCGAAGGAGCCCACCGCCAAGACGCAGAAGGCCGCGCCGGCGAGCGCAGCCGCGCCGAAGAAGGCCGCGCCGGCGAAGGCAGCAACCACGGCCGCGCCCGCGAAGGCGCCGGCGAAGGCCGCCAAGACCGCGGCGACCAGCGCGCCGGCCGAGAAGGCCGTGCGGAAACCTCCCACCGAGGCGGAGACGAAGTTCTTCGAGGAGCAGCGTGAGCTGTTGCTCGAAGAGCGCGAGCAGTACGCCCAGCAGGCGGCCGCGCTGAAGGCGGAGGCAGACCAGCTCGCCGCCGAGGCCGAGGGGGAGAGCGAGTTCACCGAAGAGGGCGGCGACGTCGACAGCATGAGCGCGGAGCGCGAGCGCGACCTCGCGCTCGCGAACCAGGCGCGCCAGACGATCGACGACATCGACCGCGCGCTGATGAAGCTCGACCACGGCAACTACGGCATCTGCGAGCGCTGCGATCAGCCGATCGTGAAGGCTCGCTTGAAGGCGCTCCCGTACGCGGCGCTGTGCGTCGCCTGCAAGAGCGGGGGCTTGTCGGCACGACGGTGAGCGACCGGCCCCGCCTCGCCGGCGGCCGGCACCTCGCGGCCGTGCTCGTCGCCGCTGCGACGGTCGTCTTCGTCGACCAGGTCACGAAGTCGATCGCGCTCGAACAGCTCGCCGACGGGCCCATCGACGTCTTCTGGACGTTGAGGTTCCGGCTGTCGTTCAACACCGGCATCGCGTTCAGCATCGGGTCGGGGTCGACGGCGTGGATCACCGGCGCGGCGATCGCGCTCGTCGTCGCGCTGCTCGTCGTCTCCCGGCGCGTCTCCGACGCGTGGATG
>DASVEG010000170.1:0-9827 GCA_036380695.1 Acidimicrobiales bacterium
GTGCAGAAACTTGCGCATAGCGCAAGTTTCTGCACCCAGAACGAGAGGGCAGGGGGCCGGTTACCCCGCGGCGCGGTCCTTGGCGACCTCGTCCAGCGACGCGTACTCCTCGCCGGTGTCGACGAAGTCCTCGAACTGGATCACCTGCATCTCGGTGAACCGTTCGCGCAGCCACCCGTCGTTCGCGTCGAGCAGGCCGAGCTTCTTGCAGTTCGGCACGATCTTGGCGAAGAGGAGCTGCTGGAACATGTCGTCCTCGGGCTTCATGTCCGGGATCCGCAGCGCCTGGATCGCCACCTTCGGCGGCACGCCCAGCCGCTCCCACACCTCCTGCTGGAGGAACCGGTCGCGCATGCGCACCGCGGCCTCGAACGCGAACTCCTGCCGCTCTTTCAGCTCGGGCCCGGACAGGCCGGCGTAGTACTCCTGCAGCGACAGCACGCCGAAGGCGACGTGGCGCGCCTCGTCGCTCATGACGTAGCGGAGCAGTTGCTTGAGCAGTGGCTCGGGCGTCACCTGCTGCATCATCCCGAAGGCCGCCAGCGCGAGCCCTTCGACCATGATCTGCATGCCGAGGTAGGTCATGTCCCACCGGCTGTCGGAGATGATGTCGTCGAGCAGCATCTTGAGGTGGGCATTGATCGGATAGTGCCCGCTCAACTTCGAGTCGAGGTACTGCGCGAACACCTCGACGTGGCGGGCCTCGTCCATCACCTGCGTCGACGCGTAGTACTTGGCGTCGACCCACGGCACCGTCTCGACGATCTTCGCGGTGCACAGCAGCGCGCCTTGCTCGCCGTGGAGGAACTGGCTGAGCATCCAGTTCTGGCTCTCGATGCCGTGCTCGAGCCACTCCTTCTCGCCCCACTTGGCGAGCGGCGAGTCCCAGAACGCGGGAGGCACGAGGCTGTGGTCGGGCGTCGTGACCTGACCCATCTCGCGCGCCAACTTCTCCTGGTCGACGTCGATCGACCAGTCGAGGTCGGTCGCGCCGTTCCACTGCGAGCTCTTGGCCTTCTCGTAGAGGCGGCCGAGCTGCGGGCGGCTGCGCTCGTAGTCCCACGTGAAGATGGCGTCCGCGTTGTCGCGTACGGCGTGGACGACCTCGGTGGCGTCGGTGTTGGCGATGGCGAGGATGGCGTCGAGGTCGTTGACGCCTTCGCGGCCGAGGATCTCCTCGTAGGACATGGCGTCACCGTAACGACCGTTACGCGCCCGCGACACATGACGTCGGTCACACGCCGGGGCCCGCCGGTGTGGCTCTCCGGGTTAGGGGCGCCTAACCTCGGGGAAGAGGACACCCAGCCTATGTACGCGTGCCTGTGCGAGGGCGTTTCCGAACGCAAGGTCAGAGCGGCGATCGCTCGCGGCGCGCGCACGATCGACGACCTCGCCGAGGAGTGCGGGGCGGGCGCGAGGTGCGGCGGCTGCTGGCCGATGCTCGACGAGCTCATCGCCGAGTGCGCGCCCCTCAACGAGCAGCGCGAACGCTCCTCCGCCTGAGGCCGCGACCCCACCCTGCCCACCGCCGTAGGCTGGCGGCGTGCAAGGCCACGCCGACGTCATCGAGCTGCTGAACGAAGTCCTCACGGCAGAGCTCACCGCCATCAACCAGTACTTCGTCGACGCCAAGATGGCGCAGAACTGGGGCTACCTCCGCCTGGCGAAGAAGTTCCGCGAGGACTCCATCGACGAGATGAAGGACGCGGAGGCCCTGATCGACCGCATCCTCTACCTCGAGGGCGTGCCGAACCTGCAACGCCTCGGCACCGTGCGCGTCGGCGAAGACGTGCCCGAGAAGCTGCGGCTCGCGCTCGACGTGGAGCGAGAGGCGATCGAGCGTCTCAACCGCGGCATCGAGCTCTGCAGGGAGCGCGCTGACAACGGCAGCGCCGAACTGCTCGAGCACATCCTCGAGGGCGAGGAAGAGCACGCCGATTGGCTGGAGACGCAGCTCGACGTCGTCCGCCAGATCGGCGAGGCGCACTACCTCGCGCAGCACCTGCACGACGACTGACCCGCGCCACGACCCGCCTACAGTCACACGAGTGATGGGGCCTGCAACGGGGGCACGCGCGCGGCGCAAGCAGGAGACGAAGGACGCGCTCGAAGCGGCCGCGCTCGCGTTGTTCTCCGAGCGGGGCTTCGAACAGGTGACCGTCGAGGACATCGCCGCGGCCGCGGACGTCTCGGCCCGCACGTTCTTCCGCCACTTCGGCTCGAAGGACGACGTCTTGTTCGCCGACAACGCCGACCGCCTCCGCCATCTCGAAGAAGAGCTCGCCGCCCGCCCTCCCGAAGAGAGCGCGCTCACCGCCGTTCGCCAAGCGGTGCTCGCCGTCGCGCACCAGTACGCGCACGACGACGCGCGCCTGCTCCTGCGCAGCCGCCTGCTTCGGGAGACGCCCTCGCTGCGTGGCCGCGCCCTCGACCTCCAGGCCGAGTGGGAGCACGTGATCGCGCGCGCCGTCGCCGCGCGGCTCGGCGTCGACGACGACGACCTGCGCCCCCGGCTCCTCGGTGCCTGCGCGGTCGCGGGCCTGCGGGTCGTGCTCGAGACGTGGCTCGACCAAGGGGGCAAGGCCGACCTCCCGACCCTCGTCGCGGCGGCGATGCGGCTCGTCGCCGGTGCGGCGGACCCGACGCGATGGGCCTCCGGTGAAGGTCTGCGCCCGGCGACGCCCGCTCTACCCTGACCCCCGATGCTTTCGCCTCTCGCCCATGGCCGTTGCGCCCGCGCCGCCGCTGCGATCGTCCTCGCCGTCGCCTTGGCCGGCGTCGTCGCGATCGCGCCGCCCGCGAACGCGCACCACGCGGTCCAGCCGTCGAACCGTCCCGAGCCGATCGCCGGCGGCACCAACGGGCGGCTGCCGGGGTCGGCGCTCATCGCCGTCGCGCCGGGATGCTCCGTGGCCCGCGAGGCGGCGCCGAGCCTCTACCGCCTGCTCTCGACGGCGCGGTCGCATCGCGTGCGTCTCGGCACGAGGGACTGCTACCGGCCGCTCGACGAACAGGTCGCGGTCGGCCAAGGGTGGGCGTCGCGCGGCAACAGCGCGTGCGCTGCGCAGCCGCGTTTCGACGCCAACGGCAACGTCGTCGGCACGTCGATGCACGGGTGGGGCAAGGCGGTCGACTTCTCGGACGCGGGCCGCGGCATGACGTTCACGTCGACCGGCTACCGGTTCCTGAAGGCGCACGCGGCACGCCTTGGCTGGAACCACCCCGGCTGGGCCGAGCCGGGCGGCAGTGCGTGCCCCGAGGCCTGGCACTGGGAGTGGGTCGGCGACGGCGGCACGCTCACCGACCATCCCGGGCGCGCCGACGTCGTGGCCCTGGTGCCCGCGGCGGGCGATCGCGGGTATGCGGCCGTCACCGGGCTCGGCGCGGTCGTCGCGCGCGGCGAGTTCGCCGACCGCGGGTCCGCCGCGTCGCTCCCCTTGCAGTGGGTCGTCGTCGGCGCGGCCTCGACGCCGTCGCGCCACGGCTACTGGCTCGTCGCGGGCGACGGGGGCGTCTTCACGTTCGGCGACGCCGGGTTCCACGGCTCCACCGGCGACCGCCGCCTCAACTGGCCGGTGATCGGCCTCTCCCCCTCTCGCTCCGGTGGCGGGTACTGGCTCGTCGCCGCGGACGGCGGCGTGTTCACCTTCGGCGACGCCGCGTTCCACGGATCCACCGGGTCGACGCCGCTCAACTCGCCCATCGTCGGCATGGCCGCGACGCCGACGGGCAAGGGCTACTGGCTCGTCGCCGCGGACGGCGGCGTGTTCACCTTCGGCGACGCCTCGTTCCACGGCTCGGCAGGTTCGACCGCCATCGGCTCGCCCGTCGTCGGGATGACCCTGACCTCGACCGGCAAGGGGTATTGGATCACCGCCGCGACCGGAGCCGTGTTCCCCTACGGCGACGCCAAGGACTTCGGGCCCGCCTAATCGTCGTCGCGGTCGTCGCGGTCGTCCCGGTCGCGGTCGCGGTCGTCGTCGCGGTCCGCGCGCCCCGCCAACAACCGGAGCTCCGCGACCAGCTCGCGCTCCTCCGCTGCGGAGAGGCGGGCGTCGGGGTGCGCGAGGACGTACTGGCGGGGCGGCATCTCGCCGTCGACGACCGAGTCGTGGAGGTCGTCGACCTCGTCGCCCGACGGCCACTCGGAGAAGTTCACGGCCCGGCGTCCACGCTCGACGTCGCGCTGCACGAGCCACGACATCGGCGCCACGTGCGAGTACCAGCGCCAGTTCGTCTCGTTGCTGTGGCAGTCGTAACAAGCGGCGACGGCAAGCGCGCGGACGTCGTCGCTCCGCCAGGTCGGCTCTCGCACCACGGGCGGGTTGTCGTGGTCGCGCCCGTACGGGACGAGCTGGATCGCGATGCCAACGACCGTGAGCAAGACGGCGACGCGCCGCGCCCACCGGATCACTACGACTCCAATGCGAGGAGCGCGGCGGACACGATGGCGTCGGTCGACAGGTCGTTGGCCGCGTAGAGGTCGGCGATCGCACCCGACTGGCCGAACGCGTCCACGCCGAGCGAGACGCCGGGCGCGGCGGCCGCCGCTGGCAGCCACGCCAGCGCGTGCGACGCCGCGTCGTGCACGGTCACGACGGGGACGCCGCGCCGGAGCACGCGGTCGGCGTGGACCTCGTCGCGCCGCCTGGCCTCGCGGACCGCGGTCCGACGCGCCGACTGCCACTCCCCATAGAGGCGGCCAGGCGACGTCACGTCGACGACGTCGGCCGCGACACCCTCGTCCTCCAAGGCGGCTGCGGCGGCGACGACCTCCGGCATGACCGCGCCGGCCGCGCACAGCTGCACGCGGCTGGCGGCAGCGACGGCGTCGCCCGCGTCGACGAGCCGGTACGCGCCGCGGAGCACGCCGTCGCGGAGCTCGTCGTCCCCGAGGCGCTCGCGCGCCGCGACGAACGGCGCCTGCTCGACAGGTCTCGTCGTCAGCCGCAGGTACGCCGCCTCCGATGGCGCCGACGGATCGGCGATGCGAGCCAGCGCGTCGCACAGCAGCCAGTCGAGCGCCTGCGCGTAGGCGGGCTCGGACAGCACCAGTCCCGGCAACTCGATGCCGATCGACGCGGTGATCGACGACTGGTGCGCGCCACCTTCGGGGCTGAGGGTCACGCCCGACGGCGTCCCGACGACGACGAACCGCGCCCCCGAGTACACCGCGTAGATCAACGCATCGAGCCCCCGGCACACGAACGGGTCGTAGACGGTGCCGATGGGCAGCAGGGGCTGACCCGAGAGGTCTCCGGAGAGGCCGAGCTGGCCGAGCAGCATGAAGAGGTTCATCTCGCTGATGCCGAGCTCGAGGTGCTGACCGGCGGGCGACTCGCGCCAGCGGAGCAGTCGTTCGGTCCCGAGCCAGTCGGGGCGGTCGTCCGGTGCGAACACGCCCATGCGGTTGATCCAACCGCCGAGGTTCGTCGACACCGACACGTCGGGCGACGTCGTGACGACGAGCGGCGCGACGGCCTCGTCGCGGGCGAGGCTGGTGAGCAGCCGGCCGAACGCCTCTTGCGTCGATACGCGAGCGGGCGGCGTGCCGCCCACCGCTGCGGGGATGGCGACCGGTGCGTGCACGACGTGCGGGTCGCTGTGGCGTGCGAGGCGAGCCGCGGCTCGCGCGCACAGGGCGCCCTCGGGCGACGACGGGTCGAAGCGGTCCCACTCCGTCGCGTCGTCGAGACCAACCGCCAAGCGAAGGTCGGCGACCTGCTGCTCGTTGAGCAACGTCGAGTGGTTCAGCGGGTCGCCTGCGATGGGAAGGCCCCATCCCTTCACGGTGTAGGCGAAGACGACGCTGGGCCGGTCGCGGACCATGTCTGCCTCGCGGAAGCAGCGCATGAGCTCGGCGAAGTCGTGACCACCGAGATTGTGCAGGAGCGGCGCGAGCTCGTCGTCGTCGTAGTGCGCGAGGAGGGTCGACACCTCGGGTCGCGCGCCTTCGAGGAAGCGGTCCCGCAGCGCGGAGCCGCGCAGCGCGAACAGGCTCTGGTACGCCTCGTTGCTCATCTCGTCGATGTGGTCGCGCAACGAGTCGCCGTGCGGCCGTGCGAACGCCTCTTGCAGACGGGTGCCGTACTTCGCCTCGGTGACGTGCCAGCCGCTCTCCTCGAACATCCGCTCCAAGCGGCGGGCTTTCACACCCGGGATCACGCGGTCGAGGCTCTGGCGGTTGAGATCGACGACCCAGAGCACGTTGCCGAGCCCGGCCGTGACGGGGTCGACGATCGCCTCCCACACGTTGCCCTCGTCGAGCTCCGCGTCGCCCAGCAGCGCCACGAACCGCGTGGCCGGGCGTTCGCCGAAGTGGGCGTCGACGTACCGGCGCGTGGCCGCGGCGAAGAGCGGCGCCACCGCGCCGAGGCCGACGGAGCCCGTCGAGAAGTCGACGCGATCGGGATCCTTCGTGCGGCTCGGGTACGCCTGGAGACCGCCGAGATCGCGCAGCCGCGTCAGGTACGACGCGTCGAGCTCGCCGAGGAGGTACTCGATGGCGTGGAACACCGGCGAGGCGTGCGGCTTCACCGCGACGCGGTCGTCGCGACCGAGGTGGGCGAACCACAGCGCCGTCATGATCGTCACCATCGACGCGGAGGACGCCTGGTGCCCGCCGACCTTGATTCCACCGATGTCGCCGCGCTCGCGATTCGCGGCGTCGACGATGCGCACCGCCAGCCACAGGACCCGTCGCTGCACCGCTTCGAGCGCGGCGAGCTCGTTCGCTTCCCTGGACCCCACCGACTCCGGCACGACCGGCCAGCCTAGGTTGGCCCGATGGCAGGTCCGCTCGACGGCGTGACGGTCCTCGAGATCGCCAACTGGGTCGCGGCGCCCAGCGCGGGCGCGCTGATGGCCGACATGGGCGCCGACGTCGTCAAGGTCGAGCCGCTGTCGGGCGACTCGATGCGCGGGCGGCTCCGGCAGCCGTCTTCGCCCGAGGGCGCCGCCGCCATGGACGTGCCGTTCCACCTCTCGAACCGCGGCAAGCGGTCGATCGCGGTCGACCTCAACGACGCGCGTGGCGGCGCGCTCGTGCGTGAGCTCGCCGGGCGGGCCGACGTCGTCCTGACCAACCTGCTGCCGGCTCGCTTGGCCCGGTTCGGGTTGGCGCCAGACGACCTGATGCCCGCGTACCCGCGCCTCGTCTACGCCCTCGTCACGGGCTACGGCAGCACCGGCGACGACGCGGATCGCATCGCGTTCGACCTCACCGCGTTCTTCGCCAGGGGCGCGATCATGAGCCTCGTCGGCGAACCGGGCGAGCCGCCGCCCCAGTTTCGGCCCGGCCAGGGCGACCACCCGACCGGGCTCGCGTTGCTGTCGGCGATCCTCGCCGCGCTGTTCGTCCGGGAGCGCACCGGCGAAGGCCAGCTCGTCGAGACGGCGCTCCTCCGCACCGCGGCGTGGACGATCGGCTGCGACGTCGCGACGGCCCTCGTCGACCACAAGCAGCCCACGCCCCGCCGGCGCGACCAGGCGATCAGCCCGATGAACACGCGCTACCGGTGCGCCGACGGCAGATGGCTCAACCTGTCGGCGCGCGATCAGGACGTCTGGCCGCGCTTCTGCGAGGCGATCGGCCGCCCCGACCTCGGTCGCGACCCACGGTTCGCGACCGCGCTCGATCGGTTCAGGAACAACGAGATGGTCGTCGCGATCCTCGACGAGCACTTCGGCTCGGAGCCGTACGAGCACTGGGCGCCGCGCCTCGATCGGTCCGGCGTCGTCTGGGCAAAGGTCGCCGAGCTGCCCGACCTCGTGGGCGACCCGCAGGCGCGGGCTCTCGGGATGTTCGTCCCCGTCGAGCACCCTACGGGCGCGACATTCGAGACCCTCGCCGCCCCGTTCACGATGTCGTCGTCGACGGTGGAGGTGCGGGGCCGGGCGCCGGAGATCGGCGAGCACACCCGGTTGGTCCTCGCCGACTTCGGCGTCGAGCCCCTCCGGATCGACGCGCTCGCGGAGGCCGGCGTCGTCCGCTGACCGCGCCTGAGTGCGCGTTCCGGAGGCAATAGAGGCGGTACAGCCGCCCCTATTGCCTCCGGAACGGCGAGGGCGGAGGTGTCGGGGCCCGCCGGAGCGGGCACACCGTTCACCGATGTCTGTTTCTCTGCGGCCCCAGCACGTCAAGCGCTACACGAACATCGCTCGCCTCCTCGTGAAGTACGGGCGGCGCGACGCGGTGGCGCGGGCAGGGTCCGATCTCGCGAGCGGGGTCGAGCTCGACATCGACCTCATGGAGGACGGCGTCGCCGAAGGCGTCGCAGCCGACGAGCAGGCCGACGCGGAGGAGCTCGCTGCCGATCTCGAGGCGATGGGGCCGACGTTCGTGAAGCTCGGCCAGCTCCTGTCGACCCGCGCCGACCTACTGCCGGAGACCTACCTCCGGGCCCTCTCGCGTCTGCAGGACAAGGTCGACCCGATCCCCTTCGAGCAGGTGTCCGAGATCATCGAGAGCGAGCTCGGCGTGCGCCTCTCGAAGGGGTTCGAGCACTTCGACCCGAAGCCCCTCGCCGCGGCATCGCTCGGGCAGGTGCACCGAGCGACCCTTCGCAGCGGCCGCGCGGTCGCCGTCAAGGTGCAGCGCCCGAACATCCGCAAGCAGATCGTCGACGACCTCACCGCGCTGGTCGAGGTCGCTTCGGTCGTCGACCGTCGCACCGACGTCGGCAGGCGGTACGGGTTCGAGGCCATGGTCGAGGAGTTCCGGAAGGCCATGCTCAACGAGCTCGACTACCGACGCGAGGCGCAGAACCTGCGCACGCTCGGCGAGAACCTCACCGAGTTCGAGCGCATCGTCGTGCCGCAGCCGGTGCCCGACTACACGACCGACCGCGTGCTCACGATGGACTTCGTGGCCGGCCGCAACCTGTCCGCGATTGGACCGCTCGGTCTCATGGAGCTCGACGGCCGCGCCCTCGGCGAGGAACTGTTCCGGGCCTACGTCAAGCAGATCCTCGTCGACGGGTTCTTCCACGCCGACCCCCATCCGGGCAACGTGCAGGTCACCGACGACGGACGGTTGGCGCTGCTCGACCTCGGGATGGTCGCCCGCATTCCGGGAGATCTCCGCGACCAGCTCGTGAAGCTCCTCCTCGCGGTGGGCGAAAACCGCGGCGGCGACGCGGCCACCCACGCCGCTGCCATGTCGGAGCCGCTCGAGGGCTACGACGCGTCCGAGTTCAAGCGGCGGGTGACCCGGCTCGTGAGCGACCACTCGGGAGCGACAGTCGGGCAGATCGCCGCGGGCCGCGTGGTCGCCGAGCTGTCGCGCACGGCCGCGGACTGCGGGCTGCGGCCGCCGCCCGAGCTCACGATGCTCGGCAAGGCGCTGCTGAACCTCGACGAGATCGCGCGCACGCTCGCCCCCGACTTCGACCCGAACGCCGCGCTACGCGAGGAAGCGGGCGACCTGCTCCGCCGCCACGTCACCGACCTCGTCTCCCCCGGCACCGTCCTCGCCGCGGCGATGGAGGCGAAGGAGTTCGTCGAGAAGTTGCCGACGCGCGTCAACGCGGTGCTGGACACCCTCGCCGAGGGCGAGATCCGCATCAACGTTCGGGGCATCGACGAGCACGAGCTGATGCGCGGGTTCCAGAAGGTCGCGAACCGCGTCACCGCCGGGCTCGTCATCGCCGCCTTGATCGTCGGCGCGGCGATGCTGATGCGGGTCGAGACCGACGCCACGCTCTTCGGGTACCCCGCGCTCGCCATCGTGTGCTTCCTCGCCGCCGCGGTTGCCGGTGTCTGGCTGCTCGGCGTGAGCCTTCTCCGCGACCGCCACTAGGAGGGATCGGCGAACCGACCGCCGATCC
>DASVEG010000171.1:0-4090 GCA_036380695.1 Acidimicrobiales bacterium
GCCGGCGCGCTTTCCCCGGTCAGCATCTACAAGGCGAACGTCACTCCGCCCAACGTGCCGATGAGCGCGCAGTCGGTCGCACCGACAGGCGGCAGCCAGCCGCACGAGAACATGCAGCCGTTCCTCTGCATCAACTTCATCATCTCCCTGTTCGGCATCTTCCCCCAGAACAACCCGTAGGCCAGGAGCGACGACATGTCAGATCAATTCGTGGCGGAGATCCGCGTCGTGGGCTTCGACTTCCCGCCGACCGGGTGGGCCCACTGCGACGGCCAGATCATGCCGATCTCGCAGAACACCGCACTCTTCTCGTTGCTCGGGACGGTGTACGGCGGCGACGGCAAGTCGACGTTCGCTCTCCCCAACCTCCAGGACTCGGCACCGATGCAGCCGGGCGCGGGGCCGGGGCTGTCGACCCGAGTCCTCGGCGAGATGGGAGGGTCGGAGTCGGTCACGCTGCTCGAGTCGGAGATGCCGGCCCACACCCACCGCGTCAACGCCAACACCAACAACGGCACGAGCTCCGACCCGTTCGTGGACGGCAGGCCCGCAAGGACGTCCGGCGACGCTGCCTACAACACCGCCACGAGCCCGCTCGTTGTGATGCACCCGCAGTCGCTGGCCATCGCCGGCGGCAGCCTGCCGCACAACAACATGATGCCGTACCTGACCCTCAACTTCATCATCGCGCTGCAAGGCGTGTTCCCCCCCCGATCCTAGGGAGTTCGCATGGCGAAATCTAGGAGTGCGCCTGGCGCACTCAGCAGGCGAGCGTTCCTCACGGCGGGGGGCGCGGTATTCGGATCTGCGCTGCTGCTCGGCCCGAACGGCGCGACGAAGCCGACGGCGTTGGCGACGCTCGCACGCCAGCCGGGGCGGCGCATCTCCGTTGGTTACGTCACGGGGTCGGAGGGCGCGACGGCTGCGGAGCTGTCGGCGCTGCTCGCCGAGGGCGGGACGACCGTCGTGCCCGCGACCTCACTGCGTTCGGGCGGCGGGCGGCTGCTCGGCGGCTCGGCGAAGGTGCAGCTGGAGGGGACGGCGCGAGGTCTCGCGTCGACAGACCTCCGCGGCGCGCAGCTGGATGCCCTGCTGCAATCGCGCGGAACGTCGACCGACGAGGTCGTCCCGTTCTACGCCCTCACGATCGATCGCGACAGTGGGGCGGACAACGGACCGCCGGTGTCGGTGACGGTGCCGTTCGAGCGCGAGCCCACGATCGGGTTCACGCTGCGTACGCGCACCGACTCCGTCACACCGCAAGCGTGGGCGGAGGCAACGTCGGTCTTCACGGGCGGCGCCGACCGCGGGCTTCCCAAGCTGCGGGAGGGCACGTACCTCCTCGGCATGAACGAGACGACGTGGTCGTCTTCGAAGGTGTTGCCTGCGCCGGACGATCCTCGGTGGAGTCAGTTGGCGTCGCTCGTCCTCTCCGTGCATCGGGACTGACCGCCATCCCTAAGCTCGCGACGGTGGCGTCACGGATCGCGATCGACGGAGGTCTCTTCGTCCGCCACGCGACGCCAAGCGACACGCTGTTCCTACGGGACCTCTACGCGAGCACTCGAGCCGCGGAGTTGGCGATGCTCGCGTGGGATAACGAGATGAAGTGGCGGTTCGTCGACCACCAGTTCCACGCGCAGGACGTCGACTACCGCGGGCGGCATCCCAACGGTGAGTTCCTCGTTGTCGAAGACGCCGATGGCACGTCGATCGGCCGCATCTACGTCTCCGACCTCGGGGACGAGCTGCGCGTGCTCGACGTGATCGTCCACGAGCGCCTGCGTTCGCGCGGCTATGGCACCGCCCTCATGCGCTGGGTGTTGGCGCGCGCAGACGTGGCGGGGCAGCTCGTGTCGCTCCACGTCGAGCGGGCGAATCCCGCGTTCCGTCTGTACGAGCGGCTCGGGTTCGAGGCGGTCTCGGGCAACGATCTGCATCTCCGGATGGAACGGAGACCGATCAGTTGAACACGGCCTCGTACGCGCCCGCAGCGCTCGGAACGATGAACACCGCGAGTTCGCCGAGGACGTCGTGCTGCAGGACGTACGTGCCCTGCGCGAGCGCCGGCGACGGCCCGGACTCGAACCGAAGCGTGAACGGCTCGGCGCGCGGCTGGCCCGGCGAGGCGGGGTCGAGCCGGACGCCGACGAGGGTGAGTTCCACCGGGTCGGCGCCGTCGAAGTGCGCGGTGAACGCGCTGCCGACGTGCGGATGAAAGGTGGCGGGCGTGACGTCCTCGGGCACGTCAAACCCTAGGCCGGACGAGGAATGCCCGAGATGTCCTAAGGCGCAGGCGATTCATTCCGAATTTGCTAGGTGCCCGGTACCCTCGGGACGTGTAGAGAGGCGGGGCATCGGATGACGAGTCACGGTGGAGCCAGTCGGGTCGGTCTGCGTCGCCGCGGGGTGTCACGGCTGGTCGCGCTGGTGCTGGGCGCCCTGGCCACCGCCGCTCTCGCCGCGTCATTCGCCGTGAGCGCTCCTCCCTCGATCGAAGGCGCACAACCTGCAGCCGCTACCGATGGCTATCTGCTCGCCGCCATCGATGGCGGCGTATTCGCGTTCGGCGACACGCCATTCGCAGGATCGCTCGGCGCCATGCCTCTCGCCGCTCCCATTGTCGACGGCACGCTCTCGCCGACGGCGCGCGGATACCTCCTCTTCGGTCGCGACGGTGGCGTGTTCACCTTCGGCGACGCCACGTTCCACGGGTCCGCGGCAGGAGCCGGCTCGCGGCCGATCGTCGCCGGCGACGTCACCCCCACGGGCAACGGCTACATCCTCGTCGACTCCGTAGGCGCGGTCTTCCGCTTCGGCGACGCGCCCTCGCTCGGCTCGATGGCGGGCACGCCGCTGTCGGCGCCGATCGTCGACATCTCGATCACGCCCGGCAACGACGGCTACACGATCGCCGGCGCCGATGGCGGCGTCTTCACCTTCGGCGCGGCGCCGTTCCACGGCAGCCTCGGCGCCACGCCGCTCAACAAGCCCATCAAGGCGTTCATGAGCGCGGTCGGCTCGCCTGGCTACGCGCTGGTCGCCGAAGACGGCGGCGTGTTCACTCGCGGCGGGTTCGCGTTCAACGGATCGCTCGGTGGCACGAAGCTCAACCGACCGATCGTCGACGCCGCGGCAACCCCCTCGGGCGCCGGGTATCTCATGGCCGGGGCCGACGGTGGCGTGTTCGCGTTCGGCGACGCGGTGTTCCGCGGGTCTCGTGCGGGCCGCCCGGCCGGGCCGCCCATCGTTGCGATCATGGCGCCGGAGAACTCACCGCCCGTCGCCGTCGACGACGCGTTCAACGCGGTCGAGGACACGCTTCTCTCGATCAACGCTGCTTCCGGCGTGGTCGCCAACGACACCGACGCCGAGGGCGACCCCCTCACCGTCTCGGTCGTCACGACGACGACGAACGGCACGCTCGCCCTGGGCTCGGACGGATCCTTCACGTACACGCCTGGCCTCAACTTCAACGGCAGCGACACGTTCACCTACCGCGTCACCGACGGCATCGACACCGACACCGGATCGGTCACGATCACCGTCGCGCCCGTCAACGATGCGCCCGTCGCCGTGAACGACTCGTCGACGACGAGCGAAGCCGCGCCGGTCGGCATCTCCGTTCTTCCGAACGACAGCGACGTCGACGGCGACTCGTTGTCGGTCAGCGCGGTCGACCTCACGGGCACCGCGGGCAACGCGACCCACGACGGCACGACGATCACGTACACCCCGCCCGCGGCCGCGAACGCGCTCGCCGCCGGCGAGACGCTCGTCGACTCGTTCACCTACACGGTGAGCGACGGCGCGGGCGGCACCGACATGGCAACGGTGACGGTCACCGTCACCGGCCAGAACGACGCTCCGGATGCCGTCGCAGACGCCGCAGGCGCGAACGAGAACGGCCCGGCCGTGGGCGTCGACGTGCTCGGCAACGACACCGACCCCGACACGACCGACACACTCACCGTCACCGCGATCAACGAGACCGGCACGACCGGCGACGTCACCCTCACCGCGGGCGCCGTCACCTACAACCCGAACGGCGCGTTCGAGGCGCTCGACACGGGCGAGACCGCGCAGACCA
>DASVEG010000172.1:0-4994 GCA_036380695.1 Acidimicrobiales bacterium
GGGTCTGCGCGCACGCGGCTGGCTCACGGCCGACGGCCGCCTCACGGAGTCCGGCCAGGCCCATCGCGACTTCGTCGAGATGGCGACCGACCGCTTGGCCCTCGTGCCGTACGCCGCGATCGGCGAAGACGAGTGCGACGAGCTCCGATCGTTGTGCCGCCCGTTCTCGCAGGCGATCGTCGCGAGCGGGGAGTTCGGCTTTCCTCAACGGTGAAGCGCCTCGTTCTCTGGGACGTCGACGGCACGCTGCTCCGCGCCGGTGAGGCGGGGCGCGTCGTGTTCGACACCGCCGTGGGCCGCGCACTGGCGCGCGAGCTCTCGCCCGACGTGCTCACGCAGGTGACGATGTCGGGCAAGACCGATCCCCAGATCGCGCGGGAGATCCTCGCATTGGCGGAGGTGGCCGACGACGAGGTCGACCGCCACCTGCCCGCAGTCCTCCGGCACCTGGAGGAGGAGCTCGCCGCGGCCGCGGACCGCATCCGCGAGACGGGTCACGTGCTGCCCGGCGTAGAGGACCTGTTGCCGCGGCTGCACGCTGATCCCGACGTGTTGCAGTCGGTCCTCACCGGGAACCTCGCGGCGAACGCGGCGGTGAAGCTCGGTGCGTTCCGGCTGGAGCGGTGGTTCGATCTCGACGTGGGCGCGTACGGGAGCGATCACCACGATCGCACCGAACTCGTGCCGATCGCGAGGCGCAAGGCGGAGGAGCAGTACGGACGCTCGTTCGCGCCGGAGGAGACCTGGGTGATCGGCGACACCCCACGCGACCTCGAGTGCGCGCGGGCAGGGGACGCGAGATGCCTCCTCGTCGCCACCGGCCGGTTCGACTTCGAAGACCTGTCTGGCCTCGACGCCGACGCCGTGCTCGGCGACCTCAGCGACGTCGACGGCGTCCTCGCCCTCCTCGCGTCCTAGGGACGGGCGGCCCACGCGTCGTAGCCGCCGATGAGGTCGCTGACGTCGGCGAACCCCGCCGCGCGCAACGTGCTCGCGGCGATCGACGAGCGGTAGCCGCCGGCGCAGTACGTCACCGTGGGCTTCGTCGGGTCGAGCTCGGCGAGGCGTTCGCGGAGCCGCGCCAATGGGATCGCGAGCGCGCCGTCGACCGCGCCGCCGATGCGCTCGCCTCGCCCGCGGACGTCGATGACGACGAGGTCGGCGCGCGCGTCGCGGCGAGCCGCCAATTCCGTCGCGGTCAGTCGCGACGCCCGGCGGACGAGGTCGGGCCGTTCGAGGAACGCCTGCTGGGGGTCGGCGACGTGGCCGACGACGTTGTCGAACCCGATGCGCGCGAGCCGCACGCGCGACTGCCGCTCCGTGCCCGGATCGCCGACGAGCACGATGGGCGTGTCCGGCGCCAGCACGTCGCCCGCGTACTCCGCGAACCTGCCGCCGAGGCCGACGTTCACCGACCCGACGAGGTGTGCAGTCGCGAAGTCCGCGGGGTCGCGCGTGTCGAGGATCGCCGCGCCGTGACGCGCAACCGCGTCGATCACCTCGTCGACGGTCATGGACGGCGTGGCTTCGTCCTCGTCGAGCAGCGCGTGCGCGTGCCGGTTCGCGTCGGCATCGAAGCCGAAGTACGCGGGCGCGTCGCTCTGGCCCTCGGTTACCAGCGCGACGAACGCGTCCTCGGTCATCGGCGCGAGCGCGTAGTTCGTGCGCCGCTGCTCGCCGATGGTGGACGACGTCTCCGTCGACAGGCTGCGCCCGCACGCGGACCCCGCCCCATGCGCGGGCAATACGCGCGTGGAGTCCGGCAGCTCGAGCAGGCGCTGGAGGGAGTGGAACAGCGACGCGGCCATCGACTGCGGCGTGAGCCCCGCCGCGGCAAGGAGGTCGGGCCGCCCGACGTCCCCGATGAAGAGCGTGTCGCCGGTGAGAACCGCGTGAGGGGCGGTATCGGTGGCGCACTCCCACACGACGACCGCGATCGACTCGGGCGTGTGCCCAGGCGTCTCGACGATCTCGAGCACGACGTCGCCGAGCTCGATGCGCTCACCGTCGGCCAGCCGCCGGATCGGGTAATCCGCATCCGCGGCCGAGCCGTAGGCGATCTCCGCTCCGGTCTTCGCGGCGAGCTCGAGGTGGCCGGACACGAAGTCGGCATGGAAGTGGGTCTCGATCACCAGCTCGATGCGCAGGCCGTGCTCGCCCGCTTCGGCCAGGTAGCCGGACACGTCGCGTTGTGGGTCGACCACGACCGCGCGGCCGGTCGTCTCGTCGCCGATCAGGTACGACGCGTGGGACAGGCAGTCGAGGTAGTGCTGCGAGAGGATCACCGGGGCCCATTGTCTGCCTACAGTCCGCCCATGACCACCGTCGCTTCGTACGGTTCGTGGCGTTCGCCCATCTCCTCGTCGAGGCTCGTGCAGAACGCCGTCCGGCTGTCGGCGGTGACCGTCGATCGCGACGACGTGTGGTGGAACGAGGGGAGGCCCACCGAGGCGGGCCGCCAGGTCGTCGTCCGGCGCAGGCCATACGGGTCACCGGAAGACGCCATCCCGATCGGCATGTCGGCCCGCTCGACGGTCCACGAATACGGCGGGAGCTCGTTCGCCGTCCACGACCATCGCGCCGTCTTCTCAAACTTCGCCGACCAGCGGCTGTATCTCGACGACGGAACGGCGCTGACCGCCGAAGACGGAGGCCGCTTCGCCGACCACTCGACCACGCCAGACGGCAGGCGGGTCCTGTGCGTGCGCGAGCGCCACGGCGTTCGCGGCGCGTCCGAGGCCGTCAACGACATCGTCGCGGTCGACCTGGCCAGCGGGCTCACGACGGTGATGGCGGAGGGTCACGACTTCTTCGCCGCACCGCGCGTGAACCGCGCCGGCACTCGGATCGCCTGGCTGGCGTGGGACCACCCCAACATGCCCTGGGACGGCACCGAGCTGTTCGTCGGTTCGCTCGGCGCGGACATGACCGTGTCCTCGGTCGCGGTCGTTGCTGGCGGCGCGGCGGAGTCGGTGTCGCAGCCTCGCTGGTCGCCGGGAGGCGTCCTCCATTGGGCGACGGATCGGTCCGGGTGGTGGCGGCTGGAGCGCGAGGACGGCATCTCGATCGCGGCGACCGAAGGTTGCGAGTACAGCGGCGCCGACTGGGTCTTCGGCCGCAGCTCGTACGTGTTTCTCGACGACGACACCATCGTCGCGACGAGGTGGCGGCTAGGTAGTAACGACCTCGTCGTCATCCGCGGCGACGACGAGTCGGTCCTTCCGACGCCGTACACCTCGTTCGAGTCGCTCGCCGCCCACGGCCGCGGCGTCGTCGCCATCGCCGCGTCGGCGTCACGCGCTCCCGCGGTCGTACGCATCGACGCCGGCACCGCGGCGGTCGAGGTGATTCGCGAGAGCCAACCCGACGTGCTCGACGCCGCCTCGGTCTCCGAGCCCGAGGCGATCGAGTTCCCGACAACCGGTGAGCGCACCGCGCACGCGCTCTACTACCGGCCGCGCAACCCCGACTTCGCCGGACCGGACGACGAGCGCCCTCCGCTCGTGGTGCTGTCGCACGGCGGGCCGACGTCGGCCGCGTCGTCGGCGCTCAACCTCGGCATCCAGTTCTTCACGACGCGCGGAATCGCCGTGGTCGACGTCAACTACGGCGGCAGCACCGGCTATGGGCGCGAGTACCGCGACCGGCTGCGAGGCAACTGGGGCATCGTCGACGTCGACGACTGCGTGCACGCGGCCAGGTACCTCGCGGACAAGGGCGAGGTCGACGAGCGGCGCCTGGTCATCCGCGGCGGGAGCGCAGGCGGCTACACGACCCTGGCCGCGCTGACCTTTCGACCGGGGACCTTCGCCGCGGGGTCGAGCCACTACGGCGTGGCCGACGCCGAGGCGCTCGCCCGCGACACCCACAAGTTCGAGAGCCGGTACCTCGACGGCCTCATCGGCCCGTATCCCGCCGCGGCCGATGTGTATCGCGAACGCTCGCCGATCCACCACACCGACGCGCTGGGTTGCCCGCTCATCCTGTTTCAGGGGATGGACGACAAAGTGGTGCCACCCGAGCAGTCGCAGATGATGGCCGAGGCGCTCGCGGACAAGGGCATCCCGCACGCGTACGTCGCGTTCGAAGGCGAGGCGCACGGGTTCCGGCAGGCGTCGACCATCACCCGCGTCGCCGACGCCGAGCTGTACTTCCTCGGCCGCGTACTCGGGTTCACGCCGGCCGACGAGGTCGAGCCGGTCCGCATCGTCCACGAGGAGAAGCTGTGAGCACGCTGGTCGCGTTCTCGGTGTCGCCGATCAACGCCGAAGACGACGACGGTTCGGTGAGCGCGGCGGTCGCTGCCGCGATTCGCGTCGTGCGGGAGAGCGGGCTGCCCAACGAGACGAACGCGATGTTCACCAACGTCGAGGGCGAATGGGACGACGTCATGGCCGTGGTCAAGGCCGCGACCATGGCGGTTGCCGCGGTCTCGCCGCGGGTGAGCGTCGTGATCAAGGTCGACCACCGCCCCGGCGTCGAGGGCGCGCTCTCGTCGAAGGTGGCCCGCATCGAGGAGGCGTTGGCGCGGGAGGACGCTCCGGACGCTTGACAATCATGCACGCGACCCCTTGAGCGCGGCGGTGCACCTCGTCCTGCCGCGTCGCTTGCCACCATTCCTGCCGCGCATGGCGCGGACTACTGCGAAAGGGCGGCGTGAACACGGCGAGTTCTACGAGCGGCTGCGTGCGCTGGTCACGAAGTTCCGCACCAGGGCCAACGAGTTGCGCGACATCGAGCAGGGCACGCCGGGGTCGTGGAGGCACGTCAGGCCGACCTACGCCTTCCGAGACCGCCCGCTGCCAGCGGCGACGCCCCCGTCGCCGGGCGCCGTCTGACGGCTCGCTCCGTACACTTCCCCGAGGCAGGGGGCGTAGCTCAGTTGGCAGAGCAGCTGACTTTTAATCAGAAGCGCGTGGGTTCGAGCCCCACCGCCCCCACGCCGGGCTGCCCTCGCGATCGTTTTGTGCACCGATGGCGCCATATATTGCGCC
>DASVEG010000173.1:0-11669 GCA_036380695.1 Acidimicrobiales bacterium
CGCGAAGGAGCGCGGCGACGGCGTCATGGTCGTGCATGGAGAACACGGCCCGGACGAAGCCGCCAAGTTCGGGGCTGATGTGGTCGACGATGGCCTGCTCCATCAGCGCGAACGGTGCCTGGATGGCGCCGGGCGTGGTGACGACGACGCGGCCACCCGGGACGAGCACCCGCCGCATCTCGGCGACGGCAGCAGCGCGGTCTTCCATGAACATGAGGCCCATCTGGCAGGTGACGACGTCGTACTGCTCGTCGGCAAACGGCAAGGACATGGCATCCCCGACGTGCCACTCGATCGTCGGCGACTCCGGCGCGGCCGTGGCTCTGGCCACGTCGATCATGTCGGCGGCCACGTCGATGGCGGTGACGGCACCGGTCGGGCCAACGCGCTCGGCCGCGAGGCGGGCGACGACGCCCGTGCCGCAGGCAACGTCGAGGACGCGTTGCCCTGGCCGCAGGTCGGCCGCGGCCAGCAGGCCTGCCGACGCCGGGGTCGCGATGGCGGGTACGAAGTAGCGCTGGTAGTTCTCGGCGCCCGTGCCGGTGAAGCTGCGGTACGAGACGTCGCTCATGGCCGCACCATCGGCGCCTCGGCCGCGTGGCGGGTCCGCAGGTCGCGGTCCCACCCGCCGTTGCAGTACGTGGTCACGGCGGTGATACGGCCGTCGGCAACCTCGCAGAGGTGGATGCGGCGTGCCGTCAGGTCGCCCTTGGGGGTGTGCTGCGTCTCGACGTGCTCGGTGACGAAGCCGGCGGCCGTGGGGATCGTGCGGACGATCTCGATCCCCACCGGTCCCTCGGCGATCGACTGGAGCTGGGCGGCGAACGCCGAGCCAGGACCCTCGAACTGGAACCGCCACATGGGCGGCAGGAGATCGAAGAACGTCTCGTCGGAGAACAGCCCGTCGGCGACGGTGAACTCGGCGAAGCACCGGTGGAAGCCGGCGCTCAGCCTGTCGACCGTCTCTTGATCGATGGGCGCGGTGCGCAATGTGGTCATGCCTCGACGATGACGGAGGAGTCGTGCTCGGGCATCGCCGGGACGCCCCATTTTGGAGGCGATGCGTCAGTAGGGCGAACGCCCTATCGCGAGATGAGGCCGAGCTCGTAGGCGCGCGCGGTTGCCGCAGCACGGCTCGTCACGCCCAGCTTCGTGAAGAGGTTCTCGACGTGGCGCCCGACGGTGTGCGGGCTGATGTGCAGCACGGACGCGATTTGGCGGTTCGTCTTGCCCGAGGCCAGCTCGGTGAGCACGTCGCGCTCGCGTTGAGACAACCCGGTGTCGTCCCTCGAGACCGTGGCCGGGCCCGTGAGCGCGTCCAGGCGGTCGAGGTCGGGGCGGGCGCCGAGTTGGGCGAAGGTCGAGCGAGCGTTGTCGAACTCCATCGTTGCCGCGCCGCGATCGCCCAGGGCCGCGCAGGCGAGTCCGAGGAGTACTGCGGTGCGCGCACCTTCGTACGGCATGCGCAACGCCTGCCACGTCTTGGCTGCGGCCCGAAGCTCGGTGAGCGCCGCCACGGGATCGCCTTCGGCCACGAGCACGCCGCCGCGCGCTTGGGCTGCCATTGCCCCGAGGACAGCCGACGGCGTCGCGCGCGACAACGCGGTGAGCTCATCCGCCGCCGCCCGTGCCGCAGCGACGTCGCCGGCCACGCGAAGGATGTCGACGGCAGCGGCCAGCAGCGCCGGAGTACGGCTCTCGTGCATCGTCCGGCGGATGGTTGCCGCTGCCGCCTCCATGTCGCCACGCGCCACATGGAGCAGGGCCAACCCGGGCACCGGGTCGTGCCCGTGTCGACTTGCATTGCGGTACGCCTCTTCCGCCTCCTCGATCGCACCGATGAGGCGATGTAGCTCCCCCTCCTGGTAGTAGGCGAGCCCCAGCGCCGGATGCGGCGGGTCCGTCAAGCGTCGGCACGCGGCGTTGGCGACGGCGATGGCGTCAGCCCATTGCCCGCCCACCATGTGGATTTGCGAACGGTGAACAAGGCACTGCCCGCGGAACGGAACGAGGTCGGGCTGCGCGTCGCACCACTCGCTGAGCGCGCCGGTCCACTCGGCGGCGCGCGGCAAGTCGAACAGCGCCATGCACTCGAGGATCACGGCGCAGTACACGATGCCGGAGGTGATCGGGCCGACCTCGCCAGCCGTGACCGACACCATCGCCTCGTCGAGACGAGTGGTGCCGCGGGCCGTGTCGCCGAGAGCGATGAGCGCTTGACCGAGCCCGAGCACCCCGAACGCGCGCAGGTCCGCGTCACCGAACCGCTTCCCGATGTCGATGGCGCGCAGTGAGAGGTCGCGCGCGCCTTCGGGATCACCGTCGTGGAGTGCACCGAGAACCGCGGGGATGAGGAGGTAGCCGGACGCAGCACAGTCGGCATCGGCCTCGGCGACCAGGGACTCCGTACGACTCAGCCACCCACCCGCCTGGGCCATCTGGCCTCGCAACATCAGGCACAGCCCGAGCCAGAACGCGCAGCGCGCCGCCTCCGCGCAGTCACCGTCGTGGAGGGCGGCGCGGTGAGCAGCATCCCAAGCCCGCTCGCACTCTTCATCCGCGCCGGTGAGGTACGCCGCAATAGCGAACCGCTCATGGTCGACGCGTTGAAGCCGATCAGCCGACGCGAACGCCTCGAGCGCTTGCGTCCAAGCCTGACGGGCAAATGCCTCACGCGCGAGCGTCAGAGCGGCGGTCATGACAGGCGCCAGTCTGTCCCGTCGTCGGAGAGTCCCGCGTGGTCGAGGCGCAACCGGCAGGGGAGGGCACCACCGACAGCTTCGTGACTCGCGTGCTCCTCGGCGAGAGGGTGAGGCCCGCCGGGGCTGCGCCTGCGGGTGGCTCAGCTTGGTTTCGCGACCCGGATCGTGTGGATCGTGATCCACACGAGTGTGGGGGCGGGAAGCGGTCGTCCCAGCCGCGGGCGGACGACGCGGCTCGTGCCGATGGGTACGCCGTCGAAGGTCTCGTACGAGGTGATCTGCTGCGAGGCCCGCGCCCAGGCGCCGAAGGCTGTCGCCGTGTAGTCATGTCGGCTGATCAACGAGTTGGGCCCGATGTGCAATGTCTGCACGCTGCCGTGCCCGGCGAGGTCGGCGGGAAGTTTGATGCGAAGCCGCCTGGCACCGCCGGCGTCGGGCAGCCGGTGGACGCGCTCGGCGCGGTCGAGCAGGAGTGGCAGCGTCATGTAGGTCCAGATGGCGGCTGCTGCGAACACGCCGAGATCCTCGGGCTGCCAGCGGAGTCGTCGCGACGATGAACGAAGCTTCGCGAGCCGCAGCTTCAGTTCTTCGCTGTCGCCGACATCAACCCGCCAGGGACGTGGCGAATCGCCCGCAAGCGAGAGTTCCTGGCGAAGCGGGTTGAGGCGTGCGTCGATGCGCGCCAGGGCGTGGGGTTGGCCCTTGGCGGTGAAGGCGAGTCCGCCGCTGGAGAACGAGACGTCGAGGTGGTCGGCGGCGGCGAGAGTCGTGCTGGCGTGCGCCTCGGCGACCTCGGCTGCGAGCTCGACTGCAGCTGTTCGGTTCATTTCGACGCGGCGGCGAACGCGGCGATCTCCCCGGCGACCTCGGCCGGCCGCTCGTGTGGCAGGAAGTGGCCCGCGCCGGGGAAGACCCGTAACTGGCCGCCGGCGGCAGCCGCGGTGCGCTCCCCCTGTTGGAGCGGGAAGAAGGGATCGCTATCGCCCCATCCGACGAGCACGGGGACGTCGATGCCTTCGAGGGCGGTGGCGACCGGGTCGTACAGCTCGGCGAGTCGGGTCAGGGCGCCGGAGAAGATGGTGGCGATCGTTCGACACTGCCGGTGGTCGCCGAGGTAGAGGCGCGCATCCGGTGGCGCGGTGCCCGGGCCGGTCCCTTGGCGGAGCATGAGCCTGAGGGACGGCGCCGAGAAGAGCAGTCGCGAGAACAGGCCGCCTGCTACGGGGATCGTGGCGAGGGAGAGCGGAAACGGGATGGGCGTGTCGGGAAAAGTGTTGCCTGCAAGCAGGGACAACGCCGCGACGAGGTCCGGCCGTTTCGCAGCGAGCAGGACCCCGACGGGCGCACCGAAGTCGTGGCCGACGACGGTGGCGCGGGGCACGCCGAGTTCGTCGAGGAGTTCCGCGAGGCGCGCCGCCTGGGCGGATGGACCGACGTTGTCGATCGTTGGCATTGAGGGTCGCTCGCTGTCGCCGAAGCCGATGAGGTCCGGGATGACCACATCGAAGGTCGCGCCGAGTTCGGCGTGGACTCGCTCCCACGCCCGTGCCTGGCCGGGAATGCCGTGGAGCAGCACCACCGTTGGCCCGCTGCCGGTTCGCCGGTACGCAACGCCGTTGTTCGCCCGCACTACGCTTCCTCCTCAACTACTTTTGTTTCCGTAGTAGAATGCGGAGGATGGCGGAGCGCAAGTCGTACGGCCAGTTCTGCGGGCTGGCGCGATCGTTGGACCGCGTTGGTGATCGCTGGACGCTCCTCGTCGTCCGCGAGCTCCTGCCTGGGGAGCGAACGTTTCGTGAGCTTCAGGCCGCGCTCGGCGGGATCAGTCCCTCGCTTCTCACGCAACGGCTCGACGGGCTCCGCGCCGATGGGCTGGTCGAGCGGAATGACGCGCCGCGGCGATCCAAGGGCGTCGAATACCGCCTCACCGACGCGGGGCGCGGCCTCGAGCCCGTCGTCTTCGAGCTGATCCGCTGGGGTAGCCGGTGGATGCTGGACGGACCCGGAGACGACCTGGTCGAACCACGGTGGGCACCGCTTGCGCTGCGGGCGCTGCTGGAGGGCCGACCGTCTCCTCGGGGCCGCGTCCACCTCGATGTCGACGGCGTCGAGGTCACCGTTGTCGGCTCGATGCGGGGACGGCGGGTGACGCCCGGACACGACGGGCGTCCCGACGCCACGGTGTCGGGAACTCTCCCGGCAATCCTCGCCATCGCGGCCGGCGCGGCGCCACTGCGGAGCTCCACCGCCCAGGTTGCAGGCGACGGTGACATCGCGAGTCGGGTCCTCTCTGCCCGCATGGGCCCTTCATGACCGTCGAGACGCGCCTTCGTGGTGCATCCGTTACCTGAGCGCCGCAGAGGTTCAGTTTTCGCTCCTCGAACAGGCAGTCGAGGGAGACGTGCCAATCATCGCGACTGAGGTCGAGAAGGATCTGCCTGCTCGTGCCATCGTGAAGCCTCACGGCACACTCGAACGGCCCGCAACGCTGGTACTGACTGATCACGACCTCGTCGACCTCCCTCGGGCGCGGCCGCGGCTCTGGTCGCCGTGATCGAGACCATGCGCCGGAAGCCGCTCCTCGTCGCCGGGCCGTCGCTGCGTGACCTGAGGGTCGTCGGGCTGCTCGATGCCGTCGGTCGTCCCCTCCGGAGGTTGGGCCGTGCCGTACCGCTCGTCGCTCGCGGACCGGCTCCTGCGGAGATGGTCGCTCGAAGCGATCGACGCACCTGCCAACTCGTTCCTCGGAGCGCTCGAACAATCGGTTCGAGGCGAACAACCTGGCGGAGCGAACTGACACTGGCATTTTTGCCGAGCCGTCGTTGACGCCGACAAATGCCTCGTCGTCCGGGGTCGTCGGGAGGCGCTGCCTCCGTTCGTATGCGCATCGCGCCCTCGGAGCGCCCTCGGCAGGGGAGCGCACCCATACGAACATCGCAGTGGACGTAGTCGGTCGCTGACGATTGAAGCGACCGTGATCATCCGATAGGCCACAAGTGCCGACGTTCCGGCACGTACCGGAGCGTCGACCGTTGTGCACGCCCCGCGAGTCAGTCCACAAGATCCGACGACAACGGGTCTTTCGCCCCCTACGAATCGTCGATCGTGAAAGCGACGGTCGCAACTCGCTCGCGACGCTCGCCCGAAGCGTCGGTCACGGTGACGGTCCGATCGAGGCGGTAGTCGCCAGGAGGCAGCGACGGCAAGCGGACGAACGGAGCGATGTTGGCAGAATGCCCTATGTCGCGGAGGGCTACGTTCGTCGCCTCGTCGAGGCGGTACGTCTGCGCCTGGTGTGGTGTCGGGGCCGAAACGAGCACGTGGGTCGCGGGCCCATCGAGCGGCCTGAGGGATGCGGCTGTGCCCCACATGGCGTCGACTCCATCGGGCGCGATCACCAACAGCTTGCCGATGCCCTCCGACGCTGGAGGATTCGGTTCGATTACGAGGCGCACGTCGTCCACTGCGTCCGATCGTCGCGCATCGGCCGCGCACGCAGAGGCGACGAGCGCCACGGAGACGAGGCCGAGCGTGGCGATCCTCCTCAAGGTCAGAAGTACAGCATTTGTTGGTTGGTGCCGCTGTAACAGTCCCATTGGTGTAGGCGTGCCCCGTCGTGCTGGTGCACGCCTTCGATGTCGGCACACTTCGCACTGTGCCGCGCTCGGAGCGAGAAGTGCTCGCCGCTCTCTTGGACGAGGCGCCAGCGTTGGTTGTCGCCTCCCCAACACTCCCATTGGTGGATGAGCGCGCCGTTCGCGGTCGATGGGCCTGAGACGTCTACGCACTTCCCGCTCGGGGTGGACCGTAGATACCAGTCTTGGTACCGCGGGACGAATTCGAACCACTGCATGGTCCCCGGATGGCATGTCCACTGCTGGACAACCACGCCGTTGTCCGACGAGCCCCAGGGCACGTCGAGGCACTTCAACGAGTGGCGCATCATGACGCGGTTCGCCTGACTGGACGTGATGACCAGCACGCCGAGCTCGGTCGCCGCGTTCTGCAAAAAGCTGTAGAGCGCGTAAGAGCTGTCGATCGTCCGGCCGAGGTGCACCCCGGTGCCGGTGAGCTCGAGCGCCCCGTTCACAACGAGGCCTTGCCCGGAGTACACCGGGGCGCCGCTGTCGCCGCTCACACTGCCGTAGCTGGCGCGACGGACATTGATGAACGGTGGTCCACCCGGGTTCAGCACCTCGACGTTCTTCGCCCGGAGCGTGCCGCACCGCCAGGGCGTCGTGCTGAAGCCGGCACTCATGCAGACGGTCTGGTTCAGGACGTCACTCGACTGCACGCCCCTTACCCAGCCGTTCTGAGTTGGGTCCTTGACCATGAGGTTGCCCGCGAGCCCGTCCCGAACATCGATGAGCCCAGCATCCGCCGTTACGAACCCATCCGGGTACGCGCCCGTGTTCTTGACGAGCGGATACGTGCTGCCGGAGTCGTTATGGCGGAACTGCCCGCCGGTGGTGAGTCCGTTGCAATGCCCTGCGGTGATCACGTACTTCCGGGGTGGGTCTGTGAACTCGATGGCACCAAATCCCGCGGTGCAACTTCCACTCGGGCCGTGTATCTGCGTTCCGCCCTTCCACGGGCCCGGGCTGTTGGACTTCGAGTCTTGGCGATGCACGTGGCCACCGGGGTGCAGGTGCACGAACGGCTCGCTCGCGACGGTGCGGATGCGGTCCGTCTTCGCATTGTCAAGGGCGAGCACGCCCACATCGACGCGGTTGTCGAGGATGTTGGTCTCGATGAACGACAGCTCGACGCCCTCGTCGCGAAGCGTTGCCGCCGCGTCGTGAAGCGCACGATGCGCGCGACGAAGCTCCGCCAACGAGTGAGCGACGGTCACGCCCTTAACGCGCGCTCCATGCGTGGCGCGTCGCCGCGCTGCGGCGACGAGTTCGGGGACATCCGCGGCACCCGCGGACGCCACGGTGATATCACCGCCTGCCGCATGGTCGATCCAAAGCCCGGCGAACGCACCTTCGAATCCTGGCGTGGCTTCCAGTTCGTCATCGAGGCCCTCGATCCCGCGGGCGACCTCGTTGCGGCGTTGTAGTTCGGCCTCCTCCTGCACGGTCAGCGGCACGCCAAACGGGCGCGGCGCCCCGCCCCGCTCGGCGGCAACTCGCCGCAGGTGCGCGTCATCCGCGGGGAAGCCAACGTCGCTTCGAAACCGCCGTGCGTCCGCGAGCTCGGCTTCCGTGGCGGCCGTTGCTGCACTTGCGGTCAGCGTGGCACTACGGGTTCAACGATCCCCGCGATTCCGACGCAAGTCATGCCCACGACCAAGCGCCACCCTCTGCGTCGACACGCGCCTTGCATCCGTCCACCCGCCATGTCCGCCATTGTTCAGATCGTAAGGACGTCGCCATGTCGGCGATATGGCGCGACCGAGGGATTCTTAGGGTGAGGTGTGGCTAGTTGCGGTCAGCGTAGACAGGCTGGCGCGACCGAAGAGCTTCGTCCTGCGGGAACTGTTGCGGCGTGATTCAACCGCAGTCGAAACGATTAATCGGGGGAAGGGATTACTCGTTCTTATGCGGCGTCGGGAGTAGGTCAGACTCGTTGCACAGTGCGGGCTGAATCTGCCTGAGTTCCATCAGCCGGAACGGCAC
This sequence comes from Acidimicrobiales bacterium, assembly GCA_036380695.1. Taxonomy (GTDB): domain Bacteria; phylum Actinomycetota; class Acidimicrobiia; order Acidimicrobiales; family CADCTF01; genus DASVEG01. The sequence continues at coordinate 8,324 of DASVEG010000173.1, forward strand.
GAGGCTCCGACTGGCGAAAGCCTGTCGCACGGGCACCAGTCGACTCGTGAACGGGTCGCGGGGGTCTCGGATCTGGCCGTGAGCCGTGCTCGTTCCTTCGCGACGTGCGCTTCGGCTCCTCGGCACGCGCGCGCAGCGCGTACGCGGGCGTCGGACCGAGCGGTCGTCGATCCTCGCCGAACGGAGCAGGACGGTGATGCAACTCGCGACTACCTGCGGTGCAGGGTCGCGGCAAGCGGCGGTTGCTGTCACCGCCACCGACCAGGCCCTCGCTGCCCGCCGGGGCGGCCGTGTCGGACCCGTTCGTATGCGCAGCGAACCCTCAGGGCGCCCTCGGTAGGATTCGAACCTACGCACCCGGCTCCGGAGGCCGATGCTCTATCCCCTGAGCTACGAGGGCGGGAACAGGGCTGCCAGCGTAGTCCCTCCGTCCTTCCGGCCCGCCTACCATGGCGGTCGTGCCCGACGCGAAGGTGCTGCTGGTCGACGACGACCCGGTGATCCTCAAGCTCCTCCAGGTGAACTTCGAGATGGAGGGCTACACCGTCGTCACCGCCAGCGACGGCGTCGAGGGCCTCGAGAAAGCCCAGGCAGAACGCCCCGACATCGTCCTGCTCGACATCATGATGCCGAGGATGGACGGCCTTCAGGTCACCAAGGCGCTCAAGGGCTCGGACGACACCAAGGACATCCCGATCATCCTCCTGTCGGCCAAGGCGCAGGCGTCCGACGTGCAGGCGGGCAAGGACATGGGCGCCGACGACTACCTCACGAAGCCCTTCGACCCGCTCGAGCTTCTCGATCGCGTCGGCGACCTGCTCAGCGGCGGCGTCCGGGAGATCTGACCGGATCCTTGCCGGGCACTGCTTGTGGCCAGAAAGTGGGGCCACAGCCCACGTTGTAGCCAAAAGCGACGGCACCCGTTCGTCGACGGCGGGTTGGACCGCGTCAGGCCGCGACGATCGTGATGTCGGCGTTGGCGAGGCCGAGGACGAGCTCGGGCTCGGGGTCCTCGACGTCGGTCACGACGAGGACGTTCGACTCCACCGCCAGGTCGATCCGCGTCGGTTCACCTCGCACGATGTCGCCCGCGACCGTGGACGTACCCGCGACCAGCATCCGATCGGCGAGCGGCCGCCCGGCCCGCCACACCACGCCGCCGGCTCCCACCTCGAGCACCCCGCGAGTCGGCACCGGCGGATACGGCGCCCTCGACCCGTTGAGCCACGCGTCCATCGCTACATGCGGTCGGGGGCGTCGATGCCCAACAACCCGAGTCCGGACCGGAGGGTGCGGGCCGTCGCCTCGCACAACGCGAGCCTCGACGCCCGGGTCGCCTCGTCGTCGGCGCGCAGCACGGGGCACGACTCGTAGAACGACGTGAACGCCTGCGCGAGCTCGAAGAGATAGGTGCACAGGCGGTGCGGCTGCAGATGCTCCGCCACACCGTCCACCGCGTCGGAGAACGCGAGGAGCTGCAACACCAGCGCCCGCTCGGCGTCCTCACGCACGACGACCGCGCCCGCGCCCCCGCCCGCGGCGCCAGCGCCGCCCACGCCCTCGGCCCGACGAAAGATCGAGCGCACCCTGGCGTGCGCGTACTGCAAGTACGGGCCGGTGTTGCCCTCGAACGCGAGCATGCGGTCCCAGTCGAAGACGTAGTCCTTCACCCGATCGTTGGAGAGGTCCGCGTACTTCAACGCGCCGATGCCGACAGATCGCGCCAGCGCCGCCCGCTCGTCCGCAGGCACCTCGACCCGCGCCTCGGCGACCTTTGCCACGGCGCGCTCGACGGCCTCGTCGAGCAGGTCGCTGAGCTTCACGCTGTCGCCCGAACGCGACTTGAACCGCTTGCCGTCGTCGCCGAGCACGAGCCCGAACGGCACGAGTTGCGGCCGGCTGTCGCCGAGCCAACCCGCGTCGCGAGCGACGGCGAACACCATCGGCAGGTGGTGCTGCGCCTGCCCGGCGTCGACGACGTACAGCAACAGGTTGGCCCCGACGTCGCGCACGCGGTAGCGAACGGCCGCGAGGTCGGTGGCCTGGTAGCCGTAGCCGCCGTCGGACTTCCGCACGATCAGCGGCAACGGGTCTCCGTCGCGGCCCACGAACCCCTCGGGGAACGCGCACAGCGCGCCGTCGTCCACGCGGGCGAGCCCGTTCGCCTCGAGCTCGCGTGCGACCTCGTCGAGCCACGGGTTGTAGAAGCTCTCGCCGACGATGTCGTCGTCGGTCAGCGTGACGCCGAGCCGGTCGTACACCGCGTTGAAGTAGCGCGTCGACTCGGCGACGAGGATGCGCCACATTCGCAGCGTCTCCTCGTCGCCCGACTGCAACGTGACGACGCGCTGGCGTGCACGATCGGCGAAGTCGGGGTCGTCGTCGAACTTGACGCGAGCTGCCTTGTAGAACCCGTCGAGGTCGCCGACGGAAAGCGTCTCGGCCGTCTTCTCCTCGCCGAGGTCGCGCAGGTGCTCGATCAGCATCCCGAACGGCGTGCCCCAGTCGCCGATGTGGTTGTGGCGAACGACGGTGTGGCCGAGGAACTCGAGCGCGCGCACAAGCGCGTCCCCGATGATCGTCGACCGCAGGTGGCCGACGTGCATCTCCTTCGCCACGTTGGGATGCGAGTAGTCGATGACCACCGTCATCGGGGACGGCGCGACCGGCACGCCGAGCCGTTCGTCTTCCAACAGCGCCTCGACCACGCCGCCCAGTACGTCGTCGCGCAGCGTCAGGTTCACGAACCCCGGCCCCGCGACCTCCACCTTCGAGCAGATGTCGCCGGCGTCGAGGGCGTCGACGATCGCCTGCGCGATCTCGCGAGGAGGGCGCCCGAATCGCTTGCCGAGCGCCATCGCCGCGTTGGCCTGGAAGTCGCCGAACTGCGGCTGCGCCGAGCGTCGCAACACCGGGTCGGCTCCTGCGAGCTCTGGACCGAGCGCAGTGATGATCGCTGCGCTCAGGCGCTCGTGCAGGAGCGCGACCGGGTTTGCCATGACTCATCGTCGGACAGCCCAGAAGGGTCGGTCAAACTCTCTTTCGATGCCGCCCCATTCGTCCGCGCTGCCGCGCCACCTGCTCCCGATGACGTCGACGGTCACCGCGGACGGCCGCCTGTGCATCGGTGGCGTCGACGTGCTCGACCTCGCGGAACTGCACGGCACGCCGCTGTTCGTCTACGACGAGGAGCACCTGAGGGCTCGGTGCCGCGAAGCGGTGGCCGCCTGGGGCGACGGCGTTGCGTACGCGTCCAAGGCTTTTCTGTGCAAGGCGATGGCCGCACTCGCGCACGACGAGGGCATGCACATCGACGTCTCGACGGGCGGCGAGCTGTACGTCGCCC
>DASVEG010000174.1:0-8354 GCA_036380695.1 Acidimicrobiales bacterium
CCGGCGCCGCGACTGCTCGGCTTCGTCGACCAGTTGTCGTTGTGGGGCAACCTCGGCATCTCGTTGCTGCTCGTCGTCGCGGGCACCTTCGTGCTCGCGCCCGACCCGTCGCTGCCTGCGCTCTCGCTCGGCGCCGCGATCGCGGCGGTCCTCGTCGGCGCGGTGGTCGGCAACATCCTCCTCGGTCTCGCCGCGCAGGCGGGTGCGGAGACGGGCGCCCCGGCCATGGTGCTCGTGCGGGGCCTGCTCGGCCGGCGCGGCTCGGCCGTGCCCACCGCCGCCAACGTCGCGCAGAACCTCGGGTGGGCCGTCGTCGAGCTCGTGGTCATCGCCGGCGCGGCTTCGCGGCTGGTCGACGACTCGATCCGGCCGTTCGTGGTGATCGCAGCCGGGGGCGGGGCGACGTTCATGGCGCTGCGCCCGATGGGCGTGGTGCGCGGCTACCTCAAGCGCGTGGCCGTCTGGGCCGTCGTCGCGTCGAGCGCGTACCTCTTGTTCCACGTCCTGCGGCAACCGCAGCCCGCGCTCGGCGACGGGTCGTGGCGCGCGTTCTGGAAGGCGGTCGACATCGTCGTCGCGTTGCCGATCTCGTGGATCCCGCTCGCGGCCGACTACACGCGCCACTCGCGCTCGCCGCGGGCCGCATTCGGCGGCGCCGCGCTCGGCTACGGCGCGGCCACCATCGCGTTCTTCCTCCTTGGCGTGCTGGCCACGTCGAGCGGGGAGGCGGGCGACGACGTGATCGCCTCGCTGCTCGCGGTGCCGGCCGGCACGATCGCGCTGCTGATCCTCGTCGTCGACGAGCTCGACGAGGTGTTCGCCAACGTGTACTCGACCGTCGTCTCGACGCAGAACCTCGCGCCGAGGCTCGACCGACGGATCGGTGTCGCAGTCGTCGGCGTCGTCGCCACCGCGCTCGCGTTGGTCATCGACGACTACATCCAGTACGAGTCGTTCCTGTTCCTGCTCGGTTCGGTCTTCGTCCCGCTGTTCGGCACGTTCGCGGTCGACTACTTCCTGTTCCGCAGGTCGACCTGGGACGTCGGCGACGCGGCGCGGACGCGCTGGGCGATGTTCGTCCCGTGGATCGCGGGCTTCGTGACGTACCAGCTCGTGAACCCCGGCCTCGTCGCGTCGTGGGCGGGGTTCTGGGTCGACCGCCGGGAAGACGTCGGGCTGACGGTACCGACGTGGGCGAGCGCGTCGCTGCTCAGCTTCGCGGTCGCCGCGGTGTTGACGTTCGCGATCGACGCGGCCGGATCGCGGCGCGCCCGCGAGCGCACTCCCGCTGCGACCTAACGCGACCTAACGCGACCTACCGCTTGCCCTTCCGCCGCTCGGTGGTCGTGGTGGTCGGCTCCGGCGCAGGGCCGGGTTCGGGGGCAGGTGCGTTGGGATCGACGGTTCCGGGCGGCACCGGCGCGCCGGGCACCAGCTCGGGCGGAACCGGCGGGGCTGGCAGCGTGATCCCCGGCGGGAGCGGCACGCCTGGCGGCAGTCCACCGATGGCGTTCGGCGCGGGCCACGCGGCCACGTCGGGTGGCGTGAAGTCGAGGACCGGCAGGGGAGCCATCGCCGTGCCCATGAACGCGCCCCAGATCTGCGCGGGGAACGACCCGCCCGTGACGTTCACGCCTGCGACGCCGGTCATGCTCAACTGCCCTGCCGGGCTGCCCATCCACACCGCGGCGGCGAGCTGCGGCGTGTAGCCCGCGAACCACGCGTCCCTCCACTCCTGCGCGGTGCCCGTCTTGCCCGCGGCCGGCCGGCCGATGCGGGCGCGGGCGCCCGTACCGCGGTCGACGACGCCGCGCAGCACGTCGGTGATCGTCCTCGCCACGTTGGGCTCGAGCACGCGCTCCGACGTCGGCGCGTTCTCGAACAGCACCTTGCCGTCCGACCCGAGCACCCGCCGGATGAACAAGGGCGAGTGGCGCACGCCGTCGGCCGCGAGCGTCGCGTACACCGACGCCATCTCGAGCGGCGACACCTCGCCCGAGCCGAGGACGATCGACGGCACCTGCGGCACCTTGCGACCGACGCCCAGGCGCTGGGCCATCGCCGCGATCTTCTCCGGGCCGAGCACGAGCGCCAGCCGCGCGTACGCGCAGTTCGACGACTTCACCGTCGCTTCGCGCAACGTGGTGACGACCTGCTCGCTGCTGCCGCCGTCGTAGTTGTCGACGTTCCAGATCATCTCGGGCGGCGGGCGCTCGAACCAGCACGGCGCGGTGGCGTCGACGACGTCGTCGGGAGACCGGCCGTCCGCGAGCCACGCCGCGAGCGCGATCGTCTTGAACGACGAGCCGGCCTGACGGGCTCCCTGCGTCGCCAGGTTGTACTTCGCCTGCTCGAATCCGGGCCCGCCGACCAGCGCCTTGACCGCGCCGTCTGCCGGGTCGATCGCGACGAGCGCGGCGGTGAACGGCGACTGGGGGAGGTTGGCCACGACCGCCTGCTCGGCGGCGCGTTGCAGCGCGGGATCGAACGTCGTCTCGACGCGGATACCGCCGCGGAAGACGGTGGCGAAGCGATCCTGGGGTGTCGCGCCGAGCCGCTCGTCGGCGAGCAGTTGCCGGCGAACCTCCTCCGTGAAGTAATCCGTCGGCTGCGCGGCGCGCGTCGTCACCTCGGTCGGCAGCGGCACCGCCTTCGCGGCGTCGGCCTCCGCGCGCGCGACGTACCCGAGCGCGACCATGCGGTCGAGCACGTGCTCGCGGCGCGCCTGCGCACGCTGGGGGTGCTTGAACGGGTCGAACGTCTGCGGGCTCGAGATCAAGCCGGCGAGCAGGGCGGCTTCCGCGACGCCAAGCTCGGCGAGCGGCCTTGCGAAGAACCGTTCTGCAGCGGCGACGACCCCGTGCGCACCCGCACCGAAGTACACGGTGTTGAGGTAGCGCTCGAGGATCTCCTCCTTCGAGTACTCCTGCTCGATCCGCAGCGCGAGCACCGCTTCCTTCGCCTTGCGGTCGTAGGTGCGCTCGTTGTCGAGGACGGCGTTCTTGACGAGTTGCTGCGTGATCGTCGACCCGCCCTGCGCGACACGCCCGCTCGACGTGTTCGCCCGCAGCGCGCGCAGCGTTCCCTTGATGCTGACGCCGTCGTGCTCGAAGAACGCGTGGTCCTCGGTCGCGATCACGGCATCGACGACGACCTTTGGTACGTCGGCGAGCTCGACGGGTACACGGTCTTCTTCGTAGAGGCTCGCGATCACCGAACCGTCGGCCGCGACGATCTCGCTGCGCGACGCGAGCGGCGCCAGTTCCACGTTCGGAGGGTCGCTCGAACGCGTTGCCGTGCGCAACGTGTCCGCGCTCACCAGGGTGAGCCCGAGGCCGGCCGCGAGCGTCACCGTCGTGACCACGATCGACGCGACGAGCCGGATGATCCAGCGCACGTGGCGCATGTACCCCTCTGTCGAACGCAGCTACCTCACGCGCCGCGTCCGCGCGAACGCGTCAGTTCTCGAGCTCGACGTAGGGCACTCCGCGCTCGACGCGCAACGTTCCCGGCACGCCGAGCAACAGCAGCGGATCGCGTTTCGACGACGACGCGCGAACGGTCACGACGTCACCGATGCGCGCGCCCGAGGTGATCGTCAACTCCAATCGCACGCTGTCGTCGTGCATCGCGTCTGCATCGATGACGATGACGTCGTACGAACCATCGGGGAGCGCGTCCATCAAAAAAGCCTTGCAAACCGGGGGTTTTCGCGTCCATTCGCGTTCGCGCATGTCGCGTCGCGCGACGACGCGTTGCGATGCGCGCACCGAGGATGCTTGACCTCGCGCATCGAAAGCTCTTTCATTGCACACAACTTCCCCAACTTCCCCTATGCCTCGGAGGTATCCGCTTTGAACAAGAGCGAGCTGATCGATGACATCGCTCGGCGCGCCGGGCTCGAGAAGCGACAGGCCGAGGCCGCGCTTTCCGCCCTCGTCGAGTCGGTGATCGAAGCGACGAAGACCGGCGACAAGGTGAGCATCCTTGGCTTCGGCAACTTCGTCCCGACCGCACGTGCCGCACGCACCGGTCGTAACCCACAGACGGGCGCTCCCGTGGAGATCGCTGCATCCAAGGGCGTCCGCTTCGCTCCGGGTAGCGCATTCAAGTCGGCGCTCAACGGTTGACGCGCGTCGGCAACGAGATCGGCTCCGGCCGAACGGCGGCAGCGGCCGCCAGCACCACAACCAGAGATAGCGAGCGAAAGGCGAGACGCCACACATGAGCCCAGCTGCAAAGAAGGCCGCTCCCGCTGCCAAGAGAGCGACCGCGAAGAAGTCGACCGCCAAGAAGACTGCGGCCAAGAAGACGACCGCAAGGAAGACCGCAGCGAAGAAGTCCACGGCGAAGCGGGCAGCGGTCAAGAAGACGACCGCGAAGAAGTCGACCGCGAAGAAGTCCGCGGCCAAGAAGTCCACCGCCAAGAAGTCCGCGGCGAAGAAGTCGACTGCGAAGAAGTCGGCGGCCAAGAAGTCGACCGCCAAGAAGTCGGCTGCCAAGAAGGCAGGGCGCAGCACCAAGAAGCGCTAGCCCGCCGACGAACGACGTGCGCGATGCGGGGGCTCCGGCCCCCGCATCGTCGCGTCGGGGCCACCGACGCCCGCTGTCTCCGGGGATGGCGTCAGAGGTGGGCGATGCGATGGAACGATTCGCCACGAGGCAGCCCTGCGCTCGAACCGTGCTCCTCGAGCCGCGCGATGACGCGGTCGCGAAAGGCCGTCACCTGCCGTGCGTCCGACTCGTCGTCTATCGCCATCGTCGAGCGCAACTGGCTCCGGTGCGCGAGCAGCGCGGTGAGCTTCCGTTCCTCGTAGCCGCTGACGTCTTCGACGTGGTCGACCTCGTCGGCCTCCCACAGCAAGAGCTCCGACGGCCGGTGGTGCGGTATCGCCTGCTCGGGGAAGAAGTGGGGATCGCGCGCGGCGACGATGCCCTCGACGGCGAGCAGGCCGGCGTTGCGATGGTCGGGGTGCAAGCGGTAGCGCTTCCACGGGTCGTGCCCGAGCACGACGTCGGGGCGCACCTTGCGGATCCAGTACGCGACCTCCCACCGCTGGCGCAGGCCGGACTCCAGCTCGCCGTCGGTCCAGCCGAGGAAGACGACCTCGCCCGTGCCGCCCAGCGCGCGCGACGCGTCGCGTTGTTCGCCTTGGCGGATGCGAACGAGCTCGGCGGTGTCCTGGTCGGGATCCCAACTGCCCTTCGAACCGTCGGTGCATACCAGGTGCACGATCCGGCATCCGTGGTCGGCCCACTTGGCGAGCGTGGCGCCGCACCCGAACTCGACGTCGTCGGGGTGAGCGGCGATGGCGAGCGCGCACGACGGCGTGTCGATGTTGGTCGAGACGGTCGTCGTCACGCGATCGCGCTCTCGGGGAGGTCGCCGGGCACGTCGACATCCCACTGGAGGTCTTCGGCGCGGGCGATGCGGACGGCGACGCGCGCGGCCCGCAGTTGGGCGCGGTGGCGCGCGAACGAGCCCGGCCCGTACGAAGGCTCGAACGACGCCGCGACGTGCGCAGGCAGGGCGAGCACGTTCGTGCCGTCGTCGCGGCGGTCGGGGACGAGGGTCGCGCCGCGGAAGTTGAGCGTCCACGTGAGGTCGCGCGCGAAGGGCAGGTCGGCGTGCGCGATGACGACGGACGTCGCGCCCGTGGCGAGCACGGTCGCGATGCCGCGCGTGACCGAGCCGTTGAGGTCGAGCCCGTGCGTGGGCACGACCGTCGCGCCGTGGTCGCGCGCCCAACGCGCGACCGCGTCGTCGTCGCACGCCACGAACACCGGCATGCCGTGCGCGGCCGCCACGACGCGGTTGGCCATCGTGCACGCGAGCGCGGCCCGCGCCGCCGCGTCGAGTGCGGGTGCGAGGCGGGCCTTCGCGGAGGAGAACGCCTTGACGGGGAGGAGCACGGCGGCCGCCATCGACCGGCAGTGTACGAGTGGCGCGCACGTCTAACGTGAGGTCGTGACGGAGCGCACGACGCCGAGCGGCGCGACGAAGGTCGCCGTGATCGGTGCCGGCTCGTGGGGCACCGCGGTCGCCGCCCTCGCGTGCCAGAACGTCGAGACCGTGCTGTGGGCCCGCAGGCCAGAGCTGGCCCGCTCGATCACCGAGTCGCACGTCAATCGTGACTACCTCGACGGGTTCGACCTGCCCGACGCGCTGACGGCGACGTCGTCGATGGAGGAGGCGGTCACCGACGCGGCGATCGTCGTCATGGGCGTCCCGTCGCACGGCTTCCGCGACATCCTCGGCGAGCTCGCGCCGTTCGTGGGCGACGCGGTGCCGGTCATCAGCCTCGCGAAGGGCGTCGAGCAGGGCACGTTGAAGCGCATGACCGAGGTCGTCGCCGACGTGCTCCCCGGCCATCCGGCAGGCGTGCTCACCGGGCCGAACCTGGCCAAGGAGATCCTCGCGGGGTTCCCCGCGGCGAGCGTCGTCGCGCTCGAGGACGACAGCATGTGCGTCGACCTGCAACGCATCTTCTCGACCGACGCCTTCCGCGTGTACCGCAACCCCGACGTCGTCGGCTGCGAGGTGGCGGGCGCGCTCAAGAACGTGATGGCGATCGCGTCTGGCATGGCCGACGGCATGGGGTTCGGCGACAACACGCGCGCCGCGCTCGTGACGCGGGGCCTCGCCGAGCTGACCCGCCTCGGCGTCGCCCTCGGCGGTGAGCCGCTGACGTTCTCCGGGCTCGCGGGGATGGGCGACCTCGTCGCGACGTGCATCAGCAAGCAGAGCCGCAACCGCTACGTCGGCGAAGAGCTCGGCAAGGGCCGCACGATCGAGGAGATCACCGCGGCGATGAACATGGTCGCCGAGGGCGTGAAGAGCTCGCGGGCCGTGCTCGACCTCGCGAACCGGCACGGCGTCGAGATGCCGATAGCCGAACAGGTCGTCGCGGTGCTGTACGACGGCAAGAAGGCCGCGGACGTGATCCCGTCGTTGATGCAGCGCCGCGCCAAGGCCGAGCTGCACGGGATCGCCACGTGACGGCGCCGCGCTGACGATGGGCGTCTACAACTGGGCCCTCCGCCGGGCAATGGGCCGGCTGCGCATCACCGACGACATCGTCCGTCACCTCACCACGTTCCAACGTCTCGGCGAGACGGTCGAGGTCGAGCTGCCCCGCGAGCTGCTGCCCGTCGGTGCGCGCACCGTGTTCCGAGCCGTGCGCACGCGCGCCGCCGCGCAGATCGGCGTCGACTGGGTGTGGCCGTACTGGCTCGAGCGCCAGCTCGACCCGACGTCGCCCGCGTTCGTGCCCCGTGGCCACCTTCCCGTCCTGACGAACGTGACGACGCGCAACTGGACGGCAATCGGCACGGTCGGGTCCGACCGCAAGGCCGTCGTCGACCCTCGCGGGCTCGTGACGCCGTGGTACGACGGCTGGTCGCTCGACTGGTGGATCGGTGCCGAAGATCGGTGGCACGTGCCGTCGCGCGAAGCGGCGGTCCGCCAGCGGCTCGTCGACGACACGCCTGTCGTCGAGACCGCGATGCGCGTGCCAGGAGGCGACGCCGTGCACCGCGCGTACGTGGTCGCGGGCGACGACGAGCCGCTCGTCGTCGTCGAGATCACGAACCGCACGCCGACGCCGTTCGCGGTCGCGCTCGCGGTCCGCCCGTACAACCCCGAGGGCCTCGCCGTCGTCGAGCGCATCGCGCTGGAGGGGGAGGGCGACACCGTCCTGGTCGACGGCAGGCCCGGCGTGCTGCTGCCGCGCCGTCCGTCGCGCATGGCCGCGTCGACCTTCCACGCGGGCGACAGCGCGAACATCGTGACGTCGGGCGACGCCGGCGAGTCGTTGCCCGACGTGAAGTGCGAAGCCGGGCTCGCTCAGGCCGCGTTCGTGTTCCCGCTCCCGCACACCGCGACGCTGCGCGTCGCGATCCCGATCGAACCGGCGCGCCGGACGCGTCGGCGAGGGCTCGCCAAACGGCGGGCTCGGCGGGCGCACGAGCTGATCTCGCCGTTGCCGGACGCCGACGCAGTCGCGCGCGGATGGCGAGCGCAGACCGACCGCGGAACCCGGTTCGTCCTCCCCGAGGGGAAGCTCGCGTCCGCGGTCGATGCCAACCGCCGGTTCCTGCTGCTGTTCCACGAGGGCGCCGACGTCGTCCCCGGCCCGTTCACGTATCACCGCTTCTGGTTCAGGGACGCCGCGTACATCCTCCTTGCGATGGACCGTTTCGGCTTCCACGCCCAGTCGGCCGAGGTCATCGAGCACTTCGGCGATCGCCAACGCGTCGACGGCTTCTACTTCAGCCAGCGCCAGGAGTGGGACGCCAACGGCGCCGCCCTGTTCGCCATGGCCGAGCACTGGCGGCTGACCGGAAACCTCGAC